>CAYUIA010000016.1:0-10136 GCA_964444635.1 uncultured Gammaproteobacteria bacterium
TGGAATAACACCCCCTGATATTTTGCAGAAAATACAATCTGACATAAATTATTATTTTAATATTTAATCATTTTAACACCATTTTCGTTTTTCTCCAAGACAAAACAGTTCTTCGCGCCGGTGATTTGCTTCGCTTGCACAATAATTTGCATTTTATCTTTTCCTTCTTGCAAGCTTTTCAAAATATACTGCAATTCCGGTTGAGAAAAATCGCCTTTTATCGGAAATCCTCCACCAACTATTTGCTTGGCTGACACGCCTTCTAAGGCTGTAAGGTTGTAGGGATCAGCGATAACGCAATATTTATTTTCATCTCTTAGTCGTGTGGCAATATCCGTGTAATCTAGATATTCTTGAAATGAAACCACTTTACTGGCCGGTCCGAGTGTATAAATTGCGGAACCAAAAATCGCCAAAATGATAACCGTAAACACAGTGACGCTTCGGTGAGAAAAATATTGTTGTAAATAAAAAATTCCGTAAGCAAAAAATATTATCAAGCCTGTAGAGAGGACAATATCCAGTCGACGAGCCAAAATATTTTCACCATTGAGTAGATAGCGACTAATAAAATAACCAATAAACAGGCTGTAGAAAAAAACCGCCAACCAACGCTTAACTGATTCTTTTTGAAAGAATTGAAAAGACCCATAAACTGCAAAGCCAATAAACAATAATCCGAACACCAACATCCAACCCGACCAGGTAGTCAAACCATTACTGACAAAAGCATAATCAGGAGTTTGGTTGAAAAGAATATTTCCGGTTGCAATAGTGTGCGGTCGCGGACCAAAAACAAAATAATATCCAGTCAGATTGCCGACAAACTGTTTGATAGCGGAAAATAAATCGCTTTTGAAAGATAGGTCAGAATATCCTGAAACAATTTCTATGGCTGGCAAAAATAAACCAGTCAAAACAGATACACACAACCAAACAATATTGTTTATTAAATTATTTTTTATTAAATAAGTATTTATGAGTTTCAAGCCAAGTGCTAAAAAGAAAAGCACGGCGTAAAGCAGATAACCGCTTAGGAGTAGCAGACCGACAAAAAGCAGCCCCCAAAGCTGACTTTTGTTTTCTTTTAAATTTGCTTTTAACAAAAGTATCAGCGAAAAAAGCCAAAAAACAAAATGCAAAGTAGCGGGCAGTGAAAACGAACCGCTGGTAAGCAGGGCGCTCGGGATAAAAGACAACCAAACCAAAAATAACGATAAACGTTTGGACAAACTCAAAACCCGCCCCAGCGCGTAAAACAAAACCGGCACAAACAAAGACCAAAGTATTGGGCCGACAAATTTCCCCAAAGTCAAAAAATCAAACCCGGTAAATAAATTCAAAATAACGTTTAATCCCCAAAACCCGAGATAAGAATAAAGTCCGAAATTTATTTTTTCAATCAAACTCGGATTTTCCGCAAAATTTTGCACCACGACTCCCCCGCCTTGCAAAATCTGATTTTGGGTGCCCAAGTGTCGCCAATAATCCGCGCCATAAACCAACTTATGAGTTAAGCTTAAGTTAAAATGACACAATAGAGAAAAAACAAAAAATATAATTAATAGAGTCTTGGCGTGATTGTTGGTAAAAATAAGCAATCCCAAAACTAAATAAATCAATAAATACAAATAAGGATAAAAATCCGGTAAAACCGACCAAGGGGTTAAAATTTCCTCTCCGGTTTGATGACGCGCCAAAACATAAAAAGCCCCAACCATCAAAAGTAAAACCGCGACCAAAAAAGAAGTGGAGCTGGGCAAGACTGTTTCTTGTTTTTGCGCGAAAACCTCGGTTTCATATTCTCTTTTTTTTCGCCATTGAGATAAGCTCACTAAAATTTCTAAAACTATGTCTGTCACCGGTAAAACCAAAAGACTTAGATAAAAAATCGGTATTTTGACTAAAATCAGAAAACCGCCGACTGTGACCAATAACCAAAAAACTGTGAGCACGCCAAAAAAACGACTCAGAAAAGAATTTTGTGGAAAATCAAACACGCGTTCAAGTAATAGATATCCGTCTTTAGCATAATAAAAAACAAAAAAGAATAAAAAGATCAACCCGAAAAACCAACCTGGCTGATATGTTAAAATAAGCCCCGAAAATAGGGTAAAAAAAGTCAAAATCAATGATTTTTTTACAAAGGATTTCATATAGTTTAAATTATAGCAAGGTTGACAAAAAAAGCAAAGATAAGATATTATTTTAACAAACACCAAAAAGGAGGATGTCATGCGGTTCTTTGAAAAAGCTTTTAAAGGTTTTTACAAAAGCTACAACAACGCTTTGGAAAGCCTGATTGGAAAAATTTTTCCATCCTGGATCACACCCAATGGCATTTCTGTTTTTCGCGCTTTTTTGTTTCTACCCGTACTTATCCTGCTGTTGCTTGATTTCCAGATTTCAGCCTTTGTCCTGTTTGTTTTTGCCGCTTATCTTGATTCAGTGGACGGACTTTTGGCCAGAAGCAGAAAAATGCTGACCGAATTCGGCGCAGCCATTGACGCGCTCATGGATAAGGTTTTCTTTGTTTGTTTGATTGTTCCTTTGATTTTCCTGATGGATTTTACAAACACGGGAATATTTTATCCAGTAATCGCTTTCAGTAGCTTAACCCTTATCGTGCCGGTAGAAATCTGGCTGACGGTGGTGCGCTGGCAAGATTATCTGGATTTTACCAACAATAAAAGCGAAAAACGGCTTATCAAAGCTGGAATGTCGGGTAAAATCAAGTTTTTGCTGGAAATGTGCGGTTTGGGCGCTTTTGTCCTGGCTTACCCAAACCCGGAAAGTAATTTCTCTTTACTTGGCTCTTTTTTTATCCTGTTAAGCGCGCCGTTTGCCTATCGGTCGCTGATCACCAAGATAAACGCTCGTTCTTGAACCGCTCCTTTTGGGGGCGGTTTTTTTAAACCACATTTCATCAACAGTTTATCCGCTTTTTGGGGTTGCGAATTATTTACTTTTTAGATAAGATAAAATAACTAAAAAATAGTATGACTGTCCCAGGCAATTTTGACTCCATAGATAAAATTCCGCCGCACAGCATAGAAGCGGAAATGTCACTGCTTGGCTCTTTGCTTATAGACAAAGATGCCATGATTAAAATTGCCGATATTGTGGAAGCAAGCGATTTTTATAAAAGCTCTCATGGCAAGATTTACGAAGCCATGCAAGAGCTTTATGCCAAAAACGAATCTATCGATCTTTTGACGATTGATAATCGCTTGAATGAAAAAAATCAATTGGAAGAAGTCGGGGGCAAGCCATATCTGGCCACTCTTTGCAATGTCGTGCCTACCGCGGCCAATGTGCTACATTACGGCCAGATAGTTCATCGTAAAGCTGTCCGTCGCCGTCTTATCCAATCATCATCGGATATCGCGAGATTGGGTTATGAAGAAAGAGATGATTTGGAACAAATATTAGACGAGGCGCAACGCAGTTTGTTCGGAGTTTCCGGAAATTATTTCAAACAAAATTTCACCCCTATCCGCGGTGTTTTGGACACCGCTTTTGATCGTATTGATGAATTACATAAAAACAAAGGGCAACTGCGCGGACTATCAACAGGTTTCAAGGAAATGGATAATTTGTTAGCCGGTTTGCAAAAATCTGATCTGATAATTATCGCCGCTCGTCCGTCTGTGGGTAAAACTTCTTTTGCCATGGATATTGTCCGTCATGTCGGAGGTAAACTCAAAGTCCCGGTCGGGATGTTTTCTCTGGAAATGAGCAAAGAACAACTGGTTGATCGTATGATTTGCGCGGAAGCCAATATTGACTTGTGGCGATTGCGCAATGGCAAGCTGTCTGACAGACCGGAAGATGATGATTTTCCGCGTATCGGACACGCTATTGGCACACTTTCGGAAGCTCCAATCTTTATTGATGACTCCCCCAACAACAATATTTTACAATTACGCACCAAAGCCAGGCGATTACAGGCCGAACACGGTTTAGGAATGATTGTTATCGATTATTTGCAATTGATGGAATCTCGCGGTAGTTTTGAAAGTCGCGTGCAAGAAGTTTCTGAAATCACTCGCGGACTGAAAGGTATTGCTCGTGAGCTCAATGTACCAGTTATCGCCCTTTCTCAGCTTTCTCGTGTGGTTGAGCAAAGCAAACCGGCTATCCCGAAACTTTCTCATTTGCGCGAATCCGGCTCTATCGAACAAGACGCCGATGTGGTAATGTTTATCTATCGCAAATCGGCTGATAGAAATTATGCCCCTGAAGAAATTCCACCAGATGAGAGGTATACGGCTGAAATAATTGTCGCTAAACACAGAAACGGTCCGGTCGGCACAGTCAAACTACTCTTTAATGCCAATTGTACTTCTTTCCGTAATTTGGAAAAAAACTTATCGGAAAATAAAGGTCCGACAAATGAACACCGATCCGCTCCGGCTTTAAAACCAAAATCAGCTTTCCAAAATCAACCGGTTTCCGCTGAACCACCAACACCACAATTTTAACCCCGTAAAATCCGTCCGCCACGGCGGACGGACCACGGGGCAAGGCCTTAATTTTATAATTTAAAATTTATAATTTATAATTTTATCGTATGTCCATGTTCTCCAAACTAAAACAGTTCAAAGATCTTCGCGATCAAGGAAAAAAACTTCAAGAAACTCTAAGCGGTGAAACTGCTACCGCCAATAATTTCGGCTCCACCGTCAGTATTACCATGAACGGTAATATGCAAATCACGGAAATCAAAATCGCCCCGGAAATGATGGCTCCGGATAAAAAAGAAAAATTGGAAAGCGCTATCAAAGACGTACACGAAGATGTACTCAAAAAAATTCAAAAAATTATCGCCGGTAAAATGCAAGAAAGTGGTTTTAGTCTGCCGGGCATGGGAAATTAAATTTAACTTATGTATTCCACTTCAATAAACAATCTTATTGAAGCTTTCAAAAAACTACCCTCGGTCGGACAGCGTAGCGCCGAGCGTTTTGTTTTTCACCTGCTAAAATCCGGGAAAAAAGAGGTCAATGAGCTGAGGGATTCCTTGGATATTTTGCTGGCCAAAACAAAAAGCTGTGAAGTTTGTTGGAATTTTGATGACAATTCACCTTGTCATATTTGCGCTGATCCGAAAAGGACACAAGAAACAGTTTGTGTAGTATCTGATATTCAAGATTTGACAGCTCTGGAAAACACTCGTGAATACTCCGGACTTTATCATGTTTTACGCGGTCAAATAAATACCGATGACACACCCGAGGAAATAAAAAATCTGAAAATTGGAGAGTTGAAAAAAAGATTAAAAGAAAACACAAAAGTCAAAGAAGTTATTTTGGCACTATCTCCTGATCTACCGGGTGAAACTACGATGATGTATCTCAAAAAAGAACTCTCACAATTAAGGCCAGATCTGAAAATTACTCGTTTGGCTCGCGGACTTCCACTAGGTTCGGATTTGCAATATGCCGACGAAATCACTATTATCAGCGCGCTGAAAAACCGAACGTAATTGGACTTCAGTCTACAGACTACGGACCTGCCTGCCGGCAGGCAGGCTACAAAAAAATTCTGAATTAAATTCAGAATTTTTTAATATCCAATATCTTAATATCCTAATATCTCTAAACCTCAATCACCGTCTGTTCACCGATAATTATCCGACGACATTCGTCCGTTCTTTTTTTCACCACTTCCGCTTTTTCTCCTACAATGCTTTCCGTAAATTTGAGTTGACAATCGATGGTGCAATTTTTCAAAATAATAGAATTATTAACCTCCGCATTTTTTATCACACAACCCGAACCGATAGTAGCATAAGGTCCGATAACACAATTTTCCAAAATACAATTTTCACCGATAGTGGTCGGGCCTTTTATTTTTACATCATTTCTGACAATCGTTCCGGCGCCGATATGCACTTTTTCCGTAAGCGTTGCACCCTCTTCCACTTTTCCTTGAATGACAAACTCCTCATCTTTCAATTCATCAAGCAATAATTTGTTGGCCAGAATAAGATCGTGCGCTTGTCCGGTATCTTTCCACCAACCGGTTATTTCTTTATAACCAACCTTATAATTATTTTTCAAAAAGTGAGAGTGAATACTGCTGATTTCGTATTCACCGCGAGCGCTTTTTTCTATATTATCAAATGCTTTGAAAAAAACATCCGGACCGTAAATATAAATACCTGTAACCGCAAAATTGTTTGGCGGATTTTCCGGCTTTTCCCAAACATCCACCAATTTTTTATTTTCATCAAAAACCGGCACACCAAAAGATTTGGCATTGGGGACTTCCGATAAAGCCAACATACAATCATATTTATTTTCCGTAAATTCCGCCACCATGGGTTTAATATCGCCGAGCACTACATTATCGGATAAAAAGAAAATAAATGGGTCGTTACCGATAAACTTTTGCGCTTGTTTGACAACATGGGCCACACCTTGCGGACCACCCTCTTGTTCAAAATAAGTTATTTTTATTCCCCAATGCCCTCCGTCGCCGATATATTTAGCAAGTTCCGTATCCCCGGGGTTGAGATTGATAAAAATTTCTTCCACCCCGGCATCCACGACTTTTTGGATAGCATGAAAAATCATGGGTTTATTGGCCAATGGAATCAAGTGTTTATTGATGGTTGAAGTAACCGGACGTAATCTGGTTGCCCTTCCTCCACCTGTCAAAATAGCTTTTCTGATCTTTTTCAAAGACATACTACCAAAAAATTATTCTTTTGATTACTTGCCAATAGACATTCATCAACGGATTGCCGATATATTTTAAAACAGGATTATTAATACTCTTATCTTCAAATTCAACTTTGCCCGCCAAATCTTTTATCAATTCTTTGTCTTTAATTTGGCGAATACTTTGCACATATTTTCTTTTTTTCAGCCATAATTGCCAATTTTTCCATGATAACCAATATTTATAAGCATTTAACTTTTCTTTCACCCAGCCGTTTTTAAAAGCAAACAGTAGTAAACCGATATCTAAAACAATTCCCATCGGCAACATCAGCAAAAGTGTCGGCCATTTAAAAAACATCAACATCACTCCGTAGCGATTACGTTCAATATAATAAAATTTTTCTTTGTTGCGAGAAAAAGAATATTTATGATAGAAGATGGAATTGGGAACTACCACGACTTTATAGCCGGCGATTTTCAAACGAAAAGAGTATTCTACATCTTCATGATACAAAAAGAAATCTTTATCCCAAACTCCAAACTGTTTCAACAAATCTACCCTCATCAACATCGCCGCACCGCTGGCATAATTAATTTCCTTGTTTTTTGTTAAATCAATATTCGTTCTCTTTTTACGAAAATCATTACAAAAGCCTATCCCGAGATATTGGAAAGTGTTGCCGGAAGTATTTATCAATTCTGTTTCCGGATGCAACATAACAAGTGATTGGGTAATGCCGATTTTTTTATCCTGTTCCATAGTTTCAATCAAGGGTTCCAAAAAATCAGTAGCTACGAAACCATCGTTATTGTGAAAGTATACATAATCAAAGTTTTGTTCCAATGCCCAATTTATCCCCGCATTATTACCGCCAGCAAAACCAAGATTTTCTGTTTGCGGTAAAATTGTCACATGTGGCAATTCATTACCCGACAAAGGCATTACTGTTTCGTTCAAAAATCTGACAGACGGACCATATTGCGGATGTGGATTGTCTACTATAACAAACTCCAATTTGTCTTTGGGATAAGTGATTTTTTTCAAAGCGGATACCACATCGTCAATATACGGTTCGCTGTGAAATGAAAGATATACAATGGCAACTTTGGGATATTTATTCAGCATAATATTTATATTTACCTTTCCATTTCCAGAGGTATTTACACCAACTGGCCAGATGGATGCGGGCGGTTTTATTTTTTATCAAAGCTTTGAAAATTCCCGGAACTTTGGCAGATTGTCTTTCGTGACGATGTAATATGACAATATCATGGACATAATAAACTGGCCAGTGGTACTCCCACATCCTGCGACACCAGTCGCAATCTTCCAAATACATAAAATATCTAGGATCAAACCAACCGATATCATTTACCACTTCTTGACGCACTATCATGGCCGCTCCCAAAACCCAATCTACAGGTCTGGTTTCGTTATGATCAAAATCTTTCATCAGAAGATAATCCGCGTATTTCTTTACCCAAGCATATTTTTTATCAAAATTTATTTGTTTGAGCGGTTTAATCAATAAAGCGCGAAAATCAAAACGATAACAAGTATCCTGCAGAGTTCCGTCCATGTTCAGTAATTTTGGCCCAATACAGCCGATTTTAGGATGTTCATCCATAAATCTTACCAACCGTTCTATCGTCCTGCTGTTTTCTGGAATTATCGTATCACGATTAATCGCAAAATAATAACGAGCCGGAGTGTCTATAAAACCGACTTGATTGCCGGCGCCAAAGCCAATATTTCCTCCACAATCGATATATTTAACTTGCGGAAATTTTTCCGTCAAAGATTCTTTGATATTATCTTTGTTTTGCGAATTATCAGTCACCGTTATTTGAACCGCATACGGACAATCGGCGATATCTTTAATCAAAGAATCGACAGCGTTTATTATGTCGTCTTTCATTAAATAATTTACAAACACTATTGTGATATCTTTCATAAAATTATTTCCACCATTTACGTAAATCCCTCCAAGAAATTTTTTGTTTGTTTTTAATTTCTTGTCTTTTACTTTTTAAATTTTTTCTTTCTTTCATCAAATCCGCCCAACCTTTTAAAATCTTCGGTTCAAAAATCAAAAAGTAAACGAACTTTTTCAATTCATACCATAAAATAAAAACAAAATCAAGCCAAAAGTTTTGCCAGCGCTCGTTTTTATAAAGAGTCGCCAAATGGTTTCTGTAACTGAAATATTTGACCCAAGGACTGTGTTTCTTCTTATTTTTTAAAGCTGCTAAATCTCCGCTTTCTTTGGGACCGGCACCGGCTCTGTCATGATAAGCAATAGTATCGAGTAATATAAAGGAAGAGTAGCCGGTAGTTTGCAACCGATAAGCCAAATCTACATCTTCTTTGTAAGACTGATAACTTTCATCAAGCATCTGCCCGTTATCAAACAAAACATTTTTTATGGCATTGTGGCGATACATCGGAAAAGCTCCGGAAACTCCAAAAACTTCTAACTCGTTTTTTTCTCCAAAAATATTTTTTATCTCTTCCCAATTTTCTCCGGTATACTGTTCTATCACACGACGATTACGAAAAACTTTCAAACCCAGGGCATCAATTTGTAAAGAAAAAGATTCTTGAAGTCCTTCGTTGATTTTGGCAAAATTCCAACGCATCAAACGAGGTGAGACTGCAGCTACTGCCGGATTTTTATCCAAAAATTCAACCATTTTTTCCAAACAATCTTCTGTCAAATACATGTCTTGATTCAAAAGCAAAAAATATTCGCTGTCGCTTTCTGCAAATAATATATTATGCCCTTTGGCAAAACCATGATTTTCTTTTTCTTTGAAAAATCTTACCGGGACCGGAAAATTTATAATTTCTTTTTCAATAATTTCTATGGTATTGTCGGTAGAATTATTATCTAAAATTTGCAATTCCCAATCTTGATAGTTTTGTTTACGCAGCGAATCAAAAAGATAAGGCAAATATTTCGCCCCGTTCCAGACAACTAAATTTACAGAAAGTTTTGGCATATTACAAACTAACTCTGATTTTATCTGAATTATTTTTTCCCATTTTTTCTTTTAACCACACCATAAAAATAGCCACCGGCCGGAAAATAGCAATCCAAATCCACATATACCATGGCTCCCATTTTTGAAAATATTTCAACATACTGGCAGTAAAATTCTTTTGTTTCCACAAATTGGTTCTTTGCACGAAACTCTGTCCTATCAAATCCACACAAGTTACTATCGGCGTATAAATAACTTTCAAATTCATCTTTTTTATTTCTCGGCAAAGATCAATATCTTCAAACCAAATAAAATATCGCGGATCAAAACCCCAACCTAGTTTATCTAAAGTTTTTTTACGCAATAACATAAAAGCACCCCGCACTGTTTCTACTTCTTGTTCTATTTCCGGATTAAAATCTTTCATTAAATATTTATCCAATACTTTCGGAAATAAATGAGGAACTTTCAAAAGCAAAG
>CAYUIA010000016.1:10236-11314 GCA_964444635.1 uncultured Gammaproteobacteria bacterium
GGATCAATTCCCTCTACCATCGCAGAATAAAAACTCAAATAAGAGCTCATAATCAATATTTCCACAGTTTGTTCCAAAGCGGATTTTTCTTTCGCTTTGATAGAAACAAAATTTATCTTATTCATTTTCAAAATTTCTTTGGTCAAGATAAAACGTTTTTTGAAATTATCACTATACAAATCCGATTCCAAAAATACAAACAACAGATTATCTTTATTGCTTTTTGGATTTATCATTCCTTCCATCAGATGATGATTGAGTTCCGGAATGAGAAAATATCCGGCAAAACGTTTGGCGTTTTCATTCATCTGATTGGCGGCAATATGGGCAGAACCTCCGAGATGTTCAGCTCCGACAAACCACATGGATTTGCCTTTTGTTTTTTCGGCAACATCTTTCAAAATACTTTTTACTTTAACACCGAATTTTTTATTTAACTCCCCTATTAATTCCGGAATTTTTTTCAGCTTCTCGGTTTTAACTTTCAATAAACCCAACTTGGAAAATAAATAAATCTGTCCGACAATGGAATAACCCAACCCCATACGCGGTGATCCGCACGGATTATTATTTGTCGTAAAAATCAAAGCCGGATATTTTTCTTTTTTACTCAAAGTCGCCAATTTACCACCTGAGGCAATCACGGCAATTTTACATTTTTTCTTTTTCGCTTCATCGGCGCAGGATATTACTTCTTCCGTGTTTCCGGAATAACTGCTAAGTATCACCAAAGTATTTTTATTCGCAAACCCAGGCAGATGATAACCGTTCACAATAGACAAAGGGGTTTTCAAATCATTTTTATATACGCTTTTTATCAGATGCGCACCCAGGGCCGATCCACCCATCCCACACACGATAATATTTTCAAACTTTTTATAATTTTTCGGAATCTTTATAGTTTTAACTGCTTTTTCCACTTCTTTTATCTGCTGCCCCAGCAATTCAATACTCCCGAGCATATTTTTACTGTCCAATTGTTTGATTTTGGCTAAATTATCTAAAATTTTCATAAAATTTTTAGTTAAAAAGGTTATTCTGATTTTATCATCAAAAACGTGTTTTGTAAACAAAAAAC
>CAYUIA010000017.1:0-3158 GCA_964444635.1 uncultured Gammaproteobacteria bacterium
TCATCATTCCAATCTACAACCACAAACACACAATAATCCCGACTCTAGAGTCTATAATGGGGCAATTTTATCGTCCGTTGGAAGTAATTATTGTAAATGATGGAAGTACCGACGGTTTTGAAGAAATAGTGCCAAATTTGACTCAAATTGGTCGTATTAATGGAGTAGACGTAAAAATACTCAACCAAGCCAATTTTGGGGCTCCTAAGGCCAGAAATGAGGGTTTTTTGGCCTCCCGGGGGGAGTGTGTTATATTCTGGGATGCGGACACTATCGGACACCCTCAAATGCTATCTAAAATGGTCAAAATATTGGAACAAAAACCGGAAATCAGTTTCGTTTATAGCGGGTTTAAATTTGGTTGGAAAAAATTTAGAAACTGTGCTTTTGATCCGGAAAAATTGAAAAAATTTAATTATGTAGATATTACCAGTTTGATAAGAAGAAAAGATTTTGTGCCGTTTGATGAAAGTTTAAAAAAATTTCAAGATTGGGATTTTTGGTTGGGTCTCACGCTGTCTGGAAAAAAAGGTGAGTGGATTGATGAAATTTTGTATCAAAAAATAGTTCGTGGGAGAAAGGGTATCAGCTTCTGGTTACCGAAATTTGTTTATAAACTTCCTTGGAAGACGGAAGAAGTAAAAAAGTATGAAGAAGCCAAAAAGATTATATTCAAAAAATATCACTTAGATTAGTATTTAGTATATAGTATTAAGTATTCGGTATAAAAATAAAAAAGACCGCTAGTAGACGGTCTTTTGTCATTCCCGCGGGCCAACGGCCTCCCTTTGGGAAAGACGGGGATCCAGAAAATTTAATTACTATCACTGGATTCCTGCTTTCGCAGGAATGACAGTAAAAAAATTATCAAAATTACCCCCATCACATGAAATAATGCCGGGGAAGTGATATTGATAATCAAAAGAGAGACAAGAAGTGAGAGGGCCGGTTTATCGTTTTTTGTTTGTTTAAATAATATCCAAATTAATGATAGCCAAATTATAAATCCTAGTATTCCCATTTCACCGACAACTTCTAGATAACCCCAATCATAATGCGGTGTAATAATTTCTTTTTTGAAAATAGGGGAGTAAACGGTTACAGTATCGCCCAATCCGTTTCCTAAAATCGGATTTGTTTTTATTTTCTCCCAAATTTTTGGCAATAACATCATGCGGGTAAGAGAGCTATTTTCCGAATCCGGATTTATTATGCTTTGAGCGCGACCGAGAAGTAAGTTTAAACCAGGGTCTGCGCCTTTGGTAATAATTAAGTTAGCACTGCAAAAGATAGAGAGATAGAGAGATAGAGAAATAAAGTAAATAGCGATAGCTTTTTTCCAATTTAGTCTGGTGATTAAAAATAAACATCCGAAAATTATCGCCAGATGATAGATACGAGTAAAGTTAATCCCGAGAACAAAAAGTAAAGCGGATAATATGGCGATATTTTGCCAAGTAATTTTTTCTTTTATGGTTTTATAAAGCCAGCAAAGCAATATTGGTGCGAGAAGTAGTTGTTCATTTAAGACTAAACGGTAAAAATTTCCACCCATTTCCGTGATTTTTCCGAGAGCGATATCGCGATACCAATGATAATAAGGATCAAACATTACTAAAATTCCAGAAGAATAACCGATAAAGGTCAATAGAATAAATAAAGTGTTACCGATAATGGCAGTTAAAATCATTTTTTTAGCAAAGACTATAAATTCATCATCGTATAAAAGTTCTTTGAGCGGAAAATAATAAAAAAGAAAAAAGTAAGGGAGAGCGTCGGCAAAGATTAAATTTAAATTATGTCCGTTTAGAAAACCGACAAAAGCGGAAATTCCGGCAAATAAAATAAGTAAGCCAAAAATTATACTAATTATTTTATTTTCTTTTAGTAAAGGAAGTAATTTTTTACTTTTTAGTTTTTGGAAAATAAAAATCAAGGCCGAGGATATTAAGAGTAAAGTACGAAGCGATAGATTAAATGCCGACAAAAATCCACCCGCGCCACCAAGAATTATTTCAAAAGCAATTAAATACCAGCCCTCTTTACGGCGAGCAAGAAGTAAAGCCAGAGTTACGCTCAAAAAGAATAAAGTCAAAACAGTATTCATCCAACTTCCTGGTTGGAAGTAAAAAGAAAAAATACGCAATAAGGCGTAATCGAGTAATAATAAATATGTAGGGTAGTTTGAAAACATGCGGACAAGGTTTAGTAGTGTCATTCCTGCGAAAGCAGGAATCCAGTGGTTATCTTATTTCTCCTGGATCCCTGCTTTCGCAGGGATGACAGTTAAATTTTTTATTTTAAGTATCCGTTAATGAAGGCTTTAGCATCCATAGGTTTTTTCCCTTCAATTTGTAATTCAAATACTTCAATCGAATTAACTGCGCACCCGACAAACAATCTTCCGTTTTCAGCAACAAATTTTCCAGGTTGCAGTTTTTTTTCAACAGGCTTGATATTAAGTAATTTTATTCTTTTATTTTCAAAAAAAGTAAATATTCCCGGCCAAACATAAAATCCACGAAATTGATTATAAATATCTTGTGCGGATTTTGTAAAATCAATTTGTCCGTCTTCACGATTAAACATTTTGCACAAAGTTTTTTCTTCGTGGTTTTGTTCTTGCGGTTTTATTTTTCCGCTCAAATATTCTTTTATAGTTCTGTTTAAAAGAGTGCAGGCTGGTGGTAACATTTTTTCACTCAGAGTTAAGTAATTATCATCCTGATTAATCGTAATTTTTTCTTGCGCTAAAATCGGACCGTGGTCCATTTTACTATCCATTAACATTATGGTTGTACCTGTTTCTTTCTCACCATTCAAAATTGCGGATTGTATTGGGGAAGCACCGCGATATCTCGGGAGTAGAGAAGTGTGAATATTTATACTTCCGTGTTTAGCTGAATCCAAAACTGTTTGGGGAATGATAAGTCCGTATTGACAAACAATATTTAAATCTGCGCCCAAATTCGGTATTTCATAATTTTTCAAACTATCAGGTTGAAAAATAGGGATGTTTTTTTCTTGAGCTAATAATTTTACCGGGGACATTTGTATTTCTTGTTTTCTACCAACCGGTTTATCAGGTTGAGTAAATACAGCAATAACCTCAAAAGCAGAATCGCTCATTAGTGATTCCAAAATTCCTCTGCCAAATT
>CAYUIA010000017.1:3258-10926 GCA_964444635.1 uncultured Gammaproteobacteria bacterium
ACATATTATACTGAAAATAGTGTGCTTGGATTTGGATCAACCTTCCAATTTTTTGGAATAATCTTATTAATTTCTTTGATTACAGTATGATAATTTTCATATCCCAGACGAACAAGCAGTATATAACGATAATTTCCTTTTTGAAAATAGGGGATTGCTTGATGTGGACCGCTTATTTTAGCGTTTTTAACGGTTTTTGTCAAGTCCTCTAAGCGGTTTTTCAAGATACCGGCTTCCTTGATGGCTAGATTGGTGTTGGGAGAAAAAATAGCCAATTTTAGCCAATAATTAAAAGGAGGGTATTGGAAAAAGGATCTTTCTTTCAATTGGTTTTGGTAAAATATATCAGGTTCTTTTAAAGCGGAAAAAAGATAATGGTCGGGATGAGAAGTTTGTAAAACAACAGTAGTATGGGGTGAAGTTTTATAAAATGAATCACGGATTTTTTGCCAAAGATTTTCCAGATTTTTGTATTCAGAAGAGAGTAATGATCTGTCGGTATCCAAAAACCCTAACAATTTTATGTTTTGCCACGGGATAATGCTCCAAGCTAACTCTGTACCGACAAATATAGTTCCGCTATTATTTGATTTCAGATCACCCGCCATTTCATTTTCAGAATCAATACGGATAATTTTAAATTTACTTAATTCAGGTAATTTGGAAAGTTCTTTTTCTACACTCTCAGTTCCCGGATTGCGCATTTTTAGATTATAACTGTGACAATTGAGACATTGACCGATGAGTGGTTTATTGGTTTGACAAAAGTTACAGCGAATTTCTTTTTTTACTCCGAAGTAGGATACTGGTCTGCCACAAATATTGCAGATAACCGGTTTTTTACAATCACCGCAAAAAAGATAGCCGGCACTCCCTTTTTTGTTAATATATAAAAAAGCGGAATCAGAAGGCTGTAAGCCTTGTAATAAATCAATCAATTGATAGCTTAAAGGAGAATAATTTTTGGCTTGTTTTTCTAAATTCAGGTCAACTAAAGTAAAAGCACGATTTAACGGCGTAAGATTTCCACTGGATAAATAAGAGCTTTGCTGTGCAAAATGATAAGAACTGATAGAAGGAGTGTGAGAAAGGAGGTAGACTTGCGCTCCGGTAAATTTTGATAATAACATGGCTGCATCTTTGGTATGATAACGAGGCGCCATATCCCATGATTTGTAGTTTTCATTTCCTTCGTCAAGTATTAGTATTTTTTGCAAATTGGTCCAAGGTAAAAAAAGAGCTTTTCGTGTACCGACAATCGTTAAGTTTTCATTTTGTCTTATTTTTTTCCAAAGTTTGGCGGAATTTTTATCCGTTATATCACTACTTAACAGTTCTATTGGAAATTTATTTTTTAATATTGAAGCTATTTCATCCAAAGAATTTTTTTCCGGAACCAAAATTAAATTTTGTTTTTTAGGAGATAATTGCTTAAGAATAAAACTGCTTACTGTTTCAATATCAGAAGTTGTAATAACAGTCGGCTTTGTATTTTTGACAATAGAATAAATTTCCGGAAAATCAGTCGGTGATAATTCGTTAAAAAATTTCTTGGTAAAAGCAGGGAAGCTAAATTTATAAATAAAGCCCAGGTCTGTAGCATAGAATTCAGATAGCTCTTTATAAAAATCGGAAATTTGTTTTGTTAAAAAAGAATTTTCAAAACAAATACTGTTTAGAGTCCGTAATTTTATAGAACTTTTTAATTTCAAAGAATCTTGCTCCAATGAATAAACTAAACCGAACTCTTCCTTATTACGAAAAGGAACTTTCACCAGTTGTCCGGGTTTGATTTTTTTTTGTAAATTTTCCGGAACCAAATAATCAAAATATGAAATATTGGGGGGCATCCTGCGAAAAAGTATTATTTGCGCCCGCATAAAATTATAATTTGAAATAAGCGGTTAAATAACCGACACCAAAAGGTGCTTCATAACAAAGTTGTCGATAATCGCAATTTATACCTTGTAAAATTCCGGCTAAAATTAAGAGTGAGCGGAACCCGCATTCACCGGCGGAATTTATAAATTCGGGTTTCATCTGAAGCATTCCGGCTAAGTTTTGATTGGCCAAAAAACTTTGTATTTTTTCGTCAAATATTTTTCCCTCGGCAGCATATCCGCCCGGAGCTTCCGAAGTTAGGCAATGTGACATATCGCCGGAAGCTATGACCGCTACTCGTTTATTGGTATTTTGGATTACCTCCTGAACAATATTGCCAAACTCCACGTGTTCTTTATAAGACAGATCGCAAAAACCCAGTTGCAACAAGTTACATTTTTTAAGATGTGACATCAAAAAATAAAGAGGAACTCCACTACCGTGATCTAGGAGAGGTTCGCTTATGGTAGCGGTCGGTAAATTTTGCGCAAAAGCAGTTTTGCGAATTTTATAAGCTAACATCGTTTCTCCTTTGAATTTTATTTTTGTAGCCAAATCGCCGAATTCTTTAAAATCCGTGATAAACTCCGGACAGGCATTTATGGTAAAAGCGTCAATAAAAAAACTACCATGAGGAGATATGATGATTATGATATCCGGATGAGTCGCATACAGCTCTTTTTCCAGCTGCAGAAAAGCTTTTTTGGTTTTTTCTATTTTTTTAACTTCCTCTTTACCGATGGTTGGTAAGAGTAGCGGAGGGTGCGGTGTAATACCGGCAAAAACTAAAGACATATATTATTTTTGATTGGCTAATTGAGCGTATTTTTTATCTATGGCCCATTGAGCTATCTTATCCGGTTCAACAAAACGATTATTATAATCAGGATTTCCTAAAGTTATAATAATATATTGTTTCCCCGGTTTTTTATTCTTGACATAATTGTCCAAGGCTTGTTTTGTTACTGTGCCGTAATAGCCGGTGTCGCTTTTGTGTTTAAAGAAACCTTCTTTGCGCAAGAGTGATTGCATTTGTTTAACCTGATTATTGGTTTGGCCTAATTTTATTTTACTTGCTAAAATTAAAATAGGATCGTTTGATTTTTCTTCAACCAACATCATCAAAGTGGAGCTGGCTTCGTTGGTAAATCCGGTTTTACTGGCCAAGACAGTATAATTTTTGGCAGTTGTTCCTAAAAGCTTATTTGTATTATTGAGAGTTTGTGATTGAACGGTTTTTCCGGAGGTCTTTGTAAATTTATAAGAAGATAATCCCAGGGCTTCCTTGATATCTTTTTTTTCAAGAGTTTTTACAAAAATTTTCAATAAATCTCTGGCGGTAGAAACATTTTTTTCGCTCAATCCGGATACATCGATTATTTGCGTGTTATCTGCGCCCCAGTTTTGCAAACGAAGATTGATGTTTTGAATAAATTCATTTTCATTTACACCGCTATTTTGAGCGATAATTCTGGAGGCGTTATTTATTGAGCCTACAAGCATACCATAAAATAAGTCTTTGTTTTTTATTTTATCACCGTTTATCAATTTGAGAGGATTACCTTCGGCGACGTGTTTTTTTGCATCAAAAACGGAAGTTTTGGTTAAATCAAAGTCAGTAGATAAAGCCTCATAAGCGGTTAAAATTTTTGTCAAAGAAGCTATCGGTCGGACGGTGTCTATATTTTTTCCGGAGAGAATACGACCGCTTGGATATTCGGCCACAAGATAAGCTGGTAATTTTGTTTTATACAAATCTTCCACTTCCATTTCACTATCGCCCAAAAATTTATTTTGTGAACTGGCTAAGCTATTGTTTACATAAATAGAATCTCCTTCAGCCATAGCCAATAACGTTGATAGGGGAGCAGTTATTAAATTTTTATAACTATAACCCATGGCCAAAAATGTTTCTTCGTCAGCGATGCGTCTTTTTTGTCCCTTATCCATGACATAAATAATATTTCTATCTTTCATTTTGAGCAGAGTACCATCGGTAAAAGTTATCAGTTTATCGGAAATAGGGTAGGTGGTGATATCCTTTTTCTTTTTATTTTCAATATCAAGTCCGGGGTAGTTGGATTTAGCAACTTCTGGGGCTACAAGCGGAAACAAGACACCGTCTTTAAGCAAGAAGTGAGCGTTGGCGGCATCTGTAATTTTATAAATAACACCCTGAGGTTTGGTGGTAGAAGCTGTAATAGTCGGTCCGATTTCATAAGCGTTCATCTCACTTTCAGTTGCCTCTATAATTTCTTGTGGGTTAAAACCCAATTTTCTCACAGTTTCTTCATCGGCAAAAGGTCGTTTGGTGTCATAATCAAGCAAATAATAACCGCGTTCGGTCTTGATAATGGAATAATTAGGAAAATTAATCGGTGATCCGTCGGGGTAGTTTATCAAATCTGTTCCCGGCACTACTACCGCTAAACCCGGGTCAACGCGTGAAATCAAGACCGTTTTACTTTCAAAAGGTCTTTTTTTGCCGTCGGTAATAAGGTAATATTTTCCCGTATCTGCTGCTTGTAAAATTGTGCCGTTTGGGTAGATAGAAGCAAACCAATTACTCCAAATTCGCCAAAAATTTTTATTTCCTTGTAAGTGGGGTGTATAGGTATAAAGAAAAGCGGTAGCCCAACTTTGAGGAATAACTTGTTGGTTGTTGATAAAAACAGGAGAGTTTATTTTTTTCACCACACCGTGATTGGTATTATTGTAATACCATCTGATAATCCCGGCGGCATTGTCAACTTGTTTGGCAAAACCTTTGTATTTTTGAATTTTCGGATCATTCATACTGCAAGAATCACAAACCGCGTAACCCATAGCCCAATCAAGTTGTTTTTGAGTGGGAGAATTGTCCATTATCAAGCTTTGTTCTTTTTGTAAATTTACCAGAAGAAATTTTGGGTTAATGTTGTAGCGTTGGGAAGCCTCGTAAATTATTTGTGCCGCAGTTTTAAAAATATCGTCAATATCTTGAGCCGAATAAGTTGCCAAATAACTTCCTTTGGCTTCCAAAAATTTTTGAACATCGCGAACAGACATAGAATTGCTTTGTTGCATCTCTTCGTCGGAAATAATAAAGTTAGGATTAAATTCCGCTTGCGCTAAAGAAAAAGAGGGGAAAAGCAAACTAAATAAACATATAAAAACAAAGGCAATTTTGGATAGTCTCATAAATATTCAAATTATTTTTTATATGTTTATTTTAACATTTTTTAAAATATAAAACAACCCCTTTTTGCGAGGTTGTTTTATAAGTTATTTTATTACTATTTCGTTTTTGTTGAGAGAAGTTTTTACTTTCTGCCCTTCTTTGATTTTTCCTTCGATAATCATCAGAGAAAGTTTGTCCAAAAGCTCGTTTTGTATGGTACGTTTGAGCGGTCGGGCGCCATAGTTGATATCGTATCCTTTTTGCGCCAGATACTTTTTGATTTTTTCATCAAAAGAAAGAGATATCTTTTTTTCCATCAAACGTTTTTCCAAATGCGACAATTGCAATTCTACGATTTTTTCAATTTCTTTTTCCGCCAAAGAATGAAAAACGATGGTTTCATCAATACGATTGAGAAACTCGGGTTTGAAATAATTATTTAGCGATTCGGTAATTTTTTCTTTTATTTTTGTTTCTTCTTTGGTTTTTTCGCGTTTGGTTTCGGTAAAGCCAAATTCACTGTTTTTTCGTAAATTTAAAATCGCTTCACTGCCGATATTACTAGTCATAATGATAACCGTATTTTTGAAATTGACAATTCTGCCTTTGGCGTCCGTTACTCTACCATCGTCCAAAATTTGTAACATTATATTGAAAATATCTGGATGCGCTTTTTCAATTTCATCAAATAAAATTACACTGTATGGACGACGGCGAATGATTTCGGTAAGTTGTCCGCCTTCATCATATCCGACATATCCCGGGGGAGAGCCGATTATTTTACTGACGCTGTGTTTTTCCATATATTCGCTCATATCAACGCGTACCAGAGCATCTTCCGTATCAAACATAAATTCAGCTAAACTTTTTGCCAGTTCGGTTTTACCTACACCGGTTGGACCCAAAAAGATAAAAGAACCGATGGGTTTGTTGGGTTCGGAGATGCCCGCGCGGCTGCGACGGATAGCTTTGGACACGGCGTTGACAGCTTCGTCTTGACCGACAACTCTTTTTTTCAATTCTTCTTCCATGAGGATGAGTTTTTGAGTTTCGCTTTGCAACATTTTGATAACCGGGATTCCTGTCCAGCGTGAAACTACACCGGCAATGTCGTTTTCCGTTATTTCTTCTTTTAAGATTCCGCGATTTTTTTGCAGATCACGCAATTTCTTTTCGTTTTCCTTGATTTCTTTTTCCAGTTCGGATATTTTTCCATAACGAAGTTCGGCAACTTTTTGTAAGTCTCCTTTGCGTTCTTCGATTTCCGCTTGTTGTTTGGTTTTGTCTATTTCTTTTTTGAGATTGTGTATTTTTTCAATAGCTTCTTTTTCATTTTTCCATCTTGCTTCTAGTTCAGTGGCTTTTTCTTTGATTTCTGCAAGATCTTTTTCCAATTTAATAAGTTGCTCTTTGGCATCTTGCGTTTTTTCACTACCCAAAGCCCTTTTTTCTATTTCCAGTTTTATAATCTGTCTTTTAAAACGGTCCAATTCCTCAGGCATAGATTCTACTTCCAGGCGTAGCGCCGAAGCCGCTTCGTCTATCAAATCTATAGCCTTATCCGGTAAAAATCTGTCAGTAATATAACGCTCGGAAAGTTTGACCGCGGAAACAATAGCTGAATCCGTGATTTTTACCCCGTGGTGTACTTCATATTTTTCTTTGATCCCGCGTAAAATGGCGATAGCATCATCTTCGTTTGGTTCGGCGACTAAAACAGGTTGAAACCTACGTTCCAATGCTGCGTCTTTTTCAATATATTTTTGGTACTCTTTGAGAGTTGTGGCACCGATAGCACGTAGCTCACCGCGAGCCAACATCGGTTTGAGCATGTTGGCGGCATCAATTGACCCTTCAGAAGAGCCGGCTCCGACAATCGTATGAAGTTCGTCAATAAATAAGATAATTTTTCCGGCCGCAGCATCAACTTCTTTGAGCACCGCTTTGAGACGGTCTTCAAATTCGCCTCTGAATTTTGAACCCGCAACCAGAGAAGAAATATCCAGAGTTATCAACTCTTTGTTTTTGAGCGATTCAGGCACATCGTTGTTTACTATTCGTTGGGCCAAACCTTCGGCAATAGCTGTTTTCCCGGTTCCCGGTTCACCGATAAGCACAGGATTATTTTTGGTGCGACGGGTAAGTATCTGCATTACACGACGAATTTCTTCGTCTCGCCCGATGACCGGATCTATTTTTTCTTTGCGCGCCAAATCGGTTAAATTTTTACCGTATTTTTTCAAAGCATCATATTTGCTTTCCGGTTCCGGAGAGTCCACTTTTTGATTGCCGCGGATAGAAGCAAGTACTTTGAGCACCTCGTCATAATTTATTTTATAATTTGACAAAATTTCGCTTATTGGATTTTTTCCTGAAAGCAGAGAAAGAAAAAGATGTTCAACGCTGATATAATCATCGCCCATTTTTTTGGCGATTTCTCCGGAATTTTGTAAAACAAAAACCGTAGGCTGGGAAAGCATCAGCTGGCCATTGTTAAGTAGGGGAGAGGCTCCTGGGTTTTTGGGTATTTTACTAAGCAAATTTTGCATTTCCGCATGAATTTGAGATATAGACCCGTTCATTTTGCGTAAAATCGAGGCCACCACCCCTTCTTCATCTTGGAGCAT
>CAYUIA010000018.1:0-4993 GCA_964444635.1 uncultured Gammaproteobacteria bacterium
CGTCCGATTTCTTTAAATTGACTATTTTTTCTGACAACTGTTTGTTTTTCCCCGGCTTCTTTTTCCGCACCACTAAAAACCAAATTCTGTTGCATCAAACTCGGCGCCAATTCCATACCCAATGAAACTTTATAAATAGTATAAACCGTTTCTTTTTGAATAAAACTCAAAAGCTGGTTGAACATGTGATAAGTTTCTTTTTTGTATTCTACGAGCGGGTCGCGTTGACCATAACCGCGCAATCCTATCCCGGTGCGTAAATGATCTATTGCTACCAGATGATCAATCCATAAAGTATCCACCGCTCGCAACATTACTTGTTTTTCCACTTCCAAAAGAAATTCCGGTTCAATAATTTTTTTGGTCAAATATTCTTCATATTTTTCTTTAGCCAAGGAAACCAAAAAATCAACCAGCTCGCTTCTTTCTTCTATCTCATTTACTCCGGTTTTTTGCGGTTTGAAATTGAAAATTTTATTTTTTTCCTCATCGCTTAAAGGATAGATCGTGGTAACGGTTTCCATTATTTCTTTGAAATTCCAAGATTCTCTATTTTCATAATTGGTATGAAAAGAAACTACGTTTTCTATCTCTTGCTCCACCATTTCCAAAATTAGCTCTTTTAATGTTTTGAAATTTTCCTCGGTAACCTGTTCGCCTCTGATCTTGGCTTTTTGGAGTTCATATGATTTCAAAATTTGACGACGTTTACCGTAAACCACTTCGCGATGTTTGTTTAATACATCATCATATTCCAACAAATGTTTGCGCGAATCAAAATGGAAGCCTTCCACTTTACGTTGAGCGGATTCAATAATTTTACTGATAGTTTTATTTTCTATCGGCATGTCATCGGGTACTCGCAGAGTATGCATTACTGATCTTATTCTCTCGCCGGCAAAAATACGCATCAAATCATCATCTGTGCTCAGATAAAACTGCGACATACCCGGATCTCCTTGCCGACCAGCGCGACCGCGCAACTGATTGTCAATACGACGACTTTCATGACGCTCGGTACCGATAACAAACAAACCGCCAAGTTCTTTTACTTTTTCGGATTTTTCTTTATCCGGCGGATTACCGCCAAGGATGATATCCACCCCACGACCGGCCATGTTGGTAGCCAAAGTAACAGCTCCGGGAGCGCCGGCTTGAGCGACTATTTCCCCTTCTCGTTCATGATTCTTGGCGTTTAATATTTCATGACGCACCCCTTCCAGTTCTAAATACTGACTTAAAATTTCATTTTTATCTACCGAAATAGTACCTATAAGTACGGGTTGACCTTTCAACTGTAGAGCCTTGACTTCTTTGGCAATAGCTTTGAATTTTACATCTTCGTTTTTATAAATCCTATCAGGCAAATCTTTTCTTTGTCTTTGTTTATTGGTCGGTATAGTCACCACTTCCAAATTATAAATTTTTCCAAATTCTTCAGCTTCGGTTACCGCAGTTCCGGTCATACCGGCCAATTTTTCATACATGCGAAAATAATTTTGAAAAGTCACAGTGGCCATAGTTTGACTTTCACGCTGTATTTCCACGCCTTCTTTGGCTTCTATAGCTTGGTGTAATCCTTCGCTATAACGACGACCGGGCATCTTGCGACCGGTAAACTCATCTACAATAACGACCTCACCGTTTTCCACCACATAATCTCTGTCGCGTTTAAATAAAGTTTCGGCTTTGAGCGCTTGTTCTATATGATGAACGGTTTGCATGCCGCCCTCCACATAAATATTTTCCACTCCCAAAAATTTTTCCATTTTACGAATACCGTTTTCCGTTAAAGTTGCGGAACGCATTTTTTCATCCACATTAAAATCTTCATTTTCTACTAATTGTCTGACCAAAGAAGCAAATTTGTAGTAAGTATCCGCGGCTTTTTGTACCGGAGCGGAAATAATAAGCGGGGTTCTGGCTTCATCTATCAAAATAGAGTCAACTTCGTCGACTATGGCGTAAAAAAGCGGTCGCTGTGACATCTCGGATAATGCCCCGACCATATTGTCACGCAGGTAATCAAAACCAAATTCATTGTTGGTGCCATAAATAATATCGCATTCATAAGCTTCTTTTCTTTTGCAAGAAACCAAATATTCGGTTTTTACTTTATAAACCGCCGTGTCTTCTTTATTACTGTTTCCGGTATCATTTTCTTTTATTTGTACTTCATGTTTATGAAATTTGAAAGAAACTAACATGTTTTGGATAACCCCGATACTTAACCCAAGCGCATCATAAATCTGACCCATCCAAACCGCGTCACGTTTGGCCAAATAATCGTTTACTGTAACTACATGCACTCCTTTACCGGCCAAAGCGTTCAAATAAACCGGCAAAGTAGCTACCAAAGTTTTTCCTTCCCCGGTGTGCATTTCGGAAATTTGTCCGCGATGAAGCACGATACCGCCGATAAGTTGAGTATCGTAATGTCGCATTCCGGTAAGACGCTTGGACATTTCACGTACTACCGCGAAAGCTTCGGGTAATAAATCATCAAGCGTTTCTCCGGATTTCAAACGACTTTTGAATTCGTCTGTTTTGGCGCGCAAACCTTCTAAAGTGAGATTTTGCATTTCACCTTCCAAAGAATTTATCTTGTCCACTATCGGCATTATCTCTTGGATTATTTTAGCGTTCGGATCTCCAAAAATCTTCGTTAAAAATGACATAATTTATCTATTAAATTACAAAAATCAGACCCTTCACAGGGCCTGATTATTTTATCAAACATTAAAGCAAAAATCAACCCCGACGCTGAGCGCGGGCATTGCCACGATCAGTATAACCTAGGCTTAGCTAAAATGAATTCACTTTAAGACTGCTTTTATCAATCCCAAAAAGAGAGGGTGCGGGTGAAGAGGGCGACTCTTCAATTCAGGATGAAATTGAGTGCCGATAAAAAAAGGATGATTTTTGAGCTCCAAGATTTCTACCAAATCGCTCCCTCTGTTAACCCCGACAACTTTAAATCCGGCCTCATCTATTTTTTGACGATAGTCATTATTAAATTCATAACGGTGGCGATGGCGTTCGGAAATATTTTTTTGACCATAAAGTTTTTTTGTCAAACTTCCATCTTTCAATTCACAATCATAAGATCCTAAACGCATCGTTCCGCCGTAACGATTGTTTTTTACATTCATTTTTTGATTTGGGTTGATACCGATAATCAGATTTGTTGATTTGGGATTACGCTCCATAGTATCAGCATCTTTGAGATTCAATACATTTCTGGCAAATTCAACCGCCGCCAATTGCATCCCGTAACAAAGTCCGAGATACGGAATTTTTTTCTCACGCGCGTATTGTATAACCTTGATAATCCCCTCCACTCCGCGCGTTCCAAAACCGCCGGGCACTATAATTGCATCGTATTTTTTCAATTCTGCCAATTTTTTCGGATCCTTTTCGTATACTTCCGAATCAAGCCATGTCATTTTCGGATTTGCGCCATAAAACCAAGAAGCATGTTTTACCGCTTCAATAACGGAAATATAAGAATCAGAGAGTGTAAAATTGCCGGTAGTAAAATACTTACCCACCACCGCCACTTTTACTTCTTTTTTCGCTTTATTCATCCCGGAAACAAATTTTTTCCAAGCTGTATCTTTTTTTGTTCCCAATTTAATTTTTAATTTTTTACCAATTATTTTTCCCAAATTATAATTTTCAAAATTATTTGGAATTTCATAAATATTACGCACATCCGGAGCCGGGATAATATCTTCTTTACTTCGCAAAGAACAGAAAAAAGCCAATTTTTCACGGCGTACATCATCAAGTAATTCTTTACCGCGAGCAATGATGATATCCGCTTGTAAACCGCTGTTATTAAGCATCCTGGCCGCATGCTGAGTAGGCTTGGTTTTCATCTCTCCCAAATGTCCCGGAACCGGCAAATAACTCACCAAGACCATCAAAACATCCTCGGGTTTTTGCAGTTTCAAGCTACGCACAGCTTCTAAAAATAAAATATTTTCATATTCTCCAACCGTTCCGCCTATTTCCACTATCACCACTTGAGCTTTGGTATCCTTAACAGCTTTATCAATACGACCCAATACTTCAAGTGGAATATGAGGGACCACCTGTACGCACTTGCCTTTGAATTGCATCGTTCTTTCTTTTTCTATTATTCCTTGGTAAACCCGACCGGTGGTCATATAATTGGTAGAGAGGATATCAGTGTTGAGAAATCTCTCGTAATTACCAATATCTTGATCGGTTTCATCACCGTCATCAGTGACAAAAACTTCACCGTGCTCAACAGGATTCATCGTACCAGCATCGACATTAATATAGGGATCTATTTTAATTGCGGAAACTCTCAAACCATAATTACTCAAAATCCTACCGATGGAAGCAACGGTAATTCCTTTACCAACTCCGCTCATAACTCCGCCTACCACAAAAATATATTTGGTTTTTCCCATATATTTCTAAAAGAAAGATGTTTAAAAAAATTATTTTTTATTTTTTGATTCTTTGTCTTCCGCTCTGACATTAATTATCAAATTTATCGTAGCTTCCAAGCCGTGCCGCATTTTGACTTTGATTTTATATTCTCCGGCTTCTTTTAACGGCTCGCTAATAATCATATTTTTATTCACAGGAAAACCGTAAGTTTTCAAAGCCTCGGCAATACGCATCGGGGTTATCGCCGCATACAAAATATCTTCTTCATTGGCTCTATCCTCTATTATCAAAGTGTATCCATCCAGACGATCGGCCAAAGACTGTATTTCTTTGAGCTCTTTTTCAGCATCTTTGGCTCTTTTCTTTTCTTTATCTTTTAATTCTTTAACTTTGGCGTTTGAAGCTTGAACCGCCAAATGTTTGGGGAAAAGAAAATTAAAAGCATAACCGTCGGAAACCTCTTTAATATCGTCGATATCCCCTAACCCCGGAACTTTATCAAGTAAAATGACTTTCATATGTTTCTTGCTTATTTTGTTAATTTCTTATAATATAGTACTACAAAAGC
>CAYUIA010000018.1:5093-10494 GCA_964444635.1 uncultured Gammaproteobacteria bacterium
ACTCCTTCTTTCAAATCCGGTCTCATCACTCTCATCGGTCGTTCCAATGTCGGTAAGTCTACTCTTTTGAATACTCTCATCGGACAAAAAGTAGCCATCGTCACTCACAAACCCCAAACTACCAGAAATGTTATCCACGGGGTTTTAAATACTCCGCAAGGTCAAGCGGTGTTTATTGACACACCGGGTATATTCAAAGAAAAGAAAAATCCATTATCGGGAAAAATGATTGAAAGAGTGGAAGAATCTTTGCACGATGTTAACTTGATAATTTATGTGGTTGATCCCGTTAAATCTATCGGCGCAGAAGAAAGATTCAACCTTTCTCTTTTGCGCAAAACCAAAATACCAAAAATTTTAGTTATCAATAAATGCGATTTGCCGGAAAAAGAAAAAGAATTTATCGATGATTATAAAGCGCTTGGCGATCAGTTTGAAAGCGTGTTTGAACTATCAGCTTTGAAAGATCGTCATGTGGAACCTTTGCGACAAAAAGTTTTTGAATTTTTACCCGAAGGAGTTCCTTATTACCCGCCGGACCAAATCAGCAACACCAGTGAAGAATTTTGGATTGCCGAGGTTATCAGAGAAAAGATATTTTTAGCTTTACGTCAAGAAGTTCCTTATTCAACTCATGTAGAGATAGAAAATATAGAAGACAAAGGGAATATTTTGGTGATAAAAGCCAATGTACTAACTAACTCCAAAGAATACAAAAAAATGATTATCGGCAAAGGCGGTCGCGCTATCAAAGAAATCGGTATTGCCGCACGTAAAGAACTGGAAACCGCATTAAATAAAAAAGTATTTTTGGAAATAGATGTGGAAGCGGATAAACGATGGGCGGAGAGAGTGTAAAAAGCAAGTAAGCTTGTAAGCAGTAAAGCGATAAAGAAAAAATATTAAAAAACTTCCTGTTGCCAGGAAGTTTTTTGTGACTTATTTGATCTTTACAGATTTATTGCTTATCTGCTATTTTAACAATTCCATCGCTTTTTCAACCATCACATCCTCGCCTACTTTTTCTTTATCCCATTCTTCGATAACTTCAACATCCGGAGCTATCCCCTCTTTATTTATATTTCTACCGCTTGGAGTATACCATTCGGCTACGGTTAGTTTGAGAGCTGAACCGTCAGGAAACATTTCAAAATCTTGCACCGAACCTTTGCCAAATGTTTTCATCCCTAAAATTGTCGCTTTTTGAGCGTCTTGCAAAGCACCGGCTACGATTTCCGAAGCTGAGGCAGAACCATGATTTATCAACACAACTGTTTTGATATTACTCAAACGAGCACCGCCCAAAGATAAGTGATCTTTATTATTACCATCATTGCCTTTTTCGCTAACTATAACACCTTTTTCAATCCATTCGCTGGCCATTTTAATAGATTGATCCAGATAACCGCCCGGATTATTGCGTAAATCCAAAATTATTTTTTTACCACCTTTGCTCAAAAATTCTTTTATACCTTTGTCAAACTGTTTTTGTGTGTCTTCGTTGAATTGTAAAACACGAAAATAACCGACACCGTCGTTTTTCATTTCAAATGTCAAAGAAGGGACGCTTATCTTGGCGCGAATTATTTTAATTTCTTGAGGTTCTCCACCCCCTTCTCTTTCAATAAGCAAAACCACTTCCGTACCGGCCTTACCTCTGATTTTAGAAACCGCAGTGTTTACATCCATACCCAAAGTAATTTCTTCGTTGATTTGTAAAATCTTATCCCCCGGACGTAATCCCGCTTTTTGCGCCGGAGTGTCCGGTAACGGTGAAATAATCGTTAAGATTTGATTTTTTATTCCAACTTCCGCGCCTATCCCTTCCAATTCGCCGGCTAAATCTTTGGCAAAATCATCGGCGGCCTTGGGGGGAAAATAAAGCGAATAAGGATCGCCAAGCGCATAAACTAAACCCTGAACTGCGCCGTAGAATAAATCTTCATCTTTGATGTCGTTTTTTACATATTTAGCTTTGATTTTATCCCAAACATCCCAAAACTGTTCAAAATCTATTTCATCTGAACGATTAAGCATCCTGTTTAATTTTAAAACTTTCATCTGCTGCACTTCGCCGTTTTCATCAGTAATGCTTTTATTTATAAAGTAATATTGTCCGGATAAAAACCCTAAACCAAACGCCGCAATAAACAAAATGAGAGATAAATATAACCCAAAATATTTTCCCGCTCGTTTCTTGGTTGGAGTTGGTTCGATTTGCTTATTAACAACACTTTTATTTTCCATAATTTTCTTAAATTACACTTAGAAAAATTTAATCTCTGATTACTTTTATATCAGCTCCGACTTTATTCAAAGTTTCATAAAGATTTTCATATCCGCGTTCAATCATATAAGTATTTCGCAAAATTGATTTTCCCGGAGCAGCCATCATACCAAGTAATAAAATAACTGCCACGCGTAAAATGGACGGACAAACAGCCTCGTTAGCCGTAAATTTGACAGGTCCTTCCACCCAGACACGATGCGGATCAAGCAACGTAAGTTTAGCGCCGATTTTTTGTAATTCCAAATATGAAACGGCTCGGTTTTCATAAGGCCAATCGTGAATAAGAGTACGTCCGCGGGCTTTGGCTAAAATCGCGACAAACAAAGGTAGATTGTCTATATTAAGACCGGGGAAAGGACGACATTCCACTTTATCCGGAAGCGCCGTTAGCTTGGACGGAATCATTTCAATATCTGCGATATGAAATTTACCGTTTTTGGAGAAATATTTTCTTCTAATAAAATATTTTTGTCCGGCGCGTTCTAACTTGCAAAGTTCCAATTCTAAAAAATCCAACGGACAATTCTTGATCGTCAGATGAGAGTCTGTGATTATTGCGGCGGCCAAATAAGTCATCGCTACTATCGGGTCTGGCATTATAGAATAATCTTTTACTTCCTTTAATTTTTTT
The DNA here is from genome assembly GCA_964444635.1 of uncultured Gammaproteobacteria bacterium. Classification (GTDB taxonomy): domain Bacteria; phylum Patescibacteriota; class Patescibacteriia; order Magasanikbacterales; family GWA2-37-8; genus JAKLGL01. The sequence continues at coordinate 8,015 of CAYUIA010000018.1, forward strand.
ACTCCGGTAATTTCCAAAGTCGTGGTGCCTATGCCTTTTATTTTAGCGCCGGCTTTTGTCAAAAAATAGCATAGATCCTGAACCATATAATTGGCCGAGGCCATTTTAATGGTAGTTTTTCCTTTGGCCAAAACCGCGGCCATTATTGCATTTTCTGTCGCTGTATCTCCGGATTCATACATCACAATATCAGCTCCTTTTAAGTTGTGATTTTCCACTTCATAAAAATGTTCTTTGGATTTGGCAAATACGCCGATTTTTTCCAAAGCATATAGATGTGGTCGGATGGTTCTTTCTCCGAGTTTACAACCGCCGGATTTATATAATTTATATTTTTTCACTCTTCCGGCCAAAGCGCCTAACAACAAAAGAGAAGACCTGGTTTTTTCCGAAGCGTTTTTATCTATTTTACTCAAAGATAAATTTGTACGCGAATCAAACTCATATTTTCCAGCGGATATTTTCTTAACTTTCACACCGATGCTTTTGAGTAATTCAACAATACGGTAAACTTCTTCTATCTCCGGTACGTCACTAAGACGGCTTTTACCCCTAATCATGGTCGTAGCGCACAAAATAGCCACTGCCGAATTTTTGGCGGTTTGATTCTTGATTTCTCCGTGTAATTTTTTGTTTCCTTGGATTAATAAATAAGACATAATCAAAATTGACTAAAACAACGATTTGGGATATCGTATAGCTTAAAGTATATTATAAAAAAGCTATTTTGGCAAACACCCCTATTATGGAATACCCAAACAGTAAACTTAGTAAAAATATTCGTCGCACCATCTTCTATTTTTTTATTTTTTTATTTTTGATTATCTCTCCGGCGGTTTTGATGTATACTGCCGGCTATCGTTATGACCTTAAAAACGGTTTTTTACGGATAACCGGGTCAGTTAACATAGATGTTCTACCCAACACGGCTGAAGTTTATTTAAATAACAATAAGCTCAAAACCAAGATACCGATTCGTCTCAATGACTTAACGGCCGGTAAATTTTCTTTGACCATCAAAAATCCAGGATATTTTGACTGGCAAAAAAACATCGAGGTGGTAAGCAAAGAAACGGTTTATATCAAAGATGTAGTTTTGATAGAAAAAAATCAGCCCGTTTTATTGCATGAAGGTGAAGTAGAGGAAATATCTCTTTCACCTGATAATAAAACATTGGTTTATGTCGTCAAAAAACAGGACCAAAAAGAAATTTGGCAAAAAAACACCAAAACCGGAGAAAAACTTTTAGTGATTGATTCTTTTCCGCCAGAAGAACCAATATTAATAACTTTTTCTCCTAATAGCAATTACTATATTTTAAGCACCGATAAAAAACCTTACGAAAAATTATTTATCGTATCTGCGCAAAAAACAAAAGAAATTTTTGACTTTGCCGCCTATGTCAAAGAACCTATTTATAAATTTCAATGGCACGACGGACAGAATTCGGAAATTTATTATGACACTTCATCACAAATTTTTACTTTTTTTCCTGAAACCAAGAGTCAAATTTTTGTAATGAAAAAAAACTTTCTTGATTGGTATATGGAAGGAAATAAACTTTGGATAATAAAAGAAAATAGCTCCACAAACAAAATGGAGCTAATCAAAGATAGTTTGGGTTTTGGCGAGATTTTTTCCGAAGAAAAAGAACTATCGGCTAAACAATGGGAAATTCTCGTTGCAAAAAATGATTTTGTTTTACTTAAAAAAATAAACCAAGCTGAAATGCTCCTTTTTACTCAAAATAAAAAATACCCGATCAACGGAGAAAAATTTTTTATTTCCAAATATAATAATTGGTTGATAACTTGGACTTCCTGGGAAATATGGACCAAAGCGCAAAACGAAGAACCGGCGCTCTTAAATCGATCCGGAATGCAATTGCAACAAGTTTTACCGCTTGACAAATACAATACTTTGGGCTTGGTCTGGGCGGGAAATACCACTGTTTTATTTCCCTACTATCTGGTTAGTCATGAATTGATTTCACAAAAAATAAACTCGGCCGGCAGCGACAGTGACAATCGCATACTCTATTTTAGCGGTAAGCACGAAGATAAGGACGGGCTGTGGAAATTGAAATATTAAAAAATATTAAATATTGAATTATGCGTTTAACCATATTTACAGACGGAGGTGCGCGGGGAAATCCGGGGCCCGCTGCCACAGGCGTTGTCATCAAAGATGAAACAGGAAAAAACCTGGATGCTTTTGGGCAATATCTGGGCGAGCAAACAAACAACTTCGCCGAATACAGCGCGCTTATCGCCGGACTCAAAAGAGCACACGAGCTTGGCGGGACGGAAATAGAATGTATTTTGGATAGTGACTTGATAGTCAACCAAATGAAAGGGTTATTCAAAGTCAAAGAACCGACTTTACAAAAACTTTTTATTCAAGCTTACAACGCCGCCGCGCAATTTAAAAAAGTTTCTTATCGTCATACGCCAAGAGAAAATAATAAGGAAGCCGATAA
>CAYUIA010000019.1:0-9898 GCA_964444635.1 uncultured Gammaproteobacteria bacterium
CGGGTTTTTTCCGAAACAATCAGGCGGTAAGTGGCAAATTTCTTTTTTCCCACTCTTTGCAAACGAATAGCTAACATAAAAACTTTTGATTCAAATAAATTTATAAATAAAGTGACTGTTGTTTAGAGCGTTGCTATTATAACAAAAAATCTCATTTTGTCAAGCGTGAGACTCAAAAATCAAACTTATTGATTTTCTACCGCTTCTTCCATCTTGACGCTTAATAATTTGGAAACCCCGTCAGCCCCCATAGTTACACCGTACAAAGCATCGCAATGATGCATAGTAACCCGATTGTGGGTAATGATTATAAACTGCGACTGATGGCTCAATTCATTCATAATTTTGGCAAAACGCAAAGTGTTCACTTCATCCAGAGCCGCTTCCACTTCGTCCAGCACCACAAAAGGAGAAGGATTGTAATTTAAAATAGCGCAAATCAAAGCGATAGAAGTCAGGGTTCTCTCGCCGCCGGATAACGCATTGATGCTTTTAATTTTCTTCCCAGGTGGATTGGCGGAAATATCAATACCGACCAAAACTTTATCTTTTTTCTTGGGCTTATTAACTTCACCGCCCATCTCTCCTATCAACTCCGCTACTGCATCGCCGTCCGGCAAAGAAGCATTTTCACTCATACCTTCCTCCGACGCTTCATCGGAATAGATTTCTTTTAGGTCCGCTTCCCCGCCTTCAAATAATATTTTGAAATAACGACCAAACTCGCTTCTGATTTTTTTGAAAGCTGTTGCGCGTTTTTTACGCATGATTTCATCCAATTCAATAATCATTTTTTCCAAATCATCAATAGCTTTTTTCAAATCATTTATTTGCGCGGTTAAGAAATCATACCTGGTTTTTGTTTGTTCATATTCGGTTATAACTTCCTCATCTATGCCACCGATAAGGCTTAACTGATATTTATGTTTCTGAATATCACCGGCCAACTCTTCAAAATTAACATCTGTTTGATCTCTTTCCAAGCGCTCCACTATCAAACTTATCGCTTCGTTTAATTCAGCTTTTACTTCTTCGTTTAAGGATTCTTGTTTGGTTTGAATTTTTGCCAATTCGACACGCAAGTCATTGCGTTTACCGGTAAACACATTGAGATTGTTTTGCACATTTTGCATCTCTTCTTGAAGAGCAAAAACTCTTTGCTTTTTTTCTTCTTCTTTTTGATTGAACTTTTCCATTTCCGCGGAAATAATCTTCAATTTATTTTCGCTAGCGGACATTTTTTTCAATAAATCTTCTTTGTCCAAAGAAAGTTTTTTCATCTGCTGACCGTATTCTTCCGGACTAAGCTTCAAAAACGACAGTTCTTTATTCAAACCTGCAGCTTCTTTTTCCAGGTTCAAATCTTCATTGGTTAAAAATTCGCTTTTCGCTTTGGCGGTTTTAATTTCCACTTCCAAATTTATCAATTTACCTTTGGCGGATTCCAGCTCTTTTTCCAAATCCAAACCGCTTTGTTGTTCAAAAACCAGTTGTAATTGTAAATCCTTTATTCTTTCTTCGCCGGTTAAATTTACTTTACCGGAAAAACCCAGATTGTTTTTGTTTTGCCTAAATCCACCTTTCATCACACCTTGTCGTTCCACCAAATCTCCTTGCAGTGTTACCATGCGACATTTACCTATCCCGACTCTTTTGGCCGCACTCAAATCACGCACTACCAAAGTATTTCCCAGTATGAAAGAAAATATATTTTCGTATTTTTTGTCGTATTTGACAAAATCCAAAGCACTCCCTAAAACATCTTCATGATTTAATAAATCTTGAAAACCAACAAACTGCTCGCGAGCCGCAACTTTATTCAACGGTAAAAATGTCGCCACTCCCAAACGGCGCTCGCGTAAATATTCAATCGCTTTTTTGGCCACATCTTCATCTTCCACTACCAAAGAGGTCAAGTTGTTACCGGCAGCCACATCCAAAGCCAAACGATAATCTTCTTCCACCTGGCCGAGCTCACCCACCAAACCAAAAATTTTACCCAAACTGGCTTTGGCTTCAAGCACAGCTTTGACACTGGTCAATCCGGAAATCTGCAAATAATTTTGCTCGGATTGACTTTCGAGCATTTGATTTTGTAATTTGTTTATTTTCAAAGATCTCTGCGCTCTATCGGCATGTAATCTTTCTATTTCTTTTCTCTGTTTACCAGCTTCATTTTCCAAACGAGTCAAATCGCTTTGCGCATTTTGCAACTGATTAAGCAGGCCGTCTCTGGAACTTTGGAGCTCTTTAACTTTGTTTTCCAACCAACCGATATTTTGTTGTCCGCGCTGACTATACTGAGTATGCATCTGCCCGTCCACAATAACGATCTCTCGCTCTAAAGAATTTTTTTCTCGCACCGCTTCTTGGTATTTATTTTGAAGTTCATTGAAATTTTCTTGTCGCGTAGACGCTCTGGCCAAATTTGCCAACTCAACTTGGATATTTTCCAAATTTATCTGAACTTTTTTGATTTCACTTTCCGTTGTTTGTAAATTTTGTTGTAAAACTTCTTCTTCATCGCGATTACGCCAATACAAATGTAGATAATAACTTTCCTGAGCCGCTCGCAAAGCCACTTCCACTTCTTGGCGTTTTTCCAATTTTTTTACCTGTTTGTGTAACATTTTCAAATGCGGCTCAACTTCGGCTATCAATCTTTCCGCGTTAGTCATATTTTCCAAAGAACGGTTTAATTTGAGTTGTGATTGGTGTCTTTTGATCTGGAACTCTTTTATACCGGAAGCTTCATCTAAGAAATCTTTACGTTCGGCCGGGCTAACAATCAGTAACTGATCAATCGTGCCTTGTCCGATAACACCATAGGAATTTTCTGCAAACTGCGCTTTAGCCAAAAGTAAGTGGATATCAAAAAGTCGAGCCGGAGCTCCATTTATCAAATATTCACTATCCCCGTTGCGATAGAGACGACGAGTGATAACCACCTCGGCATATTCCGGTAAAATCTTGGTATCACTATTATCCAAAGTCAAAATCACTTCCGCCATACCGAGTTGTCCTTTCGATTGCGACCCACTAAAAATAACATCTTCGCTTTTTTTACCGCGCAAAGTTTTCAAACTCTGTTCTCCCATCACCCAACGGATAGCATCTGTAATATTGCTTTTACCCGAACCGTTTGGACCAACCACACCGGTAATACTAAAACGACCGCTATTTTGCGGTAAAAAATTGAGTATTGTTTTATTGGCAAAAGATTTAAAACCTTGAATTTCCAGTCTTTTCAAATACATACGGTAATATTATACATTTTTTGAATTATCTTGACAATAGTCAAAATGGTGGATATACTTGACAGTTAAAAGTTATAAAGTTGAAAGTTATAAAGTTTTATGGAAGGTATAGCCAAACAAATTAATTACGAAATTTTACAAGCGGAAAAAATACTTATCATCCCGCATAAAAACCCGGACGGTGATGCTTTGGGTTCGATTTCCGCTTTGGTGGAATATCTTTTATCTCGCGGCATAGAACCGGAGATTTTTTGCCATACTGATGTACAAAATAAATACTTCTTTTTACCTCATCTGCATTTGATAAAAAACGATCCCCTTATTTTTACCGATGAAAAAATAGATTTGATAATCGTAGTTGATACCGGCGATCTGACTCATGCCGGGGTTGATCAATATCTAAAAAATCATCCGGCCAAAGTAGTCAACATAGACCATCACCATACTAACCCCAAATACGGACATCTCAATTTAGTTGCTGCCAATTTTTCCTCTACCACGCAAATAATTTATAATTTTTTTCGCTACAACAACATCGCTATCAATCATCAAATAGCTACTTGCTTGCTGACCGGACTAATTTCGGATACGGAAAATTTTACCAACGGCGCCACCACCAGCTTGGCCATGTCCACAGCCGGAGAATTGGTTCGCTATGGCGCCAACTATAAACTTATCAATAACTGGCTGTTAAAAAATAAAACTTTAAACATTTTACGTCTGTGGGGATTAGCGCTTTCACGATTGCAAAAACACGAACAAATGGATTTGGTTTATACATATCTTAACCAAGAGGATTTTCAAAAATATGAAGTGGAAGAAAATGAAACCGACGGTATCGCCAATTTTTTAAACAAACTTGATGGAGCCAAAGTTTCTCTGATTCTAAAAGAAACCGCGGACCAAAAAACCAAAGGCAGTTTTCGCACCACCTTCAACGATACGGATGTTTCGGCCATAGCCAAACATCTGGGCGGTGGTGGGCATAAAAAAGCCTCTGGTTTTGTCTACGGCGGAAACAAAGAAGATGTTTTAAAAAAAATAGCGGAGGTACACAAAAATTAAAATTGATGATATAATTAATCAAGATTAAGCCTAAGATTAAAATTATTTAGGCTTAAACTTAATCTTAATTCTAAAAATATGACTAAACAAAAAATATTAAACACTCCTCCAAACTCTCAATTTCTCATTCCCACCGTCGTCGAAAAGACCTCCTATGGCGAACGGGCTTTTGATATTTATTCTCGATTACTTCAAGACAGAATAATTTTTATCAGCAGTCCGATAGATGACCATGTGGCATCTGTGGTTATCGCTCAACTTCTTTTCTTGGACAATCAAAATCCCGACAAAGATATAAAGCTCTATATCAACTCTCCGGGCGGATCCGTCACTGCCGGTATGGCAATTTATGATACTATGCAATATCTCAAATCCGATGTTTCCACCATCTGCATCGGTATGGCCGCAAGTATGGCCGCCGTACTTTTGGCTGCCGGAGCAAAAGGCAAGCGCTTTTCTCTGCCTAATTCCGAAGTTATGATTCACCAGGTTATGGGCGGGATGGAAGGACAAGCCAGCGATATCAAGATTCACGCCGAAAGAATCATCAACATGAAAGAAAAACTCAACAAAATCTTGGCCAAACACACCGGACAAACTATGTCGGTGATTGAAAAAGATACTGACCGCGACCACTTCATGTCTGCAAACGAAGCAAAGAAATACGGGTTGGTGGATAAGGTTATTGAATAAATATGAACAATAATTCAAATGATACTAAAAAAATCCTTCGTCAATTCACGGAGGATTTGTCTTTGTTGAAGAAAAAACAAAAAGAAGTTATTGAAAAAAATATTAAAATAGTAGAAAAAAGAAAAATGGAAGATATTAGAAAAAAAATAAAATAATATGTCAAACGATTACGAAAAATTTAAACCACAAAACGAAATGACAGAAAACAAGGAAACGTCTTCGGAAAATAAAGAAAACAAAGAAATTAGTCCGGAACAAGCTGTTGAAATCGTTCAACAACAGGTTGTTGAAACGATAAATATCGGGGAAACGACACTAAATACAACGATGAACAAATTGGAGGCCAATCCCGAAGAAATTTCCGAGGCATCTACCGAACTTTCGGTAATTAATGAAGAAATCGCCGAACTTGGAGAAAACGTGACTGAAGAAATAGTTGAGCCACAAGAAAATAGCACGGAAAAATATACTGTTCGTCCCGATGAAAGTCCGGAACATTATCTTAGACGAATTTCAAAACCTTTAAAAATCAGTCCGTATTCCAAATCTAAAGGTAGAGAAAGACGATTTTTTGGTAGCATAGAACAAGCTGAAACTAATCAAATTATAAATAATCTAAAAGAAGCTACGGATAAAGAAAAAAAATTTGATAAAGAAAGAAATTTAAAGAACTTAGAAAAAATTCATTTGGACTTTTATTCAGCTGGAAATTTTTCTAATTCAGATACAGAACGAGATGCGCAATCTTTCTCAGAAACCACTCAGGGAAGAAAATTTTTTTATACTGGTCCTGAAGGAGGAGATAACTTTCCTTATTCAGAAAGTTTATTTTTATTACCAATCAGTCCTGAAAAAAATCCTTCTGTAAAAGAATATTATAAAAAATTATTGGATAACAAAAACATTCTTTTACTTGGTGGAGGTCATTCAATACAAGATTTATTAAAAGACCCAGATATCAAACCAAACAAAGTAATGAATGCTGATCCATTTCTTAAATATGAAAAATTTGATAAAAATCCGCAAAAAAATTATTATAATTTAGATAAAAAAGCAGACGATCCGACCTTGACGGATTATTTTGAAGAACAAGCTGTTAAGGCAGATGAAATTTGGGCGTCCTATTCTGTACCTTTATATTTAAAAAATAAAGAAGAAATTACGGCTTTGTTTACAAACATAAAAAATATCTTGGCGGAAAACGGCACTTGTCGTATTTATCCTTTAGCTACAACTTTCAATGAAAATCGTATAGCTATGAGCGAAGCGTTAAAAATTTCTTTAAAAGATATGATTGACACCGGTGAATTCAATGTGGAAAAGATTGGAAAATTATTAAAGATAACAAAAATAAAAAAAGAAGGCCTGGAAAAAAATACCGAAACCTTGCAAACTGTTGATAATGAAAAAAATACGGTTATTTCAATGGCTGATTTAAAAAAAATATCTACACAAACAGGCGATGTGATTCTATATCATGGCGGACTGCCTGATGACATTAACATGGACAGTATTAATTTAAATAAGATTGATTCTAAACAAAACAAAAAAAATAAAACTTACGGAGGGTTTTATTTATCTGACGAAACTTCTAAAAATTGGTCTGAGCAATACGCAAAAACAAACGGTAATAATATGCACGGTTTTCTTATAGATAAGAGTAGTCGTATATTGGAAATAACAGACAGAGACATAGACCGACTTTCTCAAGAAAAACGAGATGAATTTGCAAAAGAATATGACTTAATAAAAGGCAGAGATGTGTTAGGAAGAACACAATTTGTTTTACTTAATAAAGAAATAGTGAAAAGATTAGGGGTGGAAAAGATAGATAAATAAATAACATAAATATAAAAAAATGGCTAAAATTAGCCATTTTTTTATATTTCTAAACAGCTCCCTTGACAAAACCTCCAAAGTATGCTATACTATGAAGTTGCTAAAGAACGTGATAACACGAACTTTGGCTGCGGAAAAATGCTTTGTTGTTTTAAAAAAGCATCTTTCCGTAACAGACAAGCATGGAAGATAGGTTATCGGGAGTATTTGGCTCCGGCTGAATCTTTTCAATGATCTATCTTCTCGTTACGGATTACCAAGGGGGGGAGACCCTCCCCCAAAAAGTAATAACCCCCACCCGAGTATTCGGGTGGGGTTTTGTTTTATAAACGAATTTAAAAAATTTTTAATCCAAATTCAACTCTTCGGGTTGTGTTTCCACCACAGCTTCTGATGGTTTTATTTCCACACTAGAACTTGGTGTACTGGTTGGAAGTGCCGGACCTACCAGACAAAGCTTTGGTAACGGGCGATAATTGCTAGTAAACACTCTTTCTATTTTTTCACTACTGCTGGTAAAACGAGTGTATGTAAAACTACTTATAGCGCCACGAAAAGCATTTTGACATTTAACCTCTCCGGGTTTAAGCTCAGGACTGAGCACCTCTTGTGGTTCACCGGCCGGAATCCAACGCGAAACAAGAGGCGGGGTATAATGACCATAACGACCGTCAACTTTACCCCAAAGAGAAAAGGTTAGCATTTGTTTTTTATAATCTATATTTGTTTGCAAAAGCAAATAACCGTCAGTATCGTTTTTAAATTTCAAATCCAAAAACGGATCGTAAAGCGCCGCGTCAGTACCCGGGTTTTTGTTCACCGGATCGGCATAATAGCTGACCACCAGGCTATGATTGTGCCGCTGTGTAATATCCATCCCGGCATTCATCGCCATACGAAATAATGTGGTTCCTATTTGACACATCCCCCCACCGACTTCTTTTATTATCCTGTCGCCTTTGATAATCTCTTCGGGTAAATAACCGTTTTCCAAAGTAAACGGTCCGGCATATTTAATAGCGGAAAAAACTTCTCCCGGCGGAATCAAAACACCATTTAACAATTCCACGGCATGGGCGATATTTTTTATCCGATTAGTATGACTGTCGTAAAAAGTAGAAGTACCGGTGCCAAACAAACCTGTAATACCCATGTCGTTTACCTCTTTGAGCTTTATATCTGATTCTACTTTATCCATTACCAAATTTAGATTGTTATTTTCTCGACCAAAACAAGCGCCTTGCTCAAAATATTTTCGCGCCATCTCCTTGGTCTCTTCCAAATTTAAACTTAAACCCGGTTTTTGTTCTTTAAACTCTCTCACTTTTCCGTTAACTAAACTAAACTTGGGGTTTTGCACCGGAACATCTATAATCTCTTTCAAGCTTTTCAAATAAATAGAGAACTTTTCTTCATTGAGAAAAAAATATACTTCCCCACTATCGCTTCTTTTGGCTGTAATCCAGTCCATAATCTCCCCTATTCGCACAATAAAAGTATCTTTTTGTCCAACTGGCGCAGCATATTTAAACAAAAGATCTCCACATAAAACCAATCTTTCCAGCTGCTCCGTCACATTGCTCAAATCGTTTTGCAAAACTTGGGGATAAAATTGATGACGTTGAATTTGAATAGAGGAAAGCTCCAAAACTTGTAAATTATTCTTGGTGTCGGTAATAATTTTTTCATAATCAAAAACCTGACCCACTTTTTCCGGAATTATTTCGTAACGAAGCGGTATAAGAGAGGTTATTTTAACATTGGCATCATGTGCCTTGTCCTCGGATTTTTCCAAAACTTGCCGCAAATTGTCTTTGAAATTTTGCTCATCCAATCTCAAGTCAAAATTTGTATATTTATTTTTCAAAATCAAACTAAACGGTAAAAAATATTTTTGCCAACTTTCCTTTTCCCGGCCGTAATGAAAAACTTTTTCTACAAACTCATCGGTATACAAAGTAAGCAACGGCGCACTGTCTTCACCTCTGGCTAAAATTGTTTCCACTTTGAAATCTTGTTGTTTACCATCTTCAATCAAATAATAATTTAATTCTTCTTTCATCAATCTGCTGTTGAGATTTTCTACAAAATCTCTGAGCTCTCCTTTTTCCATCCCGCCCAAATAGTATTTGCCCAAATAAACCCCGGGGTAAACACGATTTGCATAATATCTCTGATAAAAATAAACGGTCCCGGCAATGCTTACAACCGCAAACAAAACAATCCCCGCGGTCAATAGCAAAATCCGAGGCCATTTTGGCGGAGGGTTGATCTTGTCTATAAATTCATCAACTACCGGAATATTTTCCATAAAATTATTCTTCCACGATATAAACAGGGATATTTATATCACTTTTGGCTTTAGGGATACGGATAGTCAAAAGTCCGTTTCTGTATTCAGCGTTAGCGTTTTCCACTTTTACATCCGTTGGCATCACGATACTGCGAGAAAATTTACCAAAATAACATTCTTTATGATGATAATAAGCTCCGGAAGGGATATTACTATAACGCTCGCCTTTGATAGTAAGTAAGTCGTTGTGCAGATGCAGTTCTAAATTTTTGGGGGTCGTACCGGCCATAGGACAAAGCACTATAATCTCTGTTTCCGTTTCTGCCACATCCGCGCTTAGTTGTCCTATTTCGTTTGGGTTTTCTTCCGACTCTTCTTTGAGAAATTGCGTGGCGATAAAATTATCATCGGAAAAATCCAAACTTAAATTGATTTTATTTTTTTGTTCTGACATATAATTTACACAAAAACTACCTGAAACCAGGTAGTTTAATTATACAATAAATAAGATAAAGTGGCAAAATCTAGGCAGAAGCTATGGTCCCTTTTTGACGCGCGTTTTTAAACATATTTATCTGATCATCCAATTCGGAAAGTTTGGTTTTTTCTTTGGCGGATAAATTGGCTTTACTTAATAAAAGCCCTTTTTCTCTGTTGAGATCTATCAAAGCTTTTTTGGCTTCTTCGTCAAAGTCTGTTTGGGACAAATCAATAGCCGGTTGAACTGGCTGTTCTCCGGAAATCTTATGCC
>CAYUIA010000020.1:0-9895 GCA_964444635.1 uncultured Gammaproteobacteria bacterium
ATACCAACAAACATCCGCTCAACTGGAAAGAAGTTTTGAAACCGGGAGATAAAATAGATATGGTGTTCCGCATTAGCGTGAATCAATGGAATGGAAACAGAGAGCTACAGCTAACCATTGAGGATATTTGCAAAAGCCAGTAAGCAGTAAAGCTGTAAAGCAATAAAGAAAATAAAAAACTCGTTCAAAAGGACGAGTTTTTGTTTTTAAATAAAAAAGCTCACCACAACAGCGATGAGCCAAATAACTTCTACAAGAGCTTTTATTCCTTCAGCCATATACAGTCGTCGTAAGTTTTTCCGACAATCAATACAATGGCTTTTGGAGAATAATCTCTGAGACAGATTTTTGAAATTTTAAATATCTGAGGGTTTTTACTACCCATCTCAGTCAGTTTAATTTCCTCCTTTTCTGGAATCAGTTCAATAATCCGATACGCTTTATCCGAAAGCGGATAATTTCCGCGAGCGACATTAAGAGCTATTCCTATTATCGCTCCAATAATCATAGAAATAACAATGATCAACATTATTGAATCATTTAAGGTTCCGTCTTCTTCAAAAATCTTCATGACACTCTCCATTATTTTATTTTTTTAAAAAAAGGTACGATAACAAAGTATCATATCACATTTTGGCACTTTTGTCAACCCTGCTGAGCGGGGTTATAGTCACGCTCAGCGTGACAATGTTTCATTTTTGTGGCTAATATAAGCCAAATTAAAATTAAAAAACCGTCCTTTCGGACGGTTTTTTGCTTTATTGCTTATAAGCTTATTTGCTCTTTTTGAGTTCTTTCTCCAACTTACTCCATCTTTTCTTAAGCTCTTTAACGAGCATCATTTTCATCTCCATAGCCATTTCTTTTTTAGCCGCCAATTCTTCAGTAGCACGCTCTACAAGAGCTTCATACATTTCTTTGGTCGGACCTTCCAATGTCTTGATGTTTTCCTTGAGTTCATTGTACATTGGCTCGGCATAAGCCATGAGCTTGGCACGCATCTCTTTACCTTTGGGTGTGACATTGAGCCACATGAGCCCGGCCCCGAGCAAACTGCCGAAAAATAAACCTTTTTTAAAATTTCCCATACAATTTTTATTTAATATTTAAAATTTAATATTTAAAATTAAATTGTGCTTTACTGCTTTACAGCTTTACTGCTTTCTGGCTTTTATGTTCCACATTCAACCGCTGTATCAGTTCCAGTTCCGGCGCCAAAACTCGGTGAAGCGGAAAGAGTACTCAAAGTTTCTTCGCATTCTTTTGGCGGATTGTTAAACGCAGCGCAAATAGCGAGCTTAACGGCTTCCGGGCTACGAGAAACTTGGGCTTGGGCTCCATTGATAACCACTGTAGGAGAACCTTGTACCCCGTACAAATCATTTAATTCTTGATCAACCGGGTAAATCGGATAACGACCGGAAAGCCAAGATGCTTTATCGTTATAAGCGGCGGTAGTGCCAAATTTTTTGTCAGTTGCGCTTAGACAGCTGTTTAGTTTACTTTCATTAACTTTGGCTGTTTTCAAACAATTTTTGGAATCTCCGCTAACAGTAAAACATTTTAAATATTCCACCAATTTATCACTTTGTTCATTTTGCAAACAATATTGCAAATTGTTTTCATCTATCTCTATTTTATCATGCATAATATAAGAAACAAAACGCATGTTAAAATTAATTTTATTTTTGAATAATTCCATTACCGGTAAAACAGCTTTTTGCATCTGTAATCCGTATGGACAATAAGACATCACAAACAAATCAATAACCGGCTTGTCGGACTTTACCACCTCCGGAGTTTGGATATTTTGAGTTTGAGCGGTAACCGTGCTTTTTGCAGTTTTGGTGTTTGAACTCATCTTGCCTTGAACAAAAATAAAGATAAAGATAAGACAAACCAAAAAACTCAACAAACCGATTCCGGCCAAAACACCGACAATCGCCGCTGTCTTTGGAGTTAACGCTTCAAAAAAGTTTTTCTTGTTTTCCATAAAATATAAGTTAAATAATTAAATTATTCTCCACGCAAAATACGGTAAAGCTCACCATAAGCCAAGGCGCTATATGTTGGTAAATCGTTTTTTTTCAATTCATCAAGCTTTCCTTCGATTACCGGATTATTCTCCTTGATAAAATTTATAAAGTTATTTATTAAAACCAGTTTTTTTTCATCTTTTAACTTGGCAAATCCGCCTGCCTTCTTAAAAATATCTTCATTTTCCACTGCCACGAAATCGGCTATTGCAAACATTTTTCCCAAATACCAACTATTATACAGCCATATAATTATAGTAAAAAAATCGACATATGGCAAGCCCGGATGCAAAGTAACAATAAATTTTTTTTTAGGGTTTTTTTTCTTATATTCCAATATTTTTTTACCCATCCCCAAGAAAGGCGCGTGTAAATGGATAATATCCGCTTCATCCATTTTATCTTTGATTTCCGCGATATTATAAATTTTTTCAAAACCCATTTTACCTTTGGTTTCTCTTTGAACTTTTTTTTCCAATCTTTTGTTTACCGCCTCATACTGCAAAGTAAAAACATAATTATCAAAACCCAATTCATCCAAGCTGTCAACCAGTAAAAAAGCTTCTTTTCTTATTTTTTCAAAATAATCAAACGCTGACGGAACAATATGTAAAACCTTGATCATATCTTATTTCTTTTTCAATATGTAAAAAACATTCGCTGAAGGAATTTTTTGCAATAATAAAGCTTCGCAGTTTATCAAAAAATTCGCGAATTTACCCAAAAAAGACCATCCCATCCCTCGACTTTCCTTAAGTTCACTCATGCAAGTTTCATTGTTATAAACAGGTAAATTCTTTTTCTTGGCTTGCGCGGCTGTTAGATAAAAAGCCAATATCCCCGCTTTTTGTCCCAAAAAATGATCACAATAATATCTTTTTTCTATTTTAAAACCGACCCTTTGTAAAGTATCTTTCAACTCTTTGCGCGAAAAAAAATTAACGTGTCCGGCGAATTTTTTGGTTATTTCTTTTTTTAAACCCACTTTATCAAGCCAAAACCAAAGTGATAACCAATCTTTTTCGCAAGGAACTTGCAAAAATAATATTCCGTCTTTTTTGAGTACTCGAATCCACTCTTTCAAAACACCTTCTACATCCACTACATGCTCCAAAACGTCAAAAATAAATATGTTGGCAAAAAAATCGTTTTGATAAGGAAGTTTTTCGTCAACTTGATTAACCGTATAATTTACATTGTCATTGGCGCGTGAAGCCAGAGAAATCGCCGAGACACTGATATCACAACCAAAAGCGCGTAAATCGGGACGACGATTGCGTAGTGCGCGTATAAAACGGCCGGCTCCGCAACCAAAATCCAAAATATTTTCTCCAATCGGAGTTTTTTTCAAAACTTGAAGCGCTTTTTTGAGACGAAAATAAGTTGGTGAAAAAAGCGATAATGTCGCTTCTTCTTTCCCCCATAAATTTTTTTCATAATCAAATTGCATATTTTTTAACTGTTATAGATCTGCAATAGTTTTTCCGTATGTTTTTGAATATTATAATTTAAACTTATTTTTTCTTTTGCTTTATTTGCGATAATTTCTCTTTGTTCTTTTGTATAATCAACAACACTATTTATAGTATCCTGCCAACTATACGGAGTGTTTTCCGTCAATAATACCCCATCTACGCCGTTAGTAATTCTACCTCTGATACCCGGAATATTATTTCCTATTACCGGCACACCGCAAGCTAACGCTTCAACGGCGGACAAAGAAAAAGATTCATAAAAACTCGGCACACAAACTACCGAAGCCAAATTGTAAATTTTAGCCAATTTTTCTTTATCCTTGACCGGGCCGTAAAAAATAACTTTTTCTTGCAAACCCTCCTCTTTCACCATCTTTTTGTATTTTTTTTCTTTATAACCTCCACCCACTATCAACAAAACGTTTTTTTTATTCATCCCCGACATAGCTTTGATAAGTGTTTCAAGATTTTTTACCGGCAATAGATTGCCGACAAACAAAACTATTTTATTTTCCGCGTATTTTTCCAAGCCAACCTCGCCAAAACCGACTTGCTTTGTTTTAAAAACAGCAGTATCTATGGCATTGGGCAGATAAACGGATTTCAATTTGATAATTTCATTATAAAATTTGAAACTATGCCAACGCTCTTCATCAACATACAAAACTTTATCCGCAATTTCAAAAAGTTTTTTACCGTAAAGAAAATCTAAAATATTTTTACCGATTTTTTTCAAACCTTTGGTTTGAGCGTCCATGTGATAAGTCAAAATCAATTTGAAACCAAACTCTTGTTTAGCTTTTATCACTTCTCTTTCCGCACCGTAAAAAGGAAAATGGAAATGAACAATATCAAAATCTCGCAATTTGTCTTTGAAAGAATGCAGCCAGCCGGCATCACCGAATTTCAAAATCGGCTTTACTCTGTTGATTTTGAAACCAAGATTTTCATCCGCATACGCAGTACCCGGATAAAACAAAGAAAAAACCTCCACCTCAACTCCGTTTTTCGTCAAAAAATCACTTTCCAGAAGACAAACTTCACCCATTCCTCCCAAATGCGGATAAAAAGTAGAAACTATATGCGCCACCTTCATAATTTTTCTTCTTTATTTTCAAGAGCTTTTTCTCGAGTCAAACGAGTAATATCGCGATTTACTTTTTCCAATCGCACCATCAACGCAAAATGTAAATAAAATAAAATAATCAACGCCGTATAAATAGCCAGATCAACCCCTCTACCTATTCCCAAAATCTTGGCAAAATATGACGCAGTGTCGGGTTTGACAGCCAAAACAAAACCTAAAACCCAAAGTAACGACCAACCGAAACCCTCACCTATGGAAAGCTCTTTTTTCCTCCATTTCAAAACGGTTTTCAAAAATAGAGAGATAAAAATCAGAAATAAAATTATTTGCGCGAACATCATAAGTTTATTTTACAAAAAAATTAACTAATAAATCTTTGACTATTTCCACTCCCCCTCTCCAGCCTTGACCATAATCATCATAATAAACCTTAACCGGAATTTCGGAAAAACAAAGTTTGTTTTTTTTGATTTGTGCGACGATTTGCGTATTGTGCGCCATCTTGTCTTGGGTAATTTCTATTTTTTGCAAAGCATCACGAGAAAAAACACGGAAACCGTTATGCACATCCGTCAATTTTACTCCGGTAAAAAAACCGTTTATTATTTTGGCCAGAGGCAGAAGTAAATATTTTTTAGAAAAAGGAATTTGTGAACGATCGTCCAAAAAACGAGAACCCAATACCACATCCAGATTTTCTTGTTTCAATTTTTCAATGGCAATATTAATGTCCAGCGGATCAAATTGTCCGTCAGCGTCAAAATCAACTATGAACTGCGCACCCAAACGCAAAACATATTCATGTCCGGTTTGTAACGCCGCACCCTGACCTCGATTGATAATGTGCTTTATCACCCTAGCTCCGGCTTGTTGCGCCAAAAAAGCGGTATTATCAAACGAACCGTCATCAATCACCACTATATTTGACCATCCGGCTTTTTTCAAACTTTCTACGGTTTTAAATATTTTTTTTTCTTCATTATACGCCGGAACAACTATCCATGTCATAATTTATTTATTATTACCATAAAGCAAAGCCTCCTTATTGGCCGCTACATACTCAATGGTTTTTTCCAGTCCGTCCTCTATCCTAACCAAAGGCATCCAACCTAATGTCTTTTTTACATACTGCAAATCCGGCGCTCCTTTACGAGTTAAAAACAATAACGGATCTTCATAAACTATTTTTGATTTTGAACCGGTCATCTTGATAATAACTTGAGCAATCTGAGAAAAAGTATACATATCGTCCGAACCCAAATTTATCACTTTAACTTCCGGTTCAGAGGACATCAGGTTGCACAAACCGGTAACAATGTCGGAAACATAACAAAGAGAAGTGGCTAAATTTTTATCTCCATAAATTACCAAATCTTTATTATCCAAAGCATTGATAACAAAATCGGGAATAAGCAACCCTTGGAAAAGGTGCATCTTGGGACCATAGGTGGTAAAAATCCTGGCGATTTTAGCGTCTACTCCGTAAAAATCCCGGTATGTTTGCACACAGGTTTCCGCGAAACGTTTACCCTCGTCATAGCAAGCGCGCGGTGACAACTGATCCACCATTCCCAAATCACTTTCTCTAAAAATATTTTTTTTATCTGTTGCATCTCCATAAACCACGGAGCTACCGCCAAGCACGTATTTGGCTTTGTATTTAACCGCCAATTCCAAAGTGTTTATCACGGCCGTAGCATTGGCATGCAATGAATGAATTTTGAGTTTTTCAAAATCTTTGGGACTGGTCGGACAAGCCAGATGATAAATTTCTTGAATCCCTTGAAATTTAATTTTAAATTTATTAAGTTCGTCAAAATCCTCCAAATTTATAGGATTGTTGACATCCCAATTGATAAATTCAAAATCCGGATATTGCAAAAGATGATTGATATTTTGCGGATCGGAATTACTAAAATCATCCAGACAAATTACATTCCCTTCTTTAAGCAATCTTTCACATAAATGCGATCCTATAAAACCGGCGCCGCCGGTCACTAAAATATTTTTCTTTTCAAAAATAACATTTTCCATATTTTTATTGTTCAACTGAGCCGATAATATTCGGCAAATTATAAATTTTTAAAATTTTTCCTTGTGAATTTTGTAGATTATATTTACCACTTGATAAACCGAACAAAAATATATTTTGCAATAAACTGTCCTGATATTTTCCGAGAATTATGTTTTGTCGTTGCATTTTGTAAACCAAAGATTTACGATAAAAGCTCAAACTGTTCCAATCGATAATATAAGTTTCCAGTTCGGTTTTTTTACGAGCAATAAAGATTATCTGATCACTTTTGAGACTATCCACATGACCAACTCTAAAAGAATCTACCCCGGCAATGTTATTGAATTTTATTTGTGAAATAACATTTCCTCCCCAATCTATCTCGCGCACAAACACGGTGCTATTAACCAAAACCGCCGTGTATAAAAATATATTATTGGTTTCCCAGCCAACCGCTTTGCCTACAAGCCCGAATTCATTGAGATATTTACCGTGCCAATTATATTTTATAAATTTGGTTATTTTTTGTGTCGGATAATATTTACTAATAACAAAATTTATCTGCTTGTTTTCATCTATATCAAACTTCACCCCGGAAAATTCATAACCGGAAATATTTTTGGCCAAAACAAAATCTCGCGCCAAAATTCCTTTGTCTGTATAGACTTGCAAATGATAATTATTTCCTTTTTGCAAAATCAAAACAACTTCTTTAGGGCCGTCATTGTCAATATCTCCGGAAGATAAGGAGATTATTTTACCCGGCGGACGAACTATGGAAAAAGTTTTTTCTTGATCCAGATTATAGCGCAAAACCTCAGAGCTGTTATTTTTGCCGTTACGATAAAAATAAAAACCATCCAGATTATCTAAACTTACTTTTGATTTAAAAGCTATTTCCACGGCTCTGCCGACATTTAATCTTTTATACAAGCGTTTACCTTCACCTCTGGGGTCAAAAAACAGATCGTCCGCCGTTTGGATAAGATTATCCCTTATCTGCGCAGGAGTCCATTCGGGATGCAGGCTTTTAAGTAACGCGGCAGCGCCGGAAACAAAGGCGGTAGCAAAAGAAGTCCCTTGCCATGGACCGCCAACTTCTTCATAAAAACCGAATTGAGGAGAATATCTTTGCAAACTGTAAATTCCCTCACCCGGAGCCAATATGTCAACCCCTGAACCAAAGGCGGAAAAATAACTCAAATTATCTTTGTTATCGACCGAGGAAACTCCCATAACCCAATTATCCTCTCCCAAATCATAACAAGCCGGATAACTCAATTTTTCTTTACCATCGCTATAGATAATATGACCGGAATTGCCCGCGGCACTCACAATAAAAACTCCGCGATTATAAGCGCGCCGTAAAGCGTCTTTAAGATCTCTGTCCGGCTCACTGCCGACAAAACTCAAATTTATAATATGCGCTCCGTTTTCCGTTGCATAATTTATGGCTTTGATAATATTAAGATAAGATCCGGATCCATTATTCCCCACGGCACGCAACGGCATAATACTGACATTCCAGTTCAAACCGGTAGAGCCTTTTTTATTATTACCCACAGCGCCGATAATTCCGGCCACTATAGTACCGTGCGAAATAGCGTCTTTGTCCAAATTTTTTTCCATCACTCCAACTCTGGGGTCGTTGTTATTTTCTACAAAATTCCATCCATTGACATCGTCTGTGTAACCATTACCGTCATCGTCTATGCCGTTTCCGTCTATCTCATTGGGATTAACCCAAATATTTTCATATAAGTCCGGATGCCATGTGTCTACCCCGATATCGATAACCGCTACTACAATTTGGCGGTTGCCTGTAGCCAAATCCCAAGCTTGCGGAGCTTTTATCTGTTGCCAAATTTTTGTCTGCTGTGAATAATATTGATCTTCGGGTTCTCGCGCCAAAACAGACAAAGTTGGGGTTAGTAAAAAAATAACCAAAAAACAGGCCGCAATTGATTTTTTTGTTAAATTGGGATAAAATTGAAACATAGTTTTTACTTCCCTATTATAACAAAAAAATAAAGAGAAAACAACTGGTTTTATGCTTTACCGTTTCAAACAATTAATTATTTTACTTGGTGACTTTTTTTGGCTTTATTTAAGCCTATTTTTTGCCTTAGCTATACGTTATCTAGAATTTCCTCTGCACAGATTTACCTTGCTTTTGAACAGTTTCTGGCCTCTATTCTTACTATCTGTAATTATTTTTTATATCGCCAGTCTGTATGATGTGAGTAAAAAGAAAAGTTTTGGCGAATTGATCCAAAATTCTGTCATTTCCGCCTTGGTTTGGATGTTCCTGGGGTTTGCTTATTTTTATTTTCAACAAAGCCCAATCGGTAGTCCAAAAACTATTTTATTTTTAATCGCTATTTTTTACGCTCTTTTTACCTCTTTTTGGAGATACTTACATTTTAGATATTTAGCAAAAAATATTTTAAAAACCAAAACTGTCATTATCGGTTTAACCAAAGAAACTCTGGAAATCGCCAATCTATTTATCAGGGAACCGGAACGAGGGTACGTCGTTTGTGGTTTTGTAGAAAATAACCCGGAACTTTTATTACCGGAAAATTTAAAAGAGTATCCCCTTTTCAATTCTTTTGCTGACTTGAAAAAAACCGGTTTAAATTGTGATTTGATAATTTTATCACCACAAACAAGCACAAATGAAAATTTGGCCAAAGAAATTTATACTGAATTTTTTACCGGAGTTAGTATTGTCGGGTTGGTAGAAATTTATGAAAAAATGTTTGGTCGTTTACCGCCGTTTGTTTTTTCAGAAAATTGGTTTTTGAACAATCTCCCGGAACAAGAAAAGAAAGTTTATGATCGGGTAAAAATAATTTTGGATTATACAGCTGGAGTTTTGATGGGATTATTTTTTATCATTACCTTCCCTATTTTGGCTCTGCTCATCAAAATTACTTCTCGAGGGCCGATATTTTTTACTCAAACCAGAACCGGATTGCTTGGTAAACCTTTCAAAATGTATAAATACCGTACTATGCGCGCGCTCAACGCCGATGGTAGCGCCGAAACTCACGGTCCGCAATTTGCGCAACAAAAAGACGACCGCATCACTATTTTGGGGAAAATAATGCGCGCCACTCGATTGGATGAAATCCCACAATTTATCAATATTCTCAAAAACGAAATGTCTCTCATCGGACCGCGACCGGAAAGACCGGAATTTGTCGCTGAACTTGTAAATACCATGCCTTATTATCGTTTACGCCATCTCACCAAACCCGGACTTACAGGCTGGGCACAA
>CAYUIA010000021.1:0-3587 GCA_964444635.1 uncultured Gammaproteobacteria bacterium
GCTAAATTTAAAGAAAGATTTAATGCCGACCTGGCTAACGGTTTGGGTAATTTGACTAACCGGGTTTTATCTATGGTTGTAAAATATTGCGATGGTAAAGTTCCGCAAGTGGAAGAAAAAAACGATGAACTTATCAAATATCTGTCTGATGAAATTTGGCCGACATACCGCAAATTTATGGATGTTTGGCGTTTTGATCGGGCTTTGGAAACGGTTTCCAAATTTATTACACACTGCGACCAGATGATTTCTGATCAAAAACCTTGGACCAGGGCTAAAGAGGGTAAAATGAGTGAAGTTTCGGATTTGCTATATCATTTGTGCGAAAGCCTGCGTCATATTGCTGTGATGATTTATCCGGTAATGCCTGAAACTTCGGAGAAAATTTTGATTCAGCTCGGACTTGATCCTGCCAAAGAAAACGCCAAAAAATTGGATGAGTTACAATCATGGGTAGAATTGACAGTGGGGAATAAGATTGGAGAACTGCAACCGCTGTTTCCCAGGTTGGAGAAGTAAGTTAGAAAGTTCATAAAGTTTATAAAGTTATAAAGTTCGCGAATTTGATATTGAAAATTTTTAATTAAGAATTGATTTAAAATTTATAATTTATAATTTTAACAACGTTCTTTACAATCAATGGAGGAAGAGATGGGAAAACAAGAAAGGAAAAGACGTTTAAAGAGAAGGCTTTTTAAAAAACATCGACAGAAAAAAAGAGAATTGTTGAAAAAGATGGAGCAAAATCTGAAAAAGGCTTATGAAGTTTGCGTAGAACTTGATAAACATTCGGCTCCGCCCACTCGCGAACAACTTGATCAACGCTACTGCTCATCTCTTACGTCCCGATGAAAATCGGGACATTTTTACCATTCAACTGTCATTCCTGCACCCGTCAAGCGGGTATAAACTACAGCAGGAATCCAGTGGCGAATCGTCCTGGATCCCTGATCAAGTCAGGGATGATATTAAAAATTGCAAAATTAAAAATTAAAAATTTTTATCTTATGTCTCTACTCGACGTCATTTTGATAATCATTATCGCCAGCTTCGGACTCTTTGGTCTGTGGTTTGGACTGATACACACCCTGGGGTCTCTTTTAGGAACTATATTGGGTGTATTTTTGGCCACCCGTTATTACGAAACAGCAGCCAATTGGTTAATGAATATTACCGGTTGGCAGCCAAATTTTTCCAAAGTTATAATTTTTATTATCGTTTTTTTCTTGATCAATCGTTTGGTCGGTTTAGCTTTTTGGTTAATGAATAAAATTTTGGGTTTTCTGACCAAGTTGCCTTTTATAAGCGGAATCAATAGATTTTTGGGAATGCTTTTTGGCGCTTTGGAAGGCGCTATTGGTTTGGGAATGATTTTTTATTTTATCGGTAAATATCCCCTGGCTGAATATTTCATGCAATATCTGGGTGAATCATTTTTGATTCCGCATCTTGTTTCTCTGGCCGCTGTCTTGTTGCCTTTTGTTCCGGAAGCTCTCAAAGCTATAGAGAGTTCAATTGAATACTTTATTAAATAAAATATACTAATATACTAATGGTACGAATGATACTAATTATATACTAATCCACTATACGAATTTATTCGTATTACATTCGTATAATTAGTACAATTTGTATATTGGTATAAATAAACATCCTCATGAGGAAGATATTGTTAATTAATTTAATTCTTCTCCCGATAATTTTGTTGTCGGGCGTTATTTTTGTAAATCTGTGCAGTCAAGCGCCAACTTTTTTGGATAGTCGAGAAATATTGGCTATTGCTCCAGATATTTTTGAGGATCAAAAAGAAAATGAAGAAGAAATTTTTTCCGATTTTATTTATGCCGAGCCTTTTGATTTGCAAATTTATGAAAACGCTTTTCAAAACACTCCGTTAGTGCCGGAAAATTTAGGAGAAATAAAAGGGGGGATAGTGCCGCATCATTTATTGGCCGGGCAAATAAGCGCCGCATTTTTTAAAAACTTACAAAGACAAAATCCAAAAACCATTTATCTTATCGGTCCGGATCACTATCACGCTGGAAATGGAGAAATTTTGACTACGGATTTGGCTTGGCAAACACCATATGGAATATTGGTGCCGGACAAAAAAATAATTTCAGATCTGCAAGAAAAAGATGTTGCCAAGATTGTCGGTAAAGACATCTTTGTCGCTGAGCAGAGCATCGCATCGCTTGTTTCATTTATCAAAAAATCTCTTCCGCAGACAAAAATCGTACCGATAATATTTAGTTATCAAACTCCAACCGCAACATTGGAAAAAGTTTATGAATATTTAGTAGAAAATATTTCAGAAAAAGATGTTGTCGTAGCTTCGGTTGATTTCTCTCATTATTTGACTGCCCCGGTAGCCAACTTTCATGATGAACTTAGTAAACAAGTTATCAAAAATTTGGATTATGAAAGAGTTTTTAAATTGGAAACAGACTCTCCGGGAAGCCTGTATATTTTAACCAAATATTTGGCGATGAAAAATTTCGGCAAAGTCGCTTATGAAATATCTGCTAATTCCGCTCAAATATTAAACACTTCATCGCTTCGAGAAACCACCGGTTATTTCTCTCCTTATTTTGTAGAGGGAGATGCGCAAAAAGAAAAAATATCCAGTTTATTATTTTTTGGCGATATGATGCTTGATCGTAGTGTGAAGACAAAAATTGACCAATATGGTTTTGATTATTTATTAAAAAATTTAGCCGGTCAAGAAAATAGATTTTTTCTCGGGACTGATTTGATAATCGCCAATCTGGAAGGACCTTTTGCCGACAGTCGTAGACAAACAACCAAAGAGATTGCTTTTCGTTTTGATCCGGCGCTTTTACCGGAATTGAAAAAATACAATTTTGGTTTGTTTGGTCTGGCAAATAACCATACGCTTGATATGAGTAGTGTCGGTTTTACAGAAAATAAAAAGAATTTGGATAAATTCGGTTTTGAATATTTTGGTTCACAATACAGAGTGGATGGTGAATCTTTGATTATCAAACAAGTAGGGGGTTTCAAAATAGGATTTATCGGACTCAACGACACCAATTCACCCATAGAAAAAACAGCGGTAAAAAAATTGATTGATTTAGCAAAAAGTAAAGGCGCAGAAAAAGTAATTATTTTTATCCATTGGGGATATGAATACAAAGAAATTTCCAATACTCGCCAACGCGAACTGGCACATTATTTTGTAGATAACGGCGCGGACACAGTTATTGGTCATCACCCGCACGTGGTGCAAGAAATGGAAATCTATCAAAATAAACCTGTTTTTTATTCGCTCGGCAATTTCATATTTGATCAATATTTTTCCGTTCCAACCCAGCAAGGCCTTTCTTTGGGTTTAGTGATAAAAGAAAATACATTATCTTTGTATGTTTTTCCGCTTCAACAAAAAGCCAGTGCCGTAGGACTTATGGAATATAGTATTGCGGAAAAATATTTGGTTGATTGGACAAAAAATTCCCGCTTGCAAAATTACCGGTTTAATAACTTCAACCTTGTCATTGCGAACCCGTAGGGTGAAGCAATCTCACAGATTCCAATAAGCAGTGAGATTGCCGCGTCACTTCGTTCCT
>CAYUIA010000021.1:3687-5328 GCA_964444635.1 uncultured Gammaproteobacteria bacterium
CTACAATTTAAAACCTATAAAGAAGATCTTGGTCAAGTCCTGCAACGCTGTAATGAAAAACAGATGTTGTTAAATGTTGTCGGTTCGCAGATAGACACTTCTGTTCGCGCGGTAGAATTGGCGCAAAAATATGAAAACATTTACGCCAGTGTCGGTTTGCATCCCATTCATCTTTTTGAAACTCATGTTGATGAAGAAGAAACATCGTTCAAATCGCGCGAAGAAGATTTTGGTTATGATAAATATAAAACTTTGGCGCAAAATAAAAAAGTCATAGCCATAGGGGAATGTGGTTTGGAACTTTTTCATTTACCTGAAAATTTGAATAAAGAAAAAATATTACAAAAACAAAAAGAAGTTTTTATTAAACAATATGAATTGGCGCAAGAACTGGATTTGCCGATAATTATTCACGTCAGAAGTGCTCATGAAGAAATGGTTAAATTATTAAAATCATTAGTAGACTCTTCCGTCGTGCCTGTTAGCACGACACCCTCCCTTAGTAAGGGAGGGATAAAATCCCCTCCTTACGAAGAAGGGGGTAGGGGAGGTCTTATTAACGGTGTAGTCCATTGTTATACCGCGGACTGGAATTATGCAAAACAATATTTAGATCTTGGATTGCATATCGGTTTCACCGGTGTTATCACTTTCCCTCCCAAAAAAACCGATCCGAAAGCTCAAGAAGATATTTTGGAGGTGGTAAAAAATATTCCGCTTGATAAAATTCTCATTGAAACCGATGCGCCGTATTTGGCCCCGCAGGCTTATCGAGGACAAAGAGCGGAACCGTGGATGGTAGAGGAGGTTGCCAAAAAAATCGCTGAAATTCGCCAAAAAACAACAGAAGAAATCATTGAGATAACCGGTAAAAATGCTAAAAAATTATTTAAAATTTAAAAACCCTTGACGAGTTTTTATATTTCCTGTAAAATGAAGCCGGATTAAAAATAAAATAAAGCTAAAATTAGCAAATAATTATGCAAACTTCGGACAAAAAACAAGATTTGGTTCATAAAACATTTAAAGCGATGTTTGAAATATTGATAATTTTTGCCGTTCCGGCGTTTGGAGCTTTATTTTTGGGAAAATATTTACAAGAAAAAGAAATAGTAAGTTTTAATATTATATGGCCTCTATTATTGGGGGCTTTTATTTTTTCTTGGTTCTTGGCCTTTAGATTATATTTTAGGATTTCTCGCGAATTTAAAGAATTGGAAAAAGAAGAAAACAATAAAAAAATTTAATTATGTTTTTTCAAGTTGAATCACAAGTCGCACCCGTAAAACCGGAAACACTTTTTAAAGTTGGTGATTTTGAATTTACCAATTCCATGACTTCCGGACTGCTTGTATTGCTTTTGATCGCTATCGGTAGTTTTATTATTTCTTCTAAAATTAAATTTATTCCCGGTAAATTTCAATCCGCGGTAGAAAGTTTAACCGAAGCTTTCTTCAATCTAGTTGAGCAGATCAGCGGTAGTCGTAATTTTGCCTTCAAAATACTGCCTTTAGTTGGAGCTCTCTTTGTTTATATCGGTTTATCCAATTTACTCGGCCTCATACCGATTTTGTCCGAATTTACTTATAACGGAATTTATTTTTTTCGTACCCATACCAGTGATTTTAATATTACTTTTGG
>CAYUIA010000021.1:5428-9590 GCA_964444635.1 uncultured Gammaproteobacteria bacterium
TGGTTTTTCTTGAGTTTATTGGCGGCCGTGGTGCAAACTATGGTGTTTGGATCGCTTGTGGCGGCATTTTATAGCTTGGCGGTAGATACGGAAAAAACCAATTAATCAACAATAATATAATTAAATAATTTAATTTATTTTTATGGATATTGAAGTCGCACGTCTTATCGCCAAGGGTCTTTGTACCATCACTATGGGTGGATCAGCTATTGGCGAAGGTTATCTTATCGGTAAAGCTCTCGAAGCTATCGGTCGCAACCCGAAAATGGAAGGAAGTATTTTTTCCAAAATGATTATCGGGGTAGCAATGGCCGAATCAACCGCTATTTACGCTTTCGTTTGTTTCTTTATCGTTTAAAACTTGTGTTTTGTTTGTCGTCAAAAATTTTTTGGCGACACCCATAAACACAAATTATCAATAATATATGGAAAAATTATTAGAAATTTTAGGTAAAGTCGGTTTTGATTGGCACATGAGTTTGTTTAATCTCATAAATTTTCTCGTGGCTTTTTGGATTTTGAAAAAATTTGCTTTTGCTCCGTTAATGAAAATTATCGAAGAAAGACGTCAAAAAGCCCGAGAAACTCAAGAAAATTTTGATAAAGCCAATACTGAAATTGCAGTTGCCAAACAAACCGCGCAAAAAATTACAGACGAAAGTCGTTTGATGGCTAACCATCTGATGGGTGAGGCGCAAAGTGAAGCCAAAATTACGATTGAGTTGGCTAAAAACAAAGCTAAAGAAGAAGCGCAAAAAGTTGTTGCCGAAGCCAAACAAACTATTTTGGCGGAAAAAGAAAAAATGACTGCAGAATTGAAAAAAGAAACAGCAGAATTGGTTTCTCTGGTAGCGGAAAAAGTTTTGGGTGAAAATCTCAAATCAGCTGATGATAGTAAATATGTTAAAGCTGTTATGGAAAAAATCAAAAAATAATTATGTCCAAAATTTTGCCTTTGCAATACGCCAAAATTTTATACGCTCTGACTGTGGATTTGTCGGAAAAAGAACTTCAAAAAAATATTGAAGCTTTTATTGCATTGTTACAAAAAAATCAAAGTTTAAACAAGTTGCCTTATATCATCAAAGAATTTGAAATTTATTCCGATAAGGTGCAAGGCAATGAAAAAGCTGTTATCAAAACCGCGCGCGAATTACCCAAGAGTTCTATCGAAGAGATTAAAAAGTTTTTATCGCTCAAAGGTGAAGTAAAAGTTAAGACGGACGAGAATATTTTGGGCGGTGTGGTGGTGCAGGTGGGCAATAAGATTTTTGACGCCAGCTTGAAAACCCAAATAAATAAATTAAAACAACAACTAATATAAATTTGTTATGTCAAATACCAATCAAATTATCAAAGCGCTCAAAGACAATATCGAATCTTTCAAACGCCAAGCGCAAGTGGAAGAAGTCGGCACGGTTATAGAAGTCGGCGACGGTATTGCGCGTATGAGCGGTTTGGAAAATTGCCAAGCGCAAGAGATGCTTGAATTTACGGGCGGTGTTTACGGGGTGGCGCTTAATCTAGAAGAAGAAACCGTAGGTTCTATCATTTTGGGTGATTACAAACAAATCAAAGAAGGTGATTTGGTGAAACGCACTGGTCGTATTTTGTCCGTACCGGTTGGAGAAAATCTCATCGGCCGAGTTGTGGATATTTTGGGCAATCCTCGTGACGGTAAAGGTGATATCAAAACCAAAGATTTTTATCCGTTGGAGAGAATCGCTCCGGGAGTTATGACTCGCGAACCGGTAAATCGTCCTGTCCAAACCGGTATCAAAGCCGTTGATGCGTTAATTCCGATTGGTCGCGGACAGAGAGAATTGATTATTGGCGATAGACAAACCGGTAAAACCGCTTTGGCAATTGACGCCATCATCAACCAAAAAGGGCAAGACATGATTTGTGTATATGTGGCAGTCGGACAAAAAGAATCCAAAATTGCCAGATTGGTGGCAAAATTACAAGAAGCCGGAGCTATGGATTATACGGTTGTGGTGATGGCCGGAGCTTCCGAGCCGGCGCCAATGTCATATTTGGCTCCTTATGCCGGGGTAGCTATGGCTGAATATTTTGCCGACAAAGGCAAAGATGTTTTGATAGTTTATGATGATTTGACCAAACAGGCTTGGGCATACAGAGAAATTTCTCTGCTGTTGCGTCGTCCGCCGGGTCGTGAAGCATATCCGGGTGATGTGTTTTATTTACATTCCCGTTTATTGGAGCGCGCTTGCAACCTCAACAAAGAAAACGGCGGTGGTTCTATCACAGCGCTTCCAATTATTGAAACTCAGGCCGGTGATGTTTCTGCTTACATTCCGACCAATGTGATTTCTATTACCGACGGCCAGATTTTTTTGGAAACCGATTTATTTTATCGCGGTATCCGTCCTGCTCTCAATGTCGGTTTATCTGTGTCTCGTGTCGGATCTTCGGCTCAAACCAAACCTATGAAAAAAGTTGCCGGTAAATTGAAATTGGCTATGGCTCAATTTCGAGAAATGGAAGCTTTTGCTCAATTTGCTTCTGATTTGGATCCGGAAACCAAAAAACAGATTGACAGAGGCCAGCGTTTAACCGAGCTTCTCAAACAACCGCAATATAAACCGTATCCGATTGAAGAAGAGGTTTCTTCCATTTACGCGGTTAATAATGGTTATTTTGATAATGTGGAAGTTAAAAACATCAGAGAAACGGAAGAGAAATTCTTAGGTTTTATGAACAGTGCCAAACGCAAGGTGATGGATATGATCGCAAAAAATGAATGGAATGAAGAAGTGGAAACCGAACTGAAAAATGCTTGCGAAGATTTTCAAAAACAATTTTTAAGATAATATGGCGGTTTCGACCAAACTTATCAAACGCCGTCTCAAATCCATCGGTAATACTAAAAAAATTACCAAAGCCATGGAAATGATCGCGGCGGTCAAAATGCGCAAAGCTGTGGACGCGGCTTTCAGGACTCGCGCTTATGCCAAACTTACGCAAGATTTACTCAATCACTTGGCGCATCTTAACGAACCCGATTGTCCTTTGCTTGAAACCAGACCGGTGCAAAAAGTTTTGCTTATTATGATTTCTTCCAATCGCGGTTTGTGCGGTAGTTTCAACGCCAATATTTTCAAAAAAACTGGTAAATTAATAAAAGATGTTAAAAATATTTCTCGTCATCGTACTATAAATGACGAAGAAATACCACCGGCGGATAAAGTGGAAATAGAAGTTTTGGGATTGGGTCGTAAAAGCGCGCTTTTTGCCAAGAAAAATAATTTGAAACTGGTTTCCGTTTTTGACAAGCTTAGCGAAGTACCGATTTATGAAGAAAGTTTGACGATTTCCAAAGCGGTAATAAAAGATTTTTTGGCCAAAAATTATGATAAGGTTTTGGTGGCTTATACTGATTTCAAATCCAGCTTATTACAAGAACCCAAATTACGTCAGTTATTACCGGTTTCTTCTCGTGAATTGGAAAAAATGTTGGTTGATCTGGGTAAAAATGAATTTAGCCACGAAATAAAGGACATGGAAGAAAAAGAGGAAGAAGAATTTGGTTTGGAAACTTATCTGTTTGAACCAAGTGTGGAAGATATTATCAACGAAGTTTTGCCAAAGTTAGTGGAAGTTCAGCTTTATCAAGCGATGCTGGAATCTACCGCTTCTGAACACAGCGCTCGTATGGTTGCGATGAAAAGTGCCAGCGATGCGGCCAAAGATATGATTTTTGAACTTAATTTAAATTATAATAAAGCCAGACAAGCGGGGATTACCCAAGAAATAGCCGAGATTTCCGCTGGTGCGGCCGCTTTTAAATAGTAATAAATTTTTTTATGAAAAATCTCAAAGGCACGGTTACGCAGATTATCGGGGTGGTGGTAGACGCTCATTTTCCCGACGGTTTGCCGGAAATTTACAATTCGCTCATAGTCAAAATTGATGGCGGAAAAGAGTTAGTTTTGGAAGTTCAACAACATTTGGGTTCCAACACAGTCCGTACTATCGCATTATCCAGTACTGACGGTCTTTGTCGTGGTGCGGAAGTTATAGATACTGGTGCGCCGGTGACTGTTCCGGTCGGTCCGGAAACTTTGGGTCGTATGTTCAACGTTATCGGTCAAGAAATTGATGGTAAAGGTACGGTTAAAATCAAAAAGTCTTATCCTAT
>CAYUIA010000022.1:0-9517 GCA_964444635.1 uncultured Gammaproteobacteria bacterium
TGATTAAAGAAAAGCCGGATATTTTGATTTCTGCCGGCGGTTTTGTGAGTGTACCAGTTCATTTTGCCGGTAAAGTTCTAGGAATTCCATCTTGGGTTCATCAGCAAGATGTACGTCCTGGTTTGGCCAATAGACTGATGAGTCATACGGCCACCAAAGTAACCGTAGCGATAAATGAAAGTTTGCAATATTTTCCTATGGTTAAATCCGAATGGATAGGTAATCCGGCCAGAGATTTAAAATTTGATGACATTGAACAAGCAAAAAGAAAATTGGGAATAACCGATAATGAACCTGTGATTTTTGCGTTGGGAGGTGGAACGGGCTCTTTTAAAGTAAATAAAATGATTTTGGAAGCTATGAACCATTGGCCAAAAACTTGGCATGTTGTTCATCTGGTTGGCAAGGAACGCTCTTCCGACATGGCGGAAAAAGCGGTTAAATTTTTCCCTAATTATAAGATGTATAAATTTTTTGACGAGGAAATGAAATATGCTTATGCGGCTGCGGATTTGGTGGTGTGTCGCGCTGGTTTTGGAACTATTACTGAACTAGCTTTATTAAAAAAACCGGCTATCTTGTTACCAATTTCTGATTCTCATCAGTTGGAAAATGCGCTATACTTAGCGCAAAAAAATGCCGTAATGTTGATGAATGAAATTTGGGACAACGGCTTGAAACTCGGTAAAACCGTTCAAGAATTGCTTGAAAATAAAAACAAGCGTCAAAACTTAGGTGAACGCTTGCATGCGGTTTTGCCAATTACCAAAAAAGAAAAAATAATCAGTTTAATAAACGAAGTGGCCGCTATTCGATAATAAGATTTTTTTCGGAAAGTTTGACAGTAACTATTTTGTTGTGTAAATTTTTATCCGATTTTATCTTTATTTTAAAATATTCAGGCGAGTAACCAAACCAGAAGCCTGATTTTTTTTGTTCAAAAAGAATTTTTTTTCTTTGATCATAAAAATTTTCTGCAAATTTTTGAGCTGTTTTATAAGACTCATCAGTTAATATTTTTACTCTTTCAGTTTTGATTTTATCTTGTACCGCCGGTTTCATATCTTTGGCCGGAGTATTGGGTCGAGGAGAAAATGGAAAAATATGAACTTTGGTAAATTGTATTTTTTTTACAAAATCTAAAGTTTCTTGAAAATCATTTTCTGTTTCCCCGGGAAAGCCGACAATAATATCGGTGGTAAAAGAAAAATGCGGATAAAAAGATCTGACTTTATTCACAATTTTTTTATAAGTAGCGGTGCCGTAACCGCGTCTCATCAAATTCAAAATATTGTCAGAACCGGATTGTAGCGATAAATGCCAGTGATGAAGCAGACGAGGGTTTTTATAAATTTTTATTAATTTATCATCAATAAGACGAGGGTCAAGCGATCCTAGGCGAAAACGAGGAATTTTGGTTTTTTTCAAAATTTCCATCAATAAATCGGCCAATTTATCCGGTCCGTCTTGGTATTGGCAAATATTTACGCCGGTTAAAACCGCTTCTTTGTAACCCTGTTTTTCTAGCATTTTCAATTCGATGATAATTTCTTCCGTTTTACGGCTCATAGATTTTCCGCGAAAAGAAGGAATAATGCAATAAGAGCATTGAAAATTACATCCGGTTTGAATTTTGACAAAAGCGCGAGTTTTTTCTGTTAATAAAGTTTGTTGTTTTGAAACCTGCGGTTGCGGATAAAAATTTTCCAAAAGATGCTCAATAATCATTTCGTTGGTTTGCCCGACAAAGTCAATCTCTGATAGTTCTTTGTTTTCCAGACAACCGGCGACAATCACATAAGAGCCTTGTCTTTTGGCGCGGCGGATATGTTCGCGAGTGGTAGAAGAAGCGCCACACGTAACTGCACAGGCGCGGATAATGCAAACATTTTCTCCAGAGTCAAAATCAACAGTTTGGTAACCAAAATTTTCCAAAGCTCTGCGCAAGGAATCAGTTTCCGCTTGATTAAGTTTACAGCCAAAAGTAAGGTAGGATATTTGCATATATTGGATTGATTATAACAAAAAAACAGAATTTAGCAATAAAAAATCCCGCCCTGGTTAGGCGGGAGAAAGTTCCTGAGCTTTTTGTAGAGCTTGCTCCAAGATGAAAATTTCCTTTTCCAGTCTGTCAGCATCTTCGGTAAGCTGATGCAATTTGATCGTGGTTTTCTGGACTTCTTCCAAGTCAAATCTTTCTTTTTTGATCACTCTGCACAGATTGTTTCCAGTTTTAGCAATTTCGTTTTTCAATCCCCTGAGCTTTTTTTTCTTTTTTGCCAGTTCTACCTTAGGATTCTTACACATCTTCTTCTTCCTCCTGTTTTTTAATGTACTTTAATATATTTTAGAACAACCTTGTTGTTTTCCTAAAAACAACACTATCTTATACTTTAGATAATGTGTTTTGTAGGCCGGCCGGGATTCGAACCCGGGACCTCTTCCTTAAAAGGGAATTGCTCTACCAGCTGAGCTACCGGCCCCTCACCTATGCCTTTAGACTGTCCTTAAGGCGTAGTTTTAACTGTTGATAAGCTTTAGCAAAATGTTTCAAATTAAATTCTCTATGTTTTGCGTCAGCCATTTCTTTATAAGCTTCGTAATAAACGAGCTCAAAAGGCGCTTTGTTCTTGGTAGACTTATTCAGTCTTTTGTTGTGTTCAACCAAGCGTCTTTTTAGATCGTTTGTATAGCCAATGTAGGTGCTCTCATCTATTTTACTTTTTATAAGATAAACGTAAAACATAAAGGTATAGGTGAGGGGTTACCGGCCCATATTTTATCTTGGCTTGGATTAGACAAAATAACGCTCGTTATGATATACTAAATTTAGAAAAAAATCAAGTCCCTGATTTCAAAAACAGTGGATAAGTTAATTTTTGTCAATATTATATGCTGGATAAAAAATTTTTACAAACAGTTCGAAAAGAGCTTTTGGCTTATGCTCAAAAGAGAAGAGAAGTAATAAAATTTGCCGGTGATGCTCAATTTTTGGCTAAAAAAACCATTTTTTCTCTTCAGGGAGGAAATATAAACGAAGCCAAAAATTCATTAAATGAAGCTAAAAAAATACTTATAACTCTAAGTAAAAAATATAAAACCACCGCTGACCTGTTTGATGAAGGGTCTTTCAAAGCAGCATTGGAAGAATATGCAGAAGCTGAACTTTTTCTGTCTTTTGTGGAGGATAAAAAAATAAGCAGAATCAGAGATTTAAAAATAGATTCGGATATTTATATCGGTGGATTATGTGATGTACCGGGTGAAATATTGAGATTTGCCATAAAATCAGCAACGGAAAGAAATATTTCCGAAGTTAAGCGTTGTTATAAAACAGCAGAAGAAATAATCAATGAATTGGTAGATATGAATTTAACCGGTTATAATCGTCAAAAGTTTGATCAGGCCAAACAAGCTTTGAATAAATTACAACAAGTAGTTTATGAAGTTAGTTTGAAATTTGAATAATTATGTTAAGTTTTTTAAAGAAATTTTATCATTACTTGGTTTCAGTCTTTTTTTATTGGTGTTACGGTCGTCCGGCAAAAAAAATGATTGTTATCGGTGTTACCGGCACCAAAGGCAAATCTACCACCTGTCGTTTTATCGCCTCGGTATTGGAACAAACCGGTAACAAGGTTGGATTAATGTCCACAGTTGAATTTCAAGATGGAAACAATCGATATCTAAACGATAAAAAGATGACCATGCTTGGTCGTGGCGAGATCCATAAAATGATGGCGCAAATGTTGAAAAATGGTTGTAAATATGCGGTGATAGAAACATCGTCTGAGGGTATTTTGCAATTTCGTCATTTCGGTTTGCACTATGATATTTGTGTTTTTACCAATTTAGGTACAGAACACCAAGAACGTCATGGTGGTTTTGAAAACCTGCGTAGAGATAAAGGGAAAATTTTTGCCGGTTTAAATAAAGACAAAAGAAAAATTATTGACGGTAAAAAAATGGAAAAAATAATTATTGCAAACACGGATGATGAAAATGCCGAATATTTTCTGCGATTTGAAGCTGATAAAAAAATAGCTTTTGGTCAAAGAGATCAATATTTGGTGGAAAAAGAAAATTCTTTAAATGCCAGAATTTTGAAAGTTGAAGGACAAAAAACCGAATTTGAAGTTAATAATTTTTTATTCAACTTAAATTTGGCCGGAGTTTTTAATATTTATAACGCTTTGCCGGCAATTGCGATCGGTAAAATATTTTTATTACCGTTGGAAAAGATAGCGACAGGAATTGCGGTGGTCAAAAAAGTTGAAGGTCGGATGGAGTTTATAGAGGAAGGGCAAAATTTCAATGTAGTGGTTGATTACGCGCATGAAAGTATGAGTTTGACTGCGCTGTTTGAAACTTTGCGCAATCTGGTGCGAGATAAAAAAATTATCGGGATTATCGGCAGTGATGGTGGTGGTAGAGACAAAAGCAAAAGAAAAGAGATGGGAAAAATCGCCGGTCAACTTTGTGACATTGTAATTATCACTGATGTAAATTGTTTTGACGAAAATCCGAAAGAGATCGCAGAAATGTTGGCAGTTGGTGTGCGTGAAACAGGTAAAAAAGACGAAGAAAATTTGTTTATCGTGATAGATAGGGAGCAAGCTATCAAAAAAGCTTTAAGTTTAGCTAAAGCGGGGGATGTTGTAGCTATTACCGCCAAAGGTACGGAACCTTGTATTGTAATTGAAGGTGGAAAGAAAATTCCTTGGGACGATAGAGAAGTAACGAGAAAAATTTTGAAAACACTATAAGTAAATTTACCTATGTCTTTGGTAAAAAGAATAAATTTGGAAAAAGATGAAAATATTTTGGCGATTATCAAAAAAAGCTACCTGAATGAAATATGGTACATAGTTTTGGGTTTGGTGTTTATTTTAATTCCATCTTACTTTGCTTTTTGGTTGTTTTCGCAGGGTTGGTATGGTATAACCGCTTTTATTTTTTCAGTTTTTATTGGCTTGCTGTTGTTTTTAAAGGTGGTATTGGTCAGGACCAAAAATTTTTGCGTTTTAACGGACAAGAGGGTAATTGATTTTAAAAGCGGCGGTTTTTTTGATGAAGAGGTGTTGGAAGTCAATCTTTACGAAGTGCAAAATATTTTATATTTTAAAAAAGGTCTTTTAGCCAAAGTATTTAATTTTGGAGATCTTTCTTTGGAAAATAATCAGCGTCAAGAATTGCTGCGGTTAAATAAAATTTCCAACCCGGAAAAGATATTTCGTCTTGTCAATAGATTGAAAAATGATTTTTGGCTAAAAGAAAAAGATTTGGATACGGATGAAATCATAGATATGTTTATCAATAATCTTTCGATGATAGAGACCGGGGACCTCAGAGAAATAAAAGAGTGCTTGGAGGAAACTTTGAAAAATAGAAAAAAGTAGTTTTTATGCAAAATGAAGGAAAAAAATTTAAAAAAGTATTTTATTCCTATTGGTTTTTGTTTGTTATGCTGGGAATTTTTACGGTTGTTTCTGTAGCTTTTACTCGTTCTTTTTATCAAGACTATCAAGTGAAAAAAGAAATTGAACGTCTTAAAAAAGAATTTTCAGTTCTGGAAACAAAAAAACTTCGTTCTTTGGAGCTTTTGTCATATTTTCAATCCGATGAATTTTTGGAAAAAAGAGCGCGGTTAGAAATGAACTTAAGTAAGCCGGGTGAGCAAGTCGCGGTGATAAAAGGGTTAAATGAAGAAACAGATGGACAAACGGAAAATAATGTGATAAAATCAAATCTGCCAAATTATAAAAAATGGTGGAATTATTTTTTTAACCATAATTAATTTTTAATTTTTGAAAGTATGGATAATACCAACGAAAACAAAAATCTTGTCGCGGAAGAAAAAAATTCTTCACAGGAAGTCGTTTTATCGGCTGATAATAAACAAATTTCTAAAAACAAACAGATGTTTTTATACGGTTTTGGAGCCTTGGTTTTTATTGTTTTGGTAGTTATTGGAATTTTTGGTTTCGTTCGAGTTCGTGCCGGAGCGACTGACGGATTTGCTTATTATTCGGCAAAATTTATGCGATTACCTCTTGCTTCGGTGAATGGTCAAAAAATTGCTTATGTTGACTATCTTGACGATATGAAAGCTATCTGGACAATGAAAAATTACGAAGAACAAAATAACGGTGGGGTGGCTATGGAACTCACTCAAGAACAAATGTCTGATCAAGTTGTTTGGCGTTTGGCCAATAATTTGATGATTTCTCAAGTGGCAAAAAATCTAAATATTAAAATTGAAAAAAAGGATATAGAAGATTTAAAAAAACAAGTTTTGGAACAGTTTGAATCTGAGGATGAATTGGAAAAAGAACTTATAAAACGTTATGGTTGGAATATGCAGGCTTATGAAGCAAAAGTAATTCGCCCTTTTGTTTTGCAAAGCAAAGTTTCAGATATGGTTCAAACCGACCAAGTCGCTTTGAGTGAAATTCGCCAAAAGGCCCAAGATGTTTTGGAACAGATTAAAAACGGAGCCAACTTTGAGGAAATGGCCGGATTGTACGGAGAGGATGGAACCAGAGAAACAGGCGGAGATTTGGGTTGGTTTGGAAAAGGAGAAATGATCCCTCAATTTGAAGCTGCGGCTTTTAATTTGAAAAAAGGAGAATTGGCTCAGGAATTGGTAGAAACAGAATTTGGTTTTCATGTTTTAAAAGTTTATGACACTAAAACCGAGCGAGTTAAAAACGAAAGCGGAACTTGGGTAAATGAACCGAAAGTTAAAGCTAGCCACATATTATTTATGTACCCTTCTTTTGAAAAATACATGGATAGTTATTTGAAAAAAGCGGAAATAAAGTTTTATTCCAAAATTCATAATCCTTTTGAGATGAGCGTTGAGCAGACAATAATTACAGAATAAATTTTTCCCCGCTCTTTAAAAAAGAGCGGGGTTTGTTGCGGGATTAGTACATCGGTAGCCCGCCGTCGCTTATGCTATGGCGGGTAAATATGTGCGAGTGTAGTACAATGGTAGTATACATGCTTCCCAAGCATGGGACGCGAGTTCGATTCTCGTCACTCGCTCAAACGAAGCCTGAGCAGATAAGCAAGGCTGAGACGATTTCTGATTTGATAAAATCAGAAAGGGAAAGGGAGAAAACGGGAGTTTTTTCTTTACGGAGGAAAGGTTGTTGGAAAACCAGAAGGTTTTCCAAAGAGGAGCGAAGCGACGAGTGAGATTCCTCGTATCCCGCTCAAAATTGCCACCTTAGCTCAGTTGGTAGAGCAACGGTATCGTAAACCGTAGGTCCGGGGTTCGAATCCCCGAGATGGCTCAAAGGCGTGTCGGGCAGGTAAAACACAAATATCAGTTAGATTCTGATAGAGGGCTTAGGGAAAGGTAGGCGGGAATTAAATAAACGATTCAGGTTGGTTGAAATTGTCCACAATAAACGAGATTAGCTCGTTTATTTTTTTTATGTTATAATATATTCGCTATAAGCGAAATTTTAAATTATGATCAAACTCGAAGGAGTTACTAAAATTTACAGTACTGAGTCGGTAGGATTGAGAAATATTAACCTGCATATCAAAGCAGGCGAATTCGTTTCTATTGTCGGTCAAAGCGGAACAGGTAAAACTACTTTAGTTCGGCTTTTAATAGCCGAAGAGAAACCGACTAAAGGTAAGATTGTTATCGGTGATTGGGATATTACCAAGATTCCTTCGGGAGAAATTCCTTATCTGCGTCGTCAAATCGGAGTTATTTTTCAAGATTTTAAATTATTACCCAAAAAAACAGTTTATGAAAATGTTTCTTTTGCATTGGAAGTAGCCGGAGAAAAAAATAAACATATTGCTCAGATTGTTCCTCAAGTTTTGGATGTGGTTGGTTTAGGTAATAAAATGCACAGATACCCAAGGCAACTTTCCGGCGGTGAACAGCAAAGAGTGGCGATAGCCAGATCTTTGGTTCACCGACCAAAAATTATTATTGCCGATGAGCCGACTGGAAATCTCGATTCTTTGAATACTGTGGAGATAATTGAAATACTCAAAAAAATCAACGAATTTGGAACAACTGTTTTATTGGCTACTCATAATCGTGAAATCGTTAACGAGCTTCGCCGACGTGTTATTACTTTACGCTCAGGGGAAATAGTAAGTGACGAAATTACGGGAAAATATCGCTTATAATATGCGTGCAGTTTATAGGGTTACAAAATATGCTTTACAAGATCTCGGGAGAAACCTGGGACTTTCTGCTATGACGGTTTTTATCTTGGTATTAATGTTGTTGTCCGTTAATATTTTATGGGGAGTGGATGTTTTGACGCAACAAGCAACTTCGATGGTAAAAGAACAAATAAATATCTCTCTTTATTTCAAAGCTGAAACCACAGATGAGAATTTGACGGAAATAAAAAAGTATCTTTCTATCTTACCGGAAATCACAGAAATGTTTGCTATTTCTCGCGAAGAGGTATTGGAATCCTTTAAATCTCGACATCAAATGAGCACGGAAGTTTTATCTGCTTTGGAAGAATTGGAAGAAAACCCGTTTGGCCCGACTTTGGTTATCAAAACTCGCGAACCGGAAGATTATAAAAAAGTTTTACAAGCTGTAGATGTGCCGGAATACGATGCTCTTATCGAAACAAAAAGTTTTGAAGGAAATGAAGAGGGAATAGAAAAATTACAAAATATAACTAACCGTATTGAGAGAGTTGGCTTTGGTTTGGCGGCTCTTTTTGCCATTATTTCCTTTTTGATAATTTTTAACACTATCAGAGTGGCTATTTATACACAGAGGATAGAGATCTCTATCAAGAGACTGGTTGGTGCATCTACCTGGTTTATTCGCGGCCCTTATATTGTAGAGGCTTTTGTTTTTTCTTTATTAAGCGTTTCTATAACGTTTGGTCTTATTTACTTAGGTCTTAAATTTGTAGACCCTTATTTATCCATAGTTTTTAGTAATGGCT
Source organism: uncultured Gammaproteobacteria bacterium (assembly GCA_964444635.1). Taxonomy (GTDB): domain Bacteria; phylum Patescibacteriota; class Patescibacteriia; order Magasanikbacterales; family GWA2-37-8; genus JAKLGL01. The sequence goes on from CAYUIA010000022.1 coordinate 8,952, forward strand.
TCACCTTGACAAATTACTATAATTCGAATATTATTTGGCTAGTCGGGATCCAATTTGTCAGTGTACTGTTGTTGACCTTTATCAGTAGCGGCCTGGCAATGAGAAAACAATTGAAAGTCTAAGTTTAATCTCAGCCATAGGCTGACAAGCGAGGTCGTCTAAAGGCCCGCCAAAGGACGGGTAAATATGACAACAGCCTTTTCCGCCAGAGGGCGGATCCGCCTTAGGCGGAGAAGCTACAATATGAAATTTTATATTTACGTATTAAAAAGTGAAATTCATGGTATTCGTTATATTGGAAGCGGAGAAAATGTTGAAGAGCGATTAAGGAGACATAATAAAGGTGATTATAAATTTACTAAAGGCCATAGACCTTGGAAAATAATTTATCAAGAAGAGTATAACTCTAGAGGGGAAGCGGTAAAAAGAGAAAAATTTTTGAAAACAGGTCAGGGAAGAAAATTTTTAGATAGTATATTAATATTTTAAATATTCCGAGGTCGTCTAAAGGTAGGACAACAGCCTTTGAAGCTGTCTATCTTGGTTCGAGTCCAAGCCTCGGAACT
>CAYUIA010000023.1:0-8867 GCA_964444635.1 uncultured Gammaproteobacteria bacterium
GCTACCGGCTCACCGCGCCTCACCCTTTTAATTCTTGACGGGGTAATTTCACCCCCTTCGTCTTCAAAAAGAATTGGCACCGTAACAAAAGGAACAACTGTTCTTTTATTTCCTTTCTTTTTGATTACAGCGTATCTCACATCAAGATACGGTGTAAGCTCACAATCTATAGGATCTACATTTCCCATAACCTCTTTAATAGAAAGGCCCATGTCGTTAGAAAACGCAACGATTTCAACTGTTTTAAATTTTTCTTTCATTTTAATCTCCCCATCTATAAAATTTATAAAGAACCTCTTTAAGCGCCAATTTTAGGCACTAAACAGCATATTATAGCACATTTTGACACTTTTGTCAAGACCTAGAGCCTTTTTTAAGCTAATTATAAATAAAAAAGGACCGCTTGACAGCGATCCTTAGCCCTTTAAAGGGCGTCTGCGATTTTCTTCTTCAGATATTCGTATACTTCCTTGTGTTCCATGGTTTTGGCAAAATCAGCAGCTGTCTCCCCTTCATTGTTCTTTTCTCTCGGATTAACAGCTATTTTTTCTACCAAAAAATGGACAATATCCATCTGACCGGTTTCTGCTGCCACCATCAAAAGAGTTTTTCCCGACTTATTGTGGGCAGAAAAGTCCGTACAATGTCTACAGAGCGTTTCCACTGTTGCGAGATTTCCTCTTTCAATAAAATAGTTCAAAGCTTTGTACCCGATAATTTCCGCACCCTGGCTTTGCAGAAACTGGATGATTTTCTCCCGATCGGCTTCATCAACCGACAAGAGATAGGCCCTGTCGAGCACTGACGCTCCAGTTCTGTCCACTTTGTTAAGCACGTCTTTGCGCTTAACAGGATTGAGCTTGGAATAGGCTTCTGTCAAAAAAACAAGATTTCCGATTGATACAAAAGCTGCAAAGAAGCTAGTCTCGTCATCGTTTTCTTCTTCCGGCAAAATGACTGAGTTCTTGATAAGCGGAGACAGAAATTTTACCAAATAATTTCTTTGTTCCAGATGTTTCAGAACAAAATCGACTACATGCTTTGTTAAAGCCATAATAACCTCCTTCTAAAGAAGTAAAATAAAAAGAACTTCTACCTTGATTTAAGCAAAAGTTCTCTATTTTGTCAATCCGACGCTCAGCGTCGAATTAGTCACGCTCAGCGTGATTCCCTACTAAAGCTAAGTATTTATTACTAATTTACTTGCTATATTTCATACTCCGTATATGGTGCAGCCAAAACCGGCTCTATACCAAATTCATCATTTATTTTCTGTGCAAAAGCGGTGGTCACTTCGGTCTCACCGTGATTTAAAAATATTTTTTTCGGCCAAGTGCGAGCGCTCCCTATCCAATGAATAAGTCTTTTTTGATCAGCGTGAGCCGACAACACATCAATATGGTCCAATCTACACTTTACCGGTAATCTCTCGCCCAATATTTTAACCGGTGATTCACCCATCAGAATTTTTCTACCCAAAGTTCCCGGCGCCTGGAAGCCCACAAACATCAATGTACTGCGTTCATCGGTCAGATAACGCAAAGCGTGGTGTAGAATACGACCGCCGTTCATCATCCCAGCGCCGGCGATAATTATTTTACTCCCGGGCACGGCGTTAATTTTTTTGGAATCTTCACGACTTTCACAAATAGTCAAATTGGGAAAATGAAAAATATTTTCATCAGCTTTCAGATATTTGGCCGCCTCTTCGTCATAATATTGTGTATAATGCTCAAAAACTCTGGTAGCGCGAATAGCCAAAGGACTGTCCAAAAATATAGGAATATTTTTAAATTTATTTTGTACGTCAATAAGTTTATTTAAAATATAGAGTAGCTCTTGGGTACGTTCAATGGAAAAAGCCGGAATCATAAGTGTACCACCCCGACTCATCGCTTCTTTAATCTTATTTTCAATAACAATTTTCCTATCCAAGCCAACCGGATGCAATCTATTGCCGTAAGTAGATTCACAAAGTAAAAAATCTACATCTTCGGGTAAGTCCGCCGTATCTTTCAAAATCGGCACACTTACATTACCAATATCGCCAGAAAAAATTATTTTTTTACCCTCAGCTTTAATTTCCACAAAAGCAGAACCAAAGATATGTCCGGCTTCATGAAAAGTGACGATGATCTTATTTTTATTAAACAACCCGCCTCGTCCTAGATTAAAACTATTTTCATAGTGATATGTTTTCATCCTGGCGGTCACGGCATTTACATCCTCCAAAGCGTACAAAAGCGGTGCGCCAAACTTTTTATGGTTATATTCCATGATTTCATAAGCATCTTCCAAAACCAAACCGACCAGTTCTGCGGTTGGTGGTGTAGCATAAATCATGCCGGTAAAACCGTTTTTAATCAGTTTGGGTAATCGGCCGATATGATCAAGGTGGGTGTGAGTCAAAATCACCGCGCTAATCTCTTTGGGATCAAAAGAAAAATCTTCAAAATTTTTACCGTCCGCAAAATCACTACCTTGAAAAAGACCGCAATCTATCAAAATTTTTTGTCCCTGGGTTTCAAGCATAGTGCAAGAACCGGTAACCTCCCCCGCTGCGCCGTGAAAAGAAACTTTCATAACCAAAAATTTTTAATTTTTAATTTTACAATTTTTAATTAATTTATAATTTTCAATTATCAACCATTTTTGTGGACTTTACAGATCTTACGAACTTTATTTACCCCTGTTAAATAATTTCGCTTTTTGCGAAATTCCGGCTTTGCCGGATTTAACGGGGTAAACTTTACGAACTTATTGTATCATATTTAAAAACTATACAAAACCTGAATTATTTGGTAAACTGTTGATAACAATTTGAAGCTAATTATGCGACGAAAAGATTTAATAAAAGACGTTAAAATTGTCGAACCGCCTATCCACGAACTGCACAAAGGATCCTCTGTTTTGATGAGATCCTGTTTTTTGGGTTGCGGGTTCTTTTTTGTTTTAATTATCGGATTATTGATAGGTCTGAGATTTTATATCGGCTCGGGTCTAAAGACAGTTACGATTTTACCACCCAATTTTCCACTGGAAGAAATACCTCTTTATAATAAAGACAAAATTGATAAGATGACTTTTATTACCGGAGAATCCAAAAGTCGTCGCGTGGAATTAGCCGCTATTTTACCTAAAATAATCATGATCCCTTTTCTTTTGGAAGAAAATGAAAACACCGCTGATACTAAAGAAAAGAATAATTTTAAAAATTTGTTCAAAACCCTTGCTTCACCCGTAACAGATAAAAAAGATAATTTCAAAATAGAATGGCAAAATATAGATAATTCCTACGTCAATTTCATAAATACTTATCAAAACGAATTACGAAAAAAGAATTTTATCATTGATACTACCGGCGAAGGATCTGATTATAAAAAAATAGATTTTTCCAGAACTGACGGATATACTGGTACGATTTACGCCGAAAATAAAAGTGAACAAAAAAACAAAATAACCCACGCTTTTTTAATGCTTAACATGCCGCCGGCACAAAAATAAACATGATTAGAAAAGCTATCTTCAATTTAAATGCAGAGTTTAAAACTATCGCCGGTTCAGCTTTGGTAATTTCTGGCGCCACCCTACTTTCCCGCATCGTTGGCCTATTGCGCGACAGAGTTCTCGCCAATCAATTTGGAGCCGGAAATATTTTGGATGCTTATTATGCGGCTTTCAAAATCCCCGACCTTATTTACAATCTCCTGGTAGTCGGAGCTTTATCAGCCGGGTTTATCCCGGTTTTTACCAAACTTTTTTTTCAAAAAGACGATGGTGGAAAAGAGGCCTGGGACTTGACCAACAATATTATCAATATCATGGCGATCTTGATGCTGGTACTTGGTATAATCGGTGTTGTTTTTACTCCATTTTTAGCACCTCTCATTGCCCCGGGTTTCACTTTGGAAAATAGAGAAATCACAGTTTCTCTGATGAGAATCATGTTCTTTTCTCCGCTACTTTTTGGTGTATCTATGATTTTTGGCGGAGTTTTGCAATCACTACGTCGTTTTTTTCTTTTTTCCGTAGCACCTCTTTTTTACAACTTGGGTATAATCTTGGGAGCAATTTATTTAACCAAATATTTCGGCATCAACGGCTTGGCTCTGGGTGTGGTATTGGGTGCTTTTTTACATATGATTATCCAATACTATGGCGCTTATCAAGCCGGATTCCGTTTCAAAAAAATATTTAATCCAAAAGACAAAGAGACCATCACCATAGGCAAACTCATGATACCGCGAACCGCGGGTCTGGCTATCGCGCAAATTGATTTGTTGGTAATAACTTTTTTGGCTTCTTTTTTACCTGTGGGTAGTCTGGCAATTTATACTTTAGCCAACAATTTACAGGCCGTACCTATAGGGCTTATCGGTATCCCCTTTGCTTTGGCGGTTTTTCCCGTTTTATCAAAATTGGCAGCACAAGATAATATGGACGGGTTTACCAAACAATATTTATCAAGCGCCAAACAAATAATATTTTTAGTTTTTCCTTTGGTGGTAATTTATTTAACCTTAAACTTACAAATCGTGCGCTTGGTTTTGGGGAGCGGTTCTTTTACTTGGCAAAATACTTTATTAACATCAAAAACTTTGGCTTATTTTTCTTTGGGCATGTTGGCCCAAAGCTTAACCCCTCTTCTGGCTAGGGCTTTTTATTCTCTATCCAACACTAAAACACCTTTTTATGTAGCACTTGTGGCGGAAATAGTTACCATAACTTCGGCAATATTTTTGATGCATCGATACGGAGTTTACGGTTTGGCCGGAGCTACAGCTATCGGCTCGACTTTAAACGTGCTTTTGCTGTTTATTTTCTTACACAAAAAATTGAAAATTTTTAACTTCAACGATTTGTTAATGTTTTTTTTCAAAATCATTCTTGCCGGTACAGCCTCCTTTTTGACAATTTATTATTTTGTAGGAATTTTTGAAAAACTTTTCAACCAAACAAAATTTTACGGAGTTTTTTTACAAGCTTTTTTGAGCGCTTTTGCGGGCTTGATTTTTTACCTGATAATGTGTTATCTTTTAAGACTACCGGAGGTTTTTTATCTTTTTTCTTCACTCAAAAAACAATGGTTCAAACTACGTAATTTACCCAACGAAGAGATTATCAAACTCAACGAGTAAATATGGAAAAAAATATTCGCAATTTCTGCATTATTGCTCACATTGATCACGGCAAAAGTACGCTGGCTGATCGTTTTTTGGAATTTACCAGCACGGTGGAAAAAAGAGAAATGAAAGCTCAACTACTGGATTCTATGGATTTGGAACGCGAGCGCGGCATCACTATCAAACTCACACCGGTGAGGATGAATTATCGTGATTATATTATAAATTTGATAGACACTCCCGGGCACGTAGATTTCAATTATGAAGTTTCTCGTTCTTTGGCCGCGGTTGAAGGGGCGGTTTTGTTGGTTGATGCCACCCAAGGTGTGCAAGCACAAACTATCGGCAATCTTTACCTGGCCATTGAACAAAATCTCAAAATAATCCCGGTGATAAATAAAATAGATATGCCGTTGGCCAATATTGAAAAGACCAAGGCGGAAATCATTCACCTACTCGGTTGCGATGAAAATGAAATAATCTTGGCTTCCGGTAAAACCGGCCTCGGGGTTGAAGAAATACTCAATGCCGTGATAGAAAGAATTCCTCCTCCTGAAACAGACAGCCAAAGCGCCCCGCGCGCATTGATTTTCGATTCTGTTTTCAATGAATACAAAGGAGTGGTGGCTTCTGTGCGAGTTAAGAATGGAGCTTTCAAAAAAGGAGATAGGATTTATTTAATCGGAACTTCTTCTCCGGCGGAAATTTTGGAGCTTGGGCACTATAAACCCAAATTTATCCAGACAAATGAACTCAAAAACGGTGAAATAGGTTATATCGTTACCGGCTTGAAAGAAGTTCGCGATTGTCGCGTCGGTGATACTATCGCTTCTTTAAAAGCTTTTGAAGAAAATAAAAATATTCAACCTCTACCGGGATACAAAGAAGTCAAACCCATGGTTTACGCCGGTATTTTTCCCAAAGAAGGTGATAAATATCAGGAACTACGCGATGCTATAGATAAACTCAAACTCAATGATTCCGCTTTGTATTATGAACCGGAACATTCTCAAGCACTCGGTTTTGGTTTTCGTTGCGGTTTCCTCGGGATGTTGCATCTGGATATTTTTCAAGAAAGATTATCTCGTGAACACGACGTAGATATTGTCATAACCGTGCCAAGTGTCGCTTATAGAATCAACAAGACTAATGGCGAAGAACTGGTTATCCATTCCCCACAAGAAATGCCCGATCCCGCGCATATCAGAACTATTGCCGAACCTTGGATGAAGTTGGATGTTATTACTCCCAAAGATTATGTCGGCAATGTAATGGCCCTGGTTTCCGAACGCAAAGGACAATATATAAATACGGAATATTTGAGTACAGGATCGGATCAGCGCGCTATTTTGCATTACGAAATTCCACTCGCCTCTTTGATAACTGATTTTTACGATAAACTCAAAACAGTAACTTCCGGTTATGCTTCCATGAATTATGAATATAAAGGATACGAAGAAACTGAAGTGGTGCGATTGGATATTCTCATCGCCGAAGAAGCGGTTGAGGCTCTTTCTATGTTAGTTTGGAAAGATGAAGCTTATAAAGTTGGTAAAAAGATAGTGGAATCTCTCAAAGAGAGTTTACCGCGCCAACAATTTGAAGTAAAAATTCAAGCCGCTATAGGCGGTAAAATAATTGCCGCGGAAAGACTATCCGCTTATCGCAAAGATGTTTTGGCCAAACTCTACGGCGGTGATGTAACTCGTAAAATGAAACTGCTCCAAAAACAGAAAAAAGGCAAGAAAAGAATGGTAAGTCATGGTAAGATAGATATACCGACGGAGACATACCTGGAAGTATTGAAAAGATAAACTTTTCAAAATTTGTAATTTTTAATTTTGTAATTTTTAATTAATTTTAAATTTGATTAAAAATAGTGGTTACATACTTAATACATAATACTAAATACTTAATACTAAATTTATATGAAACGTAAAACAATAAAATCAATTTGGATTATAATTTCTCTTTTGGGCATCATGGCCATGTTGCTTTTTACCATTGCGCCGATTTTTTATTAATTAAAAAACTTGAAACTTAACCGGGTCCTATGAAAAAATGGATAGTTTTACCTCCGGCACCCGCGGATTTTATTTCTTCTCATCCCGAACTTCCAAGCATCATCAGCACTTTGCTTTGGAACAGAAATTTACGCGAGCAAAAAAAAATAGATGAATTTTTAAACCCCGATTATGGCGAGGATATCCATGACCCTTTTTTGTTTTCGCAAATGACCAAAGCGGTCAAACTTATTCTAGACGCTATCGCGCAAGATAAAAATATCGTTGTTCACGGAGATTATGACGCAGACGGAGTCAGTGCGGCAACAATCCTCATTAATACACTTAAAAAACTTGGCGGAAAAAATATAACTGTCTTTATCCCCCATCGTGAAATTGACGGTTACGGATTAAATGAAAACACTGTAGAATATTTCAAAGAACAAAAAATAGATTTGATAGTCACTTGTGATTGCGGAGTCAGTAATTCCAAAGAAATAGAATTAGTCAAAAAATACGGGATGCAAATAGTCATTACTGATCATCACGTTGTTCCGGAAAATATTCCACCGGCCGATGCTATTATCCATCATCTGATGCCGGGCGAACCATATCCGGATAAAGGACTTTGCGGTGCGGCCGTGGCCTTCAAATTGGCGCAAGGATTACTCAAAGAACACGCCAAAAATAACCCCCTTCTGCCGGACGGACAAACGCACGAAGCATACGAAAAATGGATGCTGGATTTGGTAGCTATCGCCAGTATCGGCGATATGGTTCCGCTTATCGGCGAAAGTCGCACTCTGACGCGCTATGGTTTGACAGTGCTCAATAAAACAAAAAATTTCGGTTTGAAAAAACTTTTTAAATACGCCGGTCTTTTGGATGATAATGATAAACTCAAAAATGTCGCCGGACTAAGTTCGGAAAATATTTCTTATCAGATAGTGCCTCGTCTCAACGCCGCCGGACGCATGGACCATGCTAACAGCGCTTTTGCTTTACTTTCAACAACCGATGAAAACGAAGCCGACATCCTGGCTCTTCAGCTCAACAAAAATAATATTGATCGTCAAAAACTCACGGAAAAAATAGTCAACGAAGCTCTCAAACAGATTAAAGAAGAAAAACAAGAAGATAAACACATGCTGATAATCGCCAAAGAAAACTGGCCGACCGGTATTTTGGGTTTGGTTTCCGGTAAAGTTCGTGAACAATATTACAAACCGACTTTAGTTATGGGCATCACGGATGAAGAAATTGTCGGTTCCGGGCGTAGCATTCCGGAATTTAATCTGATAGAGGCGTTAAAAGATAACGCGGATTTATTTGAAAAATTTGGCGGACATCCACAAGCTTGCGGTTTTACTTTGAAAGATAAAAATGCTTTGGCTGAGTTTAAAGAGAGATTTTTCAAATATGCAGAAGAAAAATTGAAAGATGTGGAACTCTTGCCACAAATCACTATTGATACAGAAGTTGATCTAGACGAAGTAAATTGGAATCTTTATGATTTATTGCAAAAATTTGAACCCTTTGGCGTTGGCAACGAAGAACCAAAATATCTAGCACGTAATTTAACTGTTTCGTCCGTCGTGCCGGTTGGCAATGATGGCAAACATCTTCGCTTGATGGTCAAACACAATTCACATCTCATCAAAAAAACTATCGGCTTTGGATTGGGCGATACCAACAAACATCCGCTCAACTGGAAAGAAGTTTTGAAACCGGGAGATAAAAT
>CAYUIA010000024.1:0-2517 GCA_964444635.1 uncultured Gammaproteobacteria bacterium
CTATTCCAAGTAATCCCAAAGCTACACGAATAATATTGGCTATTGTAATACGAATATCTTGCGAACCGAGACCTGTTTGTGCCCCATATTCCAAACCTAAATCAGGCTGGGCAAAAACATAAGCAAACACCGAAAATACACCGAGAGTAATTACGGTTAAAAATAAAGATTTTAAAAATATTTTTTTCATGGTTTTTAATCTTTTATTTTATTGTTTTTTTGATCATTCTCCGCGTAAACTAGCGGCGCAATTATCCGCATAAGTCGTACCGAAAGGATTGGCAAAAGAATCGCCGTTACAACAATACGGGCCGGTACAGCAATTTTGATTTATACAATTCACCCCTCTTCCTTTTGAAACCGGTCCGCTACCGGGATAAAAACAATTTTCTTTGATATCTTTAACCGCGGAATTTACTTCCGGTAAATAATATTGATTATATCCGTCCAAAAACGGAGTATGTAATATTTGGGTTATCGTATAAGAATTTTTACCTTCTTGAATAATTTCAGTGGAAGAAGGTGATTTGCCCAAAGTTTCCAAAGAACATAAAACTCGGCTTTTAATAACTCCGGAACTTATCAAGTCTGTGCACCTTTTTTCCGGTGATGGAAACTCTTCGATCTCAATACTGTACAAAGTACTCTTTTTCATCATTTTACTCCAAACGATAAACATATCCTCTCTGGCAGCGACTGTTTGAGTTTCCGGGCCTATGGAAAGAGCTGTAATATAAGGTGTGGTTAAATCAACTTTATCTTCTAAAATAAAATTCCAACCATAATTATCCGGTCCGAAAAACCCCGCTGTAAAAGGCGCACTTGTGTTTCGTTGATATACATCATCAGCATTTCCATCAAGCGCATTTCCGGCCATATCCATAACACCACTGCCCAAAGTTAGGTCCGCCACAAAAGGATTAACATTTTCTTTGCTGGATCCGGGGGCGGTTTTAAACAACACCTGATAATTGTCTTCTGTGCAATTTACCCCTTGTTTATCGCAAACCGGCAAACAGTATTTGGGTAGTCCACAAGGATCTTTACCACACTGTAAAGAAGAAGAAAATTCTAAAGTGCGATACTGATTAGTTATTTTAAAAGACCCTAGAGGAACAGTACTATTACCGCTTTTAATAAAAACTATAGGATCTCTGTTAACTTTATCTTGATAATAAGTCCCGTTCGAAGATACGCTGAAAGAAGCCTGAGCATTGGGAAATATAGGTTCGTTAAAATTTATTTCAATTGCCGTATCTTTGGTTTCTTTCATACCTTCAAAAGGATAAACCGACACCACTCGCGGAGGGGTTGTATCTTCAACCGTGCTACAAACAAAAAACCATTCATAGAAACTAAATCTTGTATTGGAAAAAATAGATTTCCCATCAGCTCCCTGAACAATATTGTTTATTTTTACCGAATAACTAATTTTTTCTTGACTGTCTCCAAGTAAAGTCGCCGGTTCAAGTACGATAGTAAAAATTTCATTGATAACTTCTCCGGACGGCAATGTTGTCTCTGTCGGAAAACTATAAACTTTAACCGATTCTTGATAAGGGAAAGATTCAAAGCCGGAAGGAGCGGTAGAAGAAGGTGATTTAACACTAAGAGATATAGCTCCGGTCTTGAGAAAGTCATTTTCTCCGACTATACTTTCAATTTTAACCGGCTTGGCAAAAGTAATAGCAATTTTAGTATTACGAGGAACATCTATTTGTCCCGGAGTCGGATAATGATCTAGAATAACTTTTCCCCAAGCACCGCTACCCGCCACATTCATTATCCCTTGCTGTTCATAAGCGTATTGATTTTCTCCGGTACCGACACCATATCCATCCAATCCTAATAATCTCATTACAAACAATACAATACTGTAAGCGCTCAAAATAATGATCAAACCTATAGCGCCATTTATCAAAGTTTTTTTAGCTTTGGCTATCTGTTCTTCGTTTCCTCCAGCACTCATCCAAAGCCATCCTCCATAAAGAATAATCACTACAGCCATCAAACCCATCAAACCCAAAGCAACTCTGATAACATTGGCTATTATCAATCTGATATCCGTAGTCGGTAAACCTGTTTGTTCCGCATAAGCCAAACCTGTATCTAGCGACTGGGCTTGAACAAAATTAAAACAAACAAAAAAACACAAAACCGCCGCTAATATAAACCCTCCTTTAGCGACGGTTTCCCATTTGTTTGTTTGTTTTTTATTTATCAACGTTAGCATGGTTTCAATGATAAATAATAAATTTCATGCCTTATTTGCGAAAAGATTTCTTTTCTTCAGGCATGCGTCCTATTTTTTTCAAATAAGCGATTTTTTCACTCATTTCTATACGATGCAAAGCACTCTTTTTACGGAGTGTTTTATTTTCTTTTTTAGCTTGATAACGAATTTTTTTAACTTGCAAAATCTTTCCAGACTGTTGCCAGCGCTTTTTTACACGGCGCATAAACGCTTCAAAAGATTCGTTTTTCTTTCTTTTAATTTCTGACACAGTAATTCACCTC
>CAYUIA010000024.1:2617-8322 GCA_964444635.1 uncultured Gammaproteobacteria bacterium
AGAGAATACGGAACCTTGAGTTCGTTGGCAATATCCAGTTGTGTTTTGAGTGAATTTTTGTATAAATTAAAGGCTATTTTTATATTGCTTTCACGTAAATCATCTAAAATTTTCATAGCCCTACCCTTGGCTCTATCACCCAGCTGAGCGAAAAATATATCATAGGGTTCTTTTTCAACTCGCAACTGATTTTGTTGATAAAATTCTTTCATATAAATAACACTGCGATCTATCCCAAGCGCCATCCCGGCAGCCGGAGTGGATTTCCCACCAAGTTCTTCTACCAACAAATCATAGCGACCACCGCCGCCCAAAGCGCTTTGAGCCGCCCCCTCACCACTTATCGGATAAACTTCAAAAACCGTATGGGTATAATAATCCAAACCTCGCACCAAAGATGGTCGTAAAATATAAGGCACTCCAAGCTCATCCAAATATTCCAATACTTTCATAAAATAATTTTTGGAATTTTCAGAAAGCCAATCTACGATTTGCGGAGCTTCTTCTTTGACACCCTGACATTGTTCTTCTTTGCAGTCCAACAAACGAAGAGGATTTTTTTGCATCCTCTTGCGACATTCTTCGCAAAGATAACTCTTTTTAGTGCGATAATAATTTAATAATTCATTTTTATAACGCTCTCTTTCCTCCGGGGTGCCGATACTGTTAATATGAATTTCCACCGGCAACTTAAGGTCTTTATAAAAATTGAAGGCAATCATGATAAGTTCAGCATCAGCGGCCGGATCAAGCACGCCAATATTTTCAAAACCGACTTGAGTAAATTGACGATAACGCCCGGCTTGCGGTCTATCATGACGAAACATCGGACCCCAATACCACACTTTGACCGGTTGCGGATTGTTCCATAAACCATCACTGACATAAGCACGCACTACCGAAGCGGTAGCCTCTGGTCTTAAACAAATTTTTCCACCGTCAGAATCATCAAAAACATACATTTCTTTTTCCACCACATCTGTGGTTTTACCGATAGATCTGATAAACAAAGAAGCCTCTTCCAGAATCGGGGTTTCAATACGAGCAAACTGCATATACTCAGCCAGTTTAGACGAAACATTATACATGCTTTTCCAATATTTTTCCTCTTTGGGCAATATGTCATGCATTCCACGCAAAGCAGTCCAGGTCTTTTTATTTTTATCAGAAGCTGTTTTTTGTTCTTCGTTTTTTTTCATTTTTTCTTTTTTGATCGGTTTTTTTATAACAACCTTGGCGGGCTTTTTATTTTTTTTGATTTTTGCTTTCATAAATAAAATTATTTAATTAAGGTGTTGAAAAAACAGCCAATTTATTGAGCGGCCAACCACGAAGCCAAGCTCGGCCGACAACCAGGCTTTTATCTATAGGACCAAAACGACGTGAATCAAAGCTATTTGGTCTATTATCCCCCAAAACAAAAAGCTGATTTTCACCCACTTTTGTGGTTCTGTCTCCATCAGTAATTAAACTGTCCGGTAAATAATTTTCATCCAACAAAAAACCTTCCGGATTTTCAGAATTATAAATATAAACTTTACCTCCTTGCACCTTCACCGTTTCTCCCGGTAAACCGATAACTCTTTTCAAAAAATATTCTTTTGGGTCTTCAGGGAAACGAAAAACTATCACTTCACCCCTAATCGGTTCGCGAAAACGAAAAGAGAGTTCGTCTATAATAAGATATTCTTTTTCATGAAAATTCGGCTCCATAGAAGCTCCTTTGACGTAAAACGGTTTAAACAAATAATAACGAATAAGTGCGATAGTGATACCGGCTAATACCGCTACTTTTATCATTTCCAAAATAAAAATTCCGGCAGAAATCAAAAAATTAACCAATTTTTTAGTAAAATTTTCTTCCATAAAAAATAAGAATATAACCTGCAACAAGCCAGGTTTGCTTAGAAGCTATTATACACTAAAAAAATTTGCTTGACAAGGCCCCTTATTTTGCTTTATTTAGCTCCAAAATAGCCAAAGCCTCGATATGCGGGGTACGGGGGAAAAAATTGTATAATTTAAGAAATTTTACGCTATATAAAGCGGAAAAATACTTCAAATCTCTGGCTTGAGTAGAAATATCACAAGAAAGATAGATAATTTTCTTTGGTTTTTCTTTGAGAATTTTTTTAACGAGATGGGTATGCAATCCGGCACGAACAGGATCAACAATGATGGTTTTATCTCCTTTGATATAATCTGTCATTTTTTCCGCCGGGGCACAAACAGCTTCAAAATGTTGGACTTTATTTTTTAAAATATTTTCTTTGGCAAATTTAACCGCTTCAGAATTATTTTCTACCAAAATTCCACTTTTTATTTTTTTGTTTATTCCAAGACCTATGGTCCCAACTCCGGAATAATAATCTACTATTTCACTCCCCTGCTCTACAAAAAACGAGATATCTGTCAAAGCTTTTTTAAACATGTTTTCGTTTATCTGAAAAAAAGAAAGTAATCCGTAACTCAAATTTCTTCCATTGATTTTGTTGGTTAAAAATTCTTCACCAAGCACTTTTATTTTTTCCGGCAACCAATTACTAGGTTTGCGCGGATCGGCAAAATATATATGAAAACCTGCTAATTTCGGCCCTATTTGCGGTATTGAATCAAATTTGATATTCTCTCGCACAATCAAACCGGCCAAAGTTTTTTCTCCATCATATCGTAAAATCAAATTTTTCAATGCGGCAATCGGTGCTTTTATTTCATTGAGCCAAATCAAAATTTCTTTTGCCGCTTCGTTAATTTCTTTTTTGGCCAACAAACAACCCTGCTCCATGGATTTCAATTGTAACCCCCCGCGTTCATAAAAAGCCAACTTGATTTTTCCTTCTTCTTGTACAAAATGATACTCCATTTTGTTGCGATAATGTTCACTTTCGTTTTCTTCATATTCTATTTCCGGTGGAACTTGCAAACTCAACCCGCTGAGTTTTTCATAAGTTTCTTGGGCAATAATCCTTTTCCAAGCATTTTCTTGGACAAAATCCAAAATCTGCCACGCACTGCATGACATATAATGGTCTTCTTTAGGAGGCAATCTGTAAGGCGATGATGAGATAATTTTAATCGCTTCACCTTCACAGAAATTTTTATTTTGTTTGATAATCTCTACCTCTACTTCTTCTCCCGGAAGCGCATTCCAAACAAAATAAACCTTACCTTCATGTCGAGCTAGGCCTTGTCCGCCAAAAACTAATTTCTCAATTTTTAGTTTCACAACTGGTCGCATCTTTTTTAAATATATTTTTTAAACATTGAATAAAATATTTAGTGTGCCACAAAGTATGAAAAAAACTTACAGTTATCATGGCAAAACCCCACTCAATATGGTCTCCCCTAATATCAGACCGGCCCCTGGTACCTGCCTCAAATTTCAAATACCAAACAATGGCTGTAAATGCGGTCACAACAAAAGTAGCCAATAAAACAAGATTCCAAAACAAGCGATGGGTGGCCAAAGAATAAACTTTAAACTTTACTAAAACCGCCGACAAAATATACAGCGCGGCGATGGAAATAATTATGGTCAACATAAAAATTAAATTAAACATTAGTTCGGTTATTATACAAATTTTTAGCTAAAAAATCAACTTTTTAATAATAAAAACCACCTAAATTAGGTGGCGTTTATTAAACTAGACATCGGATTATTTCAATTCCTTTACTACCCCGACAAATAACATTTCTTTGGTTTTATTGTCAACGATAGTATAAACAAACGGATGATTAACTTCCATATAAAAAGGTTTGGGCGGTTTGGGTGGGTTCGTAGATAGGCCTATTGCCATCATTTCAACTGCGGTGACCGCTGCCGCTTCTGTTCCCTCTTCATAAACATCGATATAAGTTTTATGTATAACTCTACTAATTGCTAATTCAGTATTACTAATTCCAGAAAAATCAGCACCACCAGTAAAAGCAGAAGAAATACCTAATTGAACTAACACGTCTTTTAATTCTGTTTCGTATTCCATTTTAAATTTCGGCAAAATAATTGTTCCTGGTCGTAAGTCATATTTAGAAATCCATTTTCCCCAATTAGCAGCATTAAAGTCGGCAATAAATTTATTAATATCTTTTGGCAAAAACACATACATACTCAATCCGCTATTACCTTTATACGGCAGAATGATACTTTGTAAATCTTTGTTTTCAAAATAATTAAAATCGTCGTACTGCTCCATTAATGGATATTTTTTAGTTACACCATCAAATGAAGTAAAATCTTTATCTTTAGTGTTAGATTTTTCAAAAGGGTATTCCCAATCACCTTTAAAATATATAGCATTGATCAAATACATCATAACTCCGGGAGGAATTTTATTGATGATATTAGGTATCTTGCCACGGGTTTTTATATTCACCCAACCATTAATAATATCAACCGATCGAGAATCGGAAAAATCTAAATTAGAAATTTCAGCTTTATAGTAATTTTTTACAACATTTAAAAAATCGGGTTTAACAACTATACCCCGGTTAATCCATACTGAATCAGCAATTGAAACTTCTAATTTTGAATCAGTTTTTTCTAGTGTATTAATGAGCTCCAAACTTTTTTGATTAATCTCAGCTAAACTTAAATTCTGAAATTGTAGTGCTTTTTGCATTTCTAACTGTGTTTGTCCTTGAGCACCGCCATATACCATTGAAAGCGCCAGAGCGATACTGGAAGGTGAAATAAAAAAATTACCATTCTTGGCTTCCTTATTTATTAACTTAAACAAATTAAAACCAAAAGCATTGTGGGCTGAAGAAATATCTTTGGGATTTTCAGTAACTAGATCGACAGACACACTATTTGTTTGGCTAAATGACCTAGTTGTACTATTTTTATTGATTAATAAAAGGCCAATATACAAGGTGATGGAAAAAGATATTAAAAACACAAAAACAAACATGATTTTTCTCATAAAATTTAATATATTAATTGATTATAATAATATTATACCAAATATTTTAAAAAAATAATAATAAAACAAAAAACCGCTGCTAAAATTAAAGCAACGATTTTTATCATTAATAAATAATAAACTATTTTAATTACTCATTATATTTACATTTGAATTAGTGCAACTCCCGCTATAATCACAAACCCTTGATTTATAATAATAATATCTAATACTATTGTTCAAAATCTCATTAAACGAACAAGAAGTGGTATCTCTACATTGTGTTACCTGGTCAAAATTAATATTATCAACAGATTTAAACATCTGGAAAGAATACATTTGGGAATTATTTGGTAAATAAGTTTTAATTTCACGCCCATCACCTAAAGGAAAATTAATAACCGGTGAAACTTCTATAATTGGCATTGGTGGATTTGGCACAGCAACTGCGTTAATTATGGTTGTATATATCGGAGAAACTTCACAATTTCCAAGATTATCGCAAGCTTTTATTTTAAAATAGTGTGTTTCTGCATTGTTGCGCTCTGGCACTATTATCCCCCCGTTGCAAGAATTGGTATTGTAGCCGGTATTGGCGAGCCGCCAAGCCGCGTCAGAAGTAGGGTTAAATGAATCATATTTTTCTATACTGGAAATTCCATTATCATCAACAACAGTTACGTAAATAATCATCCTTTCACCTGGATTATAAGACGGTTTTAATGTTGGATAAAAACTGGTCGGATAATTAATAATCGGGTTAATTACAGTTGAATAAACACCAGAAAATTCACAATTACCCAG
>CAYUIA010000025.1:0-4890 GCA_964444635.1 uncultured Gammaproteobacteria bacterium
GTACTGGCGATGTTAAGTACGATTTTTATTTAATAACAGAAGGAGAGAGAGATGAACGACCTTAACAAAAAGCTGAACAATCTTGTAAAAGAGATTGAAAACTATGCAAGGTTCTTGGATGACCCGAGTCATTTTCGGATTAACCTTAATAAGGAGGATTATTATCGCCTCGTCGACCATTGCAAATATCTGCTCAAACAGAAAGAGCTGACTCAAGCAGATATTGACGAACTACAAAAGAAGTGGTTCGATGAAAAAGAAATGAAAAGATTTGGAGAGGAAAAAGGTAAAATGCCTGAGCCGAAATCTTTTTTGATGAGAGAAAAATATCGCCAGTATAAGAGAGAAAAAGCCAAGGAAGATGCCTCTAATAAAAATAGAGCCATCATCCAGCATTTTTTCGCCGGCATATCACTTCTTATCGGTCTGCTTCTGTGGATTTTCACTAACTTTTTCCCATTTTTGTTTATTCTTTTCTCCGCTCTCCTTTTGATAAAGGAGTGTAGAGAAACGGAAAACATTACGGTGGCAAGAAGGGACAGTAGGGCATATTTGTTTTCCTACACCCATTACACCATAACAATGACTATGCTCAGTATAGCACTTCTCGTTTATCTTTTGGTCACAGGAAGCTGGATAAGTGCCATCTTTTATGGCGGGACCATGACCTTTCTCCTGACGTCACTTTCTTCCTACGACAAACAAATATTTGTCGAGGAATAGAGGGAAATTTGCAAAGAGGCTCCAACAAAGAGCCTCTTTTTTTATTTTATTTATTTGACTAAAATTAAAAATTAAAGTAATTTTATAAAACAGTTCTTTAACAATTTCTTGAGGGAGTGTGCTATGAACGGTGGATTCAAAACTATCAGTCAACGTTTGAGTGAGGTAAAAAATCTTTCTGAGAAAGAAAGAGAAAAAGATTTGCAAAAAATGTATGGCCTGAAAAAAGAAGTTGAGAAAAAACAAAGAAAAAAAGAAATGGAGGAAGAACAAAGGATTTTGAATGAGGAAGAGAAGGTAAAAAGAGAAAAAACTGCGCTTTTGCTTGGTCAACAACTTCAAAAATTGGGAAAAGAGATCGAAAATTATGAGACCGAGCTTGACCCCAGAGTAAACAATGAAGATTATCATCGCCTAAAAGATCATTGCAACTATTTGAAAAAACTTTTCAAACAAGAGAGGCTAACCCAAGAAGATATTGATGAATTGAGATCAAAATGGTCATCTGGTGGACAAAAAGATTCGGCCGGAACACCAGAAGCTTTTCTGCTTAGAGAGAGGTATAAAAAAGAAAGAGTTAACAATTTTAAAAAACAACAGAGAAGAAACGAGGGGGCTCTATTTTATCACGGTATTTCTTTTGTTTGTTTTATCGTCGGAATATTTGTTGGCGTAGCCGCACAAAGTTGGTTTGCTTTTTTGTTAATATTGATAAACGTCATCATCGTCAATATAGAATGTGAACGACTGGAACATTCTGACGACTACACCTTAAAAACGGGTAATCATTACATTTTTTATGTTTCTTGGTTAATATTATCTTCTCTTTGTTCTGTAGGCTTATTTTTATCTATTCTTTCCAAACACAGAGAAGCCGGGGCTTGGGGTTTTGCAATTATAACAAGCATTCTTTTGATTATGATATTTGCACTAATTTCAAACATGAAAAAAGACAACTAAAGACCTTTTTCAAAAGGTCTTTTTTTATTCTTGACTAAACTTGAAAATTTAGATAATCTAATATGATTGGTTCATTAACAATTTCAACTAAGGGAGAATTATCATGGAAATTTATCAAAAAAACGGTCTGCTTAAATGGGATGCTTGGCAGTACATGTTTATCGGGGATGCGATAAAATTTCAAGCCGGTGCATTGGACGCGACTCTTCTCAAACATCGTGAAGCGGTATGTCGAGAATATCTGGCAAACACCGACAGACTTATCGCCAGTCAAGAAACAATCGGCGAAATTATCAAAGGAATTATCAACAAGAACAGCTCTTCTTCGATAATTCTAAATGATAATAGCTTGGTGTTAGCCGATTCTTTCAAAAAAGGAATAAACGAGGTTTTGGGAAGCTTATCTTACCTCAATGAAGAAGTTTGTTCCCGACTTGATGACATCACCGGAGCTATAAACGATCTTAACGCCTCCTTCAACTGGGGTATCAACAGACTTGTTTGGCATTTAAGCGATATCCAAAAAACTATTCAGATGCCGATTGACAATCAAGCGTTAAATTATCGTAAGCATGGTATACACGCTTACCAAAACGGATGGTTTGATGAAGCGTTAAAAAATTTTCAAAGCGCACTGACTTATTACGAGTATGATTTCATTTCTCACCAGTATCTGGGCGACATTTATCTTTATTACAAAAAAGACTTGCGTAAAGCTTGGGAACACTTTTCTAAAACAGCTAGATATTCCAGGGTCAGAGATGCCGGAGAAAGAGAAAAAAAAATAAGTAGCTGGGCGGAACTGCATGTCGGATTAGTCCATTATAAGCAGAATAATTTTGAAGAAGCTGTTAAAGCCGCTTATCGAGCCCTCAAAGACAATCCTTCGGCCGAAGCTCTTTACCAGGTCGGACACTATCTGTCTTTGGGCGATAAACGCCACGAAAAATTGACTGACATTATCAAAGCTTTTGAAGTGGCCATTCGTAAAGATCCAGTTTATTTTTTCAAAATAGACCAGGATCACAATCTTTTTGAAAAAGATCTTTATGCGGTAAAAAACGAAATGTACGCCCTCAAAGAATCTCTATATAGAGAGGAAAAAGAGAAAGCTCGGCAAAAAATCGAAAAGGTAAACAAAGGATTTGCTTCAACAAATTGGTATTACAACAATAATACCAGAAAGATTTTGGAAATATTGGAAAAAGATATTCGTCTGGCAGAAGAAATGTTCAGAAATCGCCAAAGCTACCTGGATTTCCGGATAATTCAAGAAATGATATAGGGCATATTAGCGGATCCATGTGGTCCGCTTTTTTAGTCTTGACTAAATTTAAGATTTGATTTACAATATTACGTTATGTTCTTTTTATTATATATTTATATAAACTATAAACAAGGGAGACAAATCATGACAGAAAAAGACCGGCTTTCAAAAAGACTTGAGGATGCTCAAAAACTTTCCGAAAAAGAAAGAAAAATTGATGAAGAAAAAGAGAGACAAAAGGAAGAAAGAAAGAAAAATGAAGAAGAGGTAAAAAGAAGGAAAAAAAGTGAAGAAGAGGCAAATCAATTAAAGAAAGCTCAAAAAGAAAGTGAGGTAAGTACACGGGCGGAAATAAGGGAAGCTCTGAAAAACAGAAACATCGCCATAGTAGTTTTAACCATTATCGCAACAATTGTGGCCTTGATAGTTATGGGAGGTCAAAATAGCAAAGATCTGGAGGAAATGCTTGGTTGGATAGTGATGGGATTATTTTTTTCTTTATTTTTTCCTCCAATTATTCTTATAGCCGGAATAGGGCTGTTATTTATTTTAATATTTATAGCCGTAGTAGCCCTACCGGTTGCTCTGGGCACTGCTATTACTGTCTTTATTTTATCAGAAATATTATTGCGAATAGTTTATGGTTTTAACTTTCGTGACAAAATTTGATCTTTCCAAAACCCCAACAAACGAGTCTAATGACTCGTTTTTTTTATCTAGATAATCATGTTTTTCCCCTCTTGACACGATTTTACAAATATAATATAATGATTGGTTCCTGAAATAACGGAGAGAGACAGGACGAAACGCAAGATATGCTTAACACTTATGAACAATTTAAGAAACTTTTAGATACCAGCCGGAGCGTGCTGATTGTTTTTGCTAACAAAAATAACGAAGATTGTATTGCTGGAGCACTGGCCTTGAAAAAATATATCAAAAAAAACAATAAATTCGCCGAGGTGGTTTCCGAAGGATTTGAGCACCCGAGTAGATTAAATTTTTTAACCGATTTATCAAAAATAAAACCCTCCATTACCAATTTACAAAAGATGATCATCAAAGTAGATATTTCTCGCACCAAACTGGAGACTATTTCCTATGATGTCAAAGACAGCACACTGTCTATCTTCTTAACTCCAAAAGAAGGTTTTATCACCAAAAACGATTTACGCACCGCTCAATCAACTTACAAATACGATTTGATTATCACTGTGGGAGTTTCTGATCTGGAAAGTTTAGGTTCAACTTTTTTCAATAATACGGATCTTTTTTATCGCACTCCGATAGTGAATTTTGATAATCATGCGGGAAATGAGAATTTCGGACAAATCAATTTCAACGAACTAACCGCCACTTCCAACTGTGAAATCATTTTAAATGTTTTGAGTAAAATAAACGAAAGTTTGATAGACCAAGAAATAGCCACTGCGCTTTTAACCGGTATGATAGCGCAAACCAAAAGTTTCAAAACTCAAAATGTTACTCCTTACACTTTGAATCTAGCCAGTAAATTGATGAATCTCGGGGCTGATCGTGAACTCGTAGTTCAAAATCTCTATCGAACCAAAACAATCGCTATTTTGAAACTCTGGGGCCAAGCCCTAACCAACTTACAAAACGATAATGAAACCGGGCTTTTTTGGACTAAAATAATCAGAGATGATTTTACCAAAACCGGTGCCAAAGAAGAAGAGCTCAAGGATATTATCAACGAGCTTATTGGCAATAGTCCGGAAGCCAAAGCCATATTGCTTCTTCATGAAACAAAAAGAAATTCAGTTGTCGGAATATTAAATACAGAAAAAGACTATGATGCCATGCAACTGACGCAAAAATTTTCCCCTACCGGTTCACGCAAACAAGCTACTTTTACCCTTACAGATACTGACATTAAAAAAGCCGAAGATTTGGTTGTTGGTGAAATAAAAGGGAAAATG
>CAYUIA010000025.1:4990-8290 GCA_964444635.1 uncultured Gammaproteobacteria bacterium
CCCATTCATCTCTTCCGGTTGCGGTAAGCCCAGCAACGCCAAAATGGTCGGTGCGACATCGGCCAACATGCCAACCGGCGAAAGCAAGCTCAAATCCCCTTCCGGAGGATCTCCGCCGGGCCCGGCTTGACCAAATAGGTCATTACTGACGATATAAAGAGGAACCGGATTGGTTGAATGTTCTTTATCCATACCTCCGGTTTGTAAATTAAATATTTCTTCCGCATTACCGTGATCAGCGGTGATAACCAGAGCACCGTTTTTGAGCAAAACTTTATCCACTATTTCTCCCAAACATTTATCTGTAAATTCCGCTGCCTTAATAGTGGCTTCCAGATTTCCAGTATGTCCGACCATATCGCCATTGGCAAAATTTACTGCAATAAAAGCATGTTTTCCACTATCTATTACCTCAACAACTTTTTTCGTAATTTCTCCAGCCGCCATTTCCGGAACTTCTTCAAATGAAGACGCTTTTGGTGAAGGGGCTATATACCTATCTTCCCCGGGATATGGTTCTTCTACCATGCCGTTTAGAAAAAAAGTGATATGGGCATATTTTTGCGTTTCTGCAAGATGATACTGTTTCAAACCGGCACGACTGACAACTTCCGCCAAAACATTGCGTAAAACTATGGGATTATAAGCTATCTCTACCGGCAATTCTTTTTCATATTCGGTCATGGTTACAAAAAATAAATTACTAAGCTTAGTGCGTGAAAATTTTTCAAAACTCGGCAATACAAAAGCTTTGGTAAGTTGACGAGCGCGGTCAGGACGAAAATTGAAAAAAATTACCGCATCATTTTCGCTTATCAAACCTGTTGGAATATTTTTTTCCATTATCAAAGTCGGCAGAAATTCTTCATCATAAATTTTTTGCGCATAAGATTCTTCTATAGCCTGTAGAACATCTTTATTTTGTCTTTCAGATACTCCGCCAACCAACATCTTATAAGTTTTTTCCGTTCTATCCCATTGATTATCCCTATCCATAGCATAATAACGTCCGGTCAAACTGGCAATTTTTCCGATTTTTAACTCTTTGGTTTTTTCCAAAAGTTGTTCAACAAAAAATTTACCGGAATTGTAAATAGAATCACGGCCGTCCAAAAAAGCATGAATAAAGACTTCATTTTTCAATCCTTTTTCTTTGGCCAATTTCAGTAATGCGTATAAATGTTCCGGACTGCTGTGTACCTTTCCTCCGACAAGCCCCATCAAATGAAGTTTGGATTTATTTTTTTTAACATGTTCAACAGCTTGCAAAAAGGCCGGATTTTGAAAAAATCTGCCATTTGCTATTTCATTATCCAAACGAGGCAGTGTCTGATAATAAACTCTGCCAGCGCCAAGATTTAGATGCCCGACTTCGCTATTACCCATTTCACCAAAACTCAAACCAACCTCCGTGCCGGAAGCTACTAAAGTGGAAACAGGATAGTTTTTTTTCAAACCATCCAAAACCGGAGTTTTGGCCAAAGTTATGGCATTACCCGGACCAGCCGGCGCCACTCCCCAGCCGTCTAATATCACTAATACTACTGGGCGATATTTATACATAATCAAGAAAAATTATAAATTATAAATTTTAAAATAATATCTAATTTTAAATATTTAATAATTTATAATTGATTTATAATTTATAATTAAAAATTTAAAATTTTATATCAAGCTCTTTCCCGTCATTTCTTTGGGTTTTTTAAGTCCCAATAATTTCAAAATTGTCGGCGCCACATCAGCCAATTTACCTTTTGGTATTCTTTTTTTCTTTTTATAATATTCTTTACCCGCCAATATAAACGGTACCGGATTATTGGAATGTTCGGTATCAATTTCTCCGGTTTTGATATTTATCATTTCTTCGGCATTGCCGTGATCAGCCGTAATCAAAACTGTAACTTTATTTTTTTGCGCAACTTTCAAAAGTCTTTCAACTTCCTGATCAACTTTTTTAATCGCCAAAACACCAGCTTCCATATCTCCGGTATGGGCAACCATATCGGGGTTGGGATAATTGACGCAAATAAATTTATATTCTTTTTTTTCTATTTCTTTGATTAACACATCTGTCATCTCTTTGGAACTCATTTGCGGACATTCTTTATAATTAGACACTGTTTTACTTTCTATCTTTATCCAGCGTTCATCGCAAAAATGACGCGCATAACCGCCGTTAAAAAAGTAAGTAACATGGGCGTATTTTTCCGTTTCGGAAATATACAATTGTTTTAGCGGACAGAGAATTTGCGGTAAACTATTTACAATATCTCGAGATGGAAAAGCGGTCAAAACCCTGGGTAAATCCGGACCAAAGTCAGTCATTGCCACAAAGCGAATATTTTTGGGAACAAATGAACGACGAAAAGCTCCGGGATTCATCTTTTCAAAATCATCTTGCGCAAAAACCTTAGTTAATTGACGCGCCCTGTCGGATCGTAAATTGAAAAAAAACACTGCGTCATTATCTTTGATTTTAGCTATCGGCTTCTTTTTTTCCGCAATCACCGTGGGTTGAATAAATTCATCAGTCTCACCGGAATTATACGCCAGAGTCAGCGCGTCTTCCGCCGAAGTGGCGGTGCGACAACCGCGACAGGCGGTAAGCGCATTATAGGCCTTTTTTATTCTTTCCCAATTTTTACCTCTATCCATCCCATAAAATCTCCCCATAATCGTGGCAATTTTTTCCGAACCGTGAAATTTTTCTTGTAAAAGTTTCAAATGCTGTGGAGCATCGTGCTGTCCGGAATCCCGCCCGTCGGTAAAAAGATGCAGATAAACTTTTTTTATACCCTCTTGATGAAAATAATCAAGCAGTGCATACAGATGCTCCGGACAAGAGTGAACGCTGTTGTGATTGGAAAGCAAACCCAACAGATGTGCGGATGTTTTGTATTTTTTTACATGATGAACAGCTTGATCAAAAGCCGGATTTTTGAAAAAAGTTCCGTCGTTTATCGCGTCGGTAATATACATCGCATCTTGTTTTACCACTCGTCCGGCACCTAAATTCATATGACCGGCTTCACTATTACCATCTTGGTTTTTAAAAAGCCCGACCGCTTCTCCACTGGCTTCCAGTTTGGTATTTGGATATTCTTTTAACCATCTGAAATAATTCGGCGCATTTTTTGGTGTTATCGGATTACCTTTGTTTTTGATATTAGCTATTCCCCAGCCATCCATAACCACCAGCATCACGCGAGTTTTATTATTTTTTAACATAAATATCTATTAAAAATTTTTTGCTGTTTTTTTACTTTTTAAATCCCAATGCCCAATTCCCAATTTCCAATC
>CAYUIA010000026.1:0-2559 GCA_964444635.1 uncultured Gammaproteobacteria bacterium
AGCGATTTTTTAGTGCTTAAAACTTAATTAGGCTAAATTTAGCTAAAGTGGCTAAAGTTAGCCAAATTAAGCCCTTGATACGCTGAGCGCATCTAATAACCCCGCTTCTCTTAAACTGTCACGCTAAGCGTGACAGAAAAAAAGTAGAGAGTTATAATTTATAAATACAGTATTTTTCTCTTTCTTTAGCCAAAATTCTTACCCCGCTCAGCGGGGTTGACAAAAAGGCCAAAATGTGATATAATATACCCCGAGTAGCTACTTTTTGTAGCCATAAACAAAAAATATGAATTTAGATGAATTAAACCCACAAGAACCTTGTGAATGTGAAAAAGAAGGTTGTGACTGCGGTCCGGACTGCAAATGTGACTGCGAAGAAGAAAAACAAGATTGCGGTTGCGATTGCGGAAAATAAAAATCAAAAAAGACCTTTTCAAAGGTCTTTTTTAATATCCAATATTTAATATTCAATATTAAGTAGATTTCTGTTATACTATCTCCGTATGTTAACAAACAATCTAAATCCTATCATTTTTCAATCAAACCTCATCTCCATCCGTTGGTACGGAGTTTTTTTAGCCTTGGGAATTTTAATATCAGTTTTAGTTTTGATAAAACTTTTTAAAGCAAAAAAATGGAATACTGATCAAACTTTGGATTTATGTATTTGGCTTATCTTGGGGGGGTTGCTCGGTGCGCGAATAGGTGAAATTTTGTTTTATAATTTTTCTTATTACTGGCAAAACCCTCTTGAAATATTTTTTATTAATCACGGCGGTCTCAGTAGTCACGGGATGACAATTGGTATTATTTTGACAGTTATTATTTATGGTTATTATAAAAAAATATCATTTTTTAATATTGCCGATACTTTTGTGGTGGTTGTTCCGTTACTAGCCGGATTTATTCGTTTAGGAAATTTCTTTAATTCTGAGATTTTGGGACGAGTCACATCTGTTCCTTGGGGAGTTTATTTTGCTCGCGCAGAACAATTTCTACTTTTACGACATCCGGTAGTAGTTTATGAAATGCTTGTTGCTTGGACAATATTTATACTTTTATATCTTGTCTACCAAAAGTATTCAACTACTTGGCGATCAGGTTCAGTTTTCAACTTATTTCTATTTCTTTATTTTTCTTCGCGATTTTTATTGGAATTTTTCAAAGAATATCAAACATCTTGGGAAAACATCTTGACTGCTGGGCAGTGGCTTAGCTTGCCGTTTATCATTTTTTCCGCGATTTATTATTTAGTAAATAAAAAAGGGAAACCGTCGGTTTCCCTATAAAGTTTAAATGAATTTATAACAACTCCCAAAAGCTTTTTGTAAAGCATATTTCCCGTAATATTCCCGTAGATTGGGCGGTAGTTTTGGATCGAACTTATAATCAGTTCGATATACATTTTCATTTTTTATTCCGAGTTTGATGATGGCTTTCTTGGCTTCAAATATATCCTCATAATATTGAGGATTTTTATTTATATAAATTTCAGCCAAGAGCAGATAAGCATCCCAGCCGCCCCGATCTTCAAAATCGGGATAGAAAGTTGCTGGTGTTGAAGTTAGGCGTCTGTTTTGTCTCTGGAATTTTGCGTATTTAGTGGAATTTCTAGGTACCGGACGAAGCTTTTGAATAGCTTCTTGAGCTTCTTCAAAAGTATAAAATACCGCTTCCTCGTCTTTTCTTTTTAAAAATGTTTTCCAACCGCCTTTTTCTTTCCATACACTCCGATAGGTAAATTCCGGGCTGGGTGGCAATCTAGGATCTTCATCATAATGCCCTTGATAAACATAAAAAGCTGTTCCGGTGTATTGGTCCAGTTTTTTCTTTTCCAATATTTTAGCAAATGCGTCTGACGCTTCTTCAAACGTCGGATAATAATTTTTGACCATCTTTTCCTCCTTTTTGGAAATTATTTGTAAGAGAACGATACTTTGAAAGTATAATAAAGTTTCTTTTTTGTCAACTCCCTTGGAATTTGTAAAAATCCAAACTTTAAGCTATATTTATAGATGTTTAAACTATGGATTTCAACTCACAACAACAACAAATCATAGATAGTGTTTTTGGTGCTCATCTTGTTTGCGCTCCGGTTGGTACGGGCAAAACCACTGTTTTGGCACAACGAGTGCTTTCTGCTTTGAAACAAGGGATAAAACCCGAGGAAATTTTGTGTTTGACTTTTACCAACAAAGCAGCCGCGGAGATGTTGGAGAGGATAAAATCACAAATACCTGAAAAAGAAGTTTGGGAAAAGCTGACAGTCAAAACTTTTCACGGTTTTTGCGCAAACTTGGTCAAGAGTGAAGCGGAAATATTGGGATTGAGCCGAGATTTTTCCGTTATTGATGAGGAAGAACAAATGCAGATTTTTGAAAATATTTTAGATGATTATCCGGAGCTCAAACAAGCGCGCAATGATAAATTGTTTGACCGTCTTTATCGTCATCGTCTGGCGGAAACGGAAAATCTCATTGGTTGCAAAACCGCACAAACACCTCTAAACAAAGAAGAAGAAATTATCAAAGATAAATATTTGCAAAAACTTTCTGATTT
>CAYUIA010000026.1:2659-7544 GCA_964444635.1 uncultured Gammaproteobacteria bacterium
AAATCTCATTTTGCGCCGGTTACGGAGCATTATCTGACGGTTAACTATCGCTTCAATCCGCATTTGCTTTTAGCAGTTAAATCTTTTTTGAATAGTTTTGAAAAAACTCATACCGGTGAATTGACTACTCCAAATAACGGAGGTAAAGAAAAATGTATTACGGTTTGGCGGGGTTTTGATTTTAACGAGGAAATCGGTTTTGTGATTGAAGAGCTCAAAAAGATAAGACAAGAGGAGCCGCAGGTGAGTGTAGCGGTACTATCTCGCGGACACCAACTTATCCGCGAAGCGGTGAGTAAATTTGAAGAAAAAAACGAGCCATTTATTACCGTGGATAAATTCCGATTTTTTCGTCGCCAGGAAATCAAAGATTTACTTGCTTGTGTAAAAATAATTTTCAATAAATTTGATACCGAAAGCGCAGCACGATTAACAGTCAGGCCCGAGAAAATCATGACTGCGCCGGCTTTCAAAAAAATGACAGAAGAAATTTCTCCATCTGGTTTGCGAGTTTGCGATTTTTTGTCTTTTGAAAATTTCGGTCGTAGCGAACCTTTTGAAAAACTTTTAGTCTCAATGGAAAAAGGACGTTTGGTGGTGTTAGATACCGAAACCACGGGTATCAACCCATTGCGTGATGAGATCGTACAGATTTTCGCCCAAGAAGTAAAAAGTGGTGTACCGGGAGAAAAACTTCATTTTTATCTAAAAAATTCCGTTCCGGTCGGCTCTTCTCAGGATGTGCACGGACTTAGTGATGAATTTTTACGTGAACACGGACAAGACCCTAAAACAGTATTGCAAAAAATAAATGAATTTATCGGTTCAGACGCAGTAGTTGGACACAATGTTTATTTTGATTTGAAAATGATGGAGGAAAATTGTAAACGACTGGGACTCAAAAAAGTAATAAAAGAATTTTACGACACCCTGGATTTGAGTCGCCGTTTATTGCAAAGCGAAAATTATAAACTTACAACCCTTTCCAATCTTTTGGGTTTGAGTTCTGCCACGCATAGTGCGGATGACGATGTGGCAGCTACTATAGATTTATTATTGAAGCTCGGACAAATTTTGAAAAAAGATATTAAGGAACGAGAAAAATTTTTCAAAGAATATGCCAACAAATTTTTGGCTTTGGCTTTGAAAATGGAAAATTGGAAAAAAACGGTTCGCGATGTTAGACCGGATAAAGCAGTGGAATTTATTTTTACAGATTCAGGTTTGAAAAAATATTATGAAGAAAATGATCAAACCGGAGAAAAAATAAAAAATGTGGAAAAATTATTGAACTTTTTGAAATATTATGACGACTTTGAAAAAGATAGTGAGAATGCATTGAAAGAGCTTGTCGGTCGTTTTGCTTTGGCAAAAAATTTGGATTTCTTAGGACTAGAAGCCGGTAAAACTCCGATTATCACTATACACCAAGCCAAAGGATTGGAATTTGATTATGTATTTATTATTGGGATGAATGAATTCAAATTCCCGGCTTATAAAAGTGATTTGGAAGAAGAAAAACGTTTATTTTACGTGGCCTTAACTCGCGCAAAAAAACATATTTATCTAAGTTATAGCGATAATTATCTGAGCTCTTACGGTCCGCGACAACAAGCCAGAAGTCGGTTTATTGACAGTCTGGAGCAGAAATATTTAGAATACCTGTAAAATTGATGATTTGTGATTTCAGATTTATGATTTTAGAATTACGACCGACAGTTCGTCATCCTGAACGTGTGCCCCAAAGGGGTCCCGTTGGGAAAGGATCTCTTAAACAATGCTTCTTAAAAACATTTAAAATACAAGGGATTCTTCTCCGCCTGGGCGGATCAGAATGACAAAACGTTTTATTAATCATCAATCTGCAATCTACAATCTGAAATTCGTTTATTCATATAAAATTTAGTTTAACACTTGTATCAATCGTTAGTATTTAATTTATGAGTGAAAAAAGCTTTGCCTACAAATTCTACACCACCGCTGCTGAAGCTTGGGATGCTATGTATCAAGCTATTTTAGAAGCGCAAAAATCAGTTTTTTGGGAAATTTATGCTATAGGCAATGACGAAGTGGGGCAAAAGTTTATAAACCTGTTAATACAAAAAGCTCAAGCCGGATTGGAAATAAAAATTATTGCCGATCATCTTGGTAGTTTTTCTCTTACGAGCGCTCAACAAAACGATTTACGTCAAGCAGGAATAGACTTGGTGATTTATAACGAAGTTTTTAAATTTCAATTCAATTTCTATAAATGGTTCAAACGTATTTGGCAACGCAATCATCGCAAAGTTTTGATAGTGGATGAGGAAATATCTTTTTTGGGCGGAGTAAATGTAATGGCGGAAGAAAAAGAGTGGGGTGATTTGCATTTGCGATTGGAGGGGAAAAGTGTTCGTCCGCTTATCCGTCAGTTTGCCCGCAGTTATGTCAAATCCGGCGGTGATAAGAAAAAAGTTCGTCGTTTGTTTCATCCGATAAAATACAAAGAATTACCGAGTTGGAAAAAGAAGATAGATTTTATTTTTCACGCACCCATGTTTGATGCGGAAAAGTCAAAACTGAAAAATTTTTATTACAAACTTATTCGTTCCGCCAAACAATCTATTACTTTGATGACGCCGTATTATATCCCTGACAAGAAGTTTTTGAAACTTCTGACTGAAGCCAAAAAACGCGGAGTGGAAATAAATATTATTTTACCTTATCGTCCTGATCACAAATTTATCCAATTGGCGTCTCAGGCTTTTTATGAATTGACTCATTTGGCCGGAGCCAAACTTTTTTTCTTGCCACGAATGCATCATGGCAAAGCCATGTCGGTAGATAATAAATTTGGTTCTATTGGCAGTAATAATTTTACTCACCGTAGTTTTTACATCAACAAAGAAGCGGACGTAATTTTTGAAGAAAAAAATATGGTCAAAGAATTGAACAATATTTTTGAAGAACTCAAAAACCAAGCCGTGCTCTATGATCGGAAGAAGTTCGCTGATTTTTGGATTATAAAAAAGATTAAACAGTGGTGGGGAAGGCTGGTGAAGAAAATCGTTTGAGAATTTTAGATTTTAGAATGCAGATTTTAGAATGACAGGTTGTGTCATCCCTGCGAAAGCAGGGATCCAGGAAAAAATTAAGACCGCCACTGGATTCCTGCTTTTGCAGGA
Source organism: uncultured Gammaproteobacteria bacterium (assembly GCA_964444635.1). Lineage (GTDB taxonomy): Bacteria > Patescibacteriota > Patescibacteriia > Magasanikbacterales > GWA2-37-8 > JAKLGL01. Next base: position 5,824 of record CAYUIA010000026.1, read on the forward strand.
ATGACAGAATTGGTAATTAAAATTCATTAAAAATTGTAAAATTAAAAATTAAAAATTTATTCAACCCTGGCTAAAAATGTTATGTCTCCTAAACAGAACAAAATTCAAACTGTAGCAACAAACTCTGTTCCTCTCGCTGAACGCATGCGTCCTCTTGATTTTGATGGATTTTTTGGACAGGCCGATATCGTGGGTCAGGGTAAGATACTGCGCCGTTTGATAGAAAGTGATGATTTGACGTCGTTGATTTTTTGGGGACCACCGGGAGTAGGTAAAACAACTTTGGCCAAAATTATTGCCACTAAAACAAAATCTCACTTTATTCAACTATCTGCGGTGATGAGTGGTAAAGATGAGTTGCGTCAGGCGGTAGCGGTGGCCAAAGAAAAAAAAGAAAAAGAAAATTTGCGTACCATTCTATTTATTGATGAAATTCATCGTTGGAATAAAGCTCAACAAGATGCATTATTGCCTTATGTAGAACAGGGAGAAATAATTCTTATTGGCGCTACTACGGAAAATCCTTCGTTTGAAATTATTCGAGCTTTACTTTCTCGTTCGCGAGTTTTTGTTTTGAAATCTCTTGGTGAAGAGGATTTGGTTCAAGTGATAAAAAGAGCGTTGGATAATAAAGAAAGGGGATTGGGAAATATAAAAATTAAAATTGATGACGAAGTGATTAAAAGTATTGTCTTTTTTTCCGGGGGTGATGCGCGGACAGCGCTTAATATTTTGGAATTAGCGGTGAAGACCTCACCTCAATCCTCTCCTTCGCAAGGAGAGGAGAGTAAAAAAGGAAAGACCTCACCTCAATCCTCTCCTTCGCAAGGAGAGGAGGGTAAAAAAGGAAAGACCTCACCTCAATCCTCTCCTTCGCAAGGAGAGGAGGGTAAAAAAGGAAAGACCTCACCTCAATCCCTGCCTACCGGACAGGCAGGCTCTCCTTCACAAGGAGAGGAGGAAGAATTATCCCCTCCTTACGAAGGAGGGGCGGGGGGAGGTCAGTCACCCTCTCCTTTAAAAGGAGAGGGACGGGGTGAGGTAGGTATCACTAAAGAAATTGTAAAAGAAGCGGCGCAAAAAGTAAACGTGGTTTTTGATAAACAAGGAGAGGAATTTTACAACCTCATTTCCGCACTACACAAATCTATGCGCGGTAGCGATCCGGATGCTGCTATTTATTGGTTGGCCCGGATGTTGCAGGGTGGAGCCGATCCTCTTTATGTGGCGCGTCGTGTGGTCAGATTTGCCAGTGAGGATATTGGTATGGCCAATGGCGAAGCGCTTATTCAAGCTAATGCCGCGTACGACGCTTGTCATCGTTTGGGTATGCCTGAATGCGGAGTTCATCTAGCTCAAGCTGTAGTTTATTGCGCCAAATCCACCAAGTCCAATTTGCTGTATGTGGCTTATGAAAAGGCGATGAAAGATGCGGAAAATACTTCTCATCTGGAAGTTCCTCTTCATCTGCGTAATGCAGTGACGGATTTTATGAAAGACATCGGTTATGGTGATGGATATAAGTATAATCCGGATTTTACTGAACCTGTTGATCAAGAATATCTGCCGGAAGAATTGAAAGGGAAGAAATACTTGCGAAAATAATTTCAAATGTCAAATTACCAATTTCCAATCAATAACAAATATCAAATAACAAATTTCAAATTTTGACATTTGGATTTTGAAATTGATTTGACATTGGATATTGGAAATTTGATATT
>CAYUIA010000027.1:0-5933 GCA_964444635.1 uncultured Gammaproteobacteria bacterium
AAAGGTTGGGATACATCTCCTGATACTATCGTAAATGATCATAAAGACAAACAACAAGGAGAAAGTATCTTCAAATTGATTTACGAAAAAACCAGAGGTGTAATTCCTTCTAAGAAAAAAGGAGATGAGAATGAAAGAAAAAGTTAAAAATTTTTGGAAATTTGTGAAAGAAAATGAAGAACTTATTTTTTGGATGATAATCTTTTCTCCCGTTTGGATTCCCATCGCCATTATTATTATAATAATAGCGGTTATTTGGATGAAACTAGATCCGCCAAAAATTGCTGGGAAATGCTCAGAATGTAAAAGAGTTATTTATTATGGAGAAGAAGTGTTTCTATCTCTTTTGGATTCAAAAGAGTCCCTGAAAAATTTTCCGGAAGAAGTAATGTATTTTCGAAAAAGAAAGAAATATTACACTATTATTTGCGGAAGTTGTAGAGACCTCTATCCTCAACTAAAAGGCCCTGCTTTAAATTATTCGCTTGCTTATAAAAAAGCTGATGGTGTTTTGGAAATGCCTCAAAAAATAATTTTAAGCAGAAATAAAGGAGTAAAAAAATTTATTTTACTCAAAAATTCAACCGCCTGAAAAGGCGGTCTTTTTTTTAAACACTTCACCCTAGGTTGGAGTGTTTAAAATAGCTACCATAAGCCAAAATCAAAAAAGACCGTTTTCAGCGGTCTTTTTTGATTGAACACTTTTTGTATTCACCCTTTATTATGTTGCTCAAATCTTGATTTTAAATTTTTTGCATAACCGGTATAAAATTTATTGTCCTTTTCAGATAAAAGTACATAAGTATAGTAGAACATATTTCCTCCTTTAAAATTTAAAATCATTTCACAGGGTTAACTTTTCCACAATCCATGTAAATTGCAATAAGCTCTGGCAAAACCCGGTTCAGTGATATTAAATCTGGCTTCAGGTTTGTCTCCCGGTTTTAGATATTTCCTATCTACTTTGTTTTCCGTCACATATTCAATCCATTCTATATAATGAGTTTCTTCCATCGGATGTTCTATTGCGCCGATTTTTATCAGCACCCCGCTATCATCGCGCTCTATCACTGGTACATGTTTTTCCAAACTGGCGTCCACTGTATTTTCTGTTTGCAAAACCATAGGTTTACCGCAACAAATCAATTGTCCAACCCCGGTATGCACCATTTCTACGATATTTCCGCAAACTTCACATTTGTATATTTCGTTTAGTTTAGTCATAAAAGAATAAATTATAATTTCTAAACCCTAAATCCTAAACAATATTCAATATTTAATATCCAATATCAAAAATTTTTGAATTTAAATTTTTATATTGTTTAGAGATTAGAGATTAGGATTTCTTTTAGTATGTCTCTATAAAGATTTCGAAGTATCCTTGCGGATGAGAACAAGCAGGGCATTTTTCCGGAGCTTCATCACCTTCGTGGATATAGCCACAGTTATTGCATTTCCAGCGCTTAACTTCGTCTTTTTTGAATACCTCACCTTTTTCCAAATTTTCCAATAATTTTTGATAACGGATAGCATGCTTTTCTTCTACTTCACCAACTTCAGTAAACATTTTGGCGATTTCTTCTTCCCCTTCTTCCATAGCTTCTTTGGCCATGCGCGGATACATTTCATTGGTTTCATAAAGTTCACCGGCAATCGCATCTTTTAAATCCTCCGGAAGATCTTTAACCATTCCAAGAGCCTTGGCCCAGAGTTTGGCGTGTTCTTTCTCATTACCCGCGGTTTCTTCAAAAATATTGGCTATCTGGATATAGCCGGCCTTGCGCGCCACGGATGAATAATAGGTATATTTATTGCGAGCCATGCTTTCGCCGGCAAACGCTTCCTCCAAATTTTTCTTTGTTTTTGGACCCATACAAAAATAAATTAAACTATAAATTAATAAATTTGTTTTAAAATAATTTTAACTTCTTATGTTTTTTTGATAGTCTGTTAAATCCCAATTACCAATTCCCAATGACCAAATCCATATATATTTTAGGTTTTAAACATTTTAACATTGGTCATTCATTGGGCATTGGACATTGGGGTTTGGTCATTTTATTCCAAAATTTAGGCTCTTAAAAATATACCATACTTCCCCTTTTTTGCCAATCCACTTGTTTTTTAAAAAAGGAGACTTTTTACTGTTCCCTCTTTTTCAAAAATTTGGTATAATTTAAGCAAAGAATTATTTAAAAAATAAATTTAAAATTATGGAGGACGTTTTTATCCAAATTACTCTGCTTTTGGTATTGACCGTAGTTATCGCTTTCAGTGTTCGACTTTTCAAACAACCGCTTATCATCGCTTATATTATCACCGGTATGGTGTGCGGTCCGCTTTTTTTGAATCTTTTGCACGGCCAAGAAAGGATGTATGAAGTATTTGCGCAGTTTGGCGTAGTTCTCCTACTTTTTATCATCGGTTTAAATCTCAATTTCAACCACCTCAAAAATATCGGCAAGACTTCTCTGGTTGCCGGATTGGGACAAGTTATTTTTACCGGAATTATCGGTACTCTGATTTTATTGGCAATGAAAGTTCCGCTTTTAACTTCTGTTTATTTAGCAGTAGCTATTACTTTTAGCAGTACTATCATAATCATGAAACTGCTCTCGGATAAAAAAGACACCGAGACGGTTTATGGTCGTTACACTATCGGCTTGATGTTGGTACAAGATGTTATCGCCGTACTTATTATGATAGCTCTGGGCGTGTTCAAAAATGCGCATGGTGATATTTTGAACTCTTTTTCTTTGCTTTTCTTCAAAGGTATTTTTGCTGTGATATTTGTCATACTGCTCTCTAAATATGTTTTGCCTAAATTTTTGGATAAAATTTCCGATTCCGGTGAATTACTTTTTATTTTTACTGTAGCTTGGTGTTTTGGTGTTGCATCTTTACTGATGTATTTTGGTTTTTCCGCAGAAATTGGAGCTATTGCCGCGGGTTTGGCTCTGAGTAATTCCCCTTATCAACCGCAAATAGCCTCTCGCGTCAAACCTTTACGCGACTTTTTCTTGGTATTGTTTTTTATCGTTTTGGGCAGTGAGATGAATGTCGCTTCGTTTGGTGAGATTTGGCAACCCGGTTTGGTTTTATCTCTTTTTATTCTTATTGGTAATCCATTTATCCTCTACACCCTTTTCCGTTTGATGAAATTTACCCGTCGTAACAGTTTCCTTTCCGGGGTGACCGCGGCGCAAGTCAGTGAATTCGGTTTTGTTTTACTTTTTATCGGTGCTCAAACCGGACATATTTTAGGAAATGAAATTGCTATTTTTACTCTAGTGGCTATAACAACAATTTTTATTTCTTCCTATTTGATTTTATATAATGAACAACTTTATCGTTTTTTGATCCCGCTATTTAATCTCTTTGGTCCGGATAAATATCGTGAACAAGAAAAAGAAGCTGAGGGACTATATGATGTTTGGGTGGTCGGATATCATCGTATCGGTCAAAATGTTTGCGAAACTCTACAAAAAATGAAAAAGAGGTTTGCGGTGATAGATTTTGATCCATTGGCGATAAAAAAACTACGCGAAAAAAATATTCCTTCGGTTTTTGGCGATGTGGCTGACATAGAATTTTTGGCTGATTTGAAATTTTGCGCTACCAAGATGGTTATCATGACTATCCCGACTACCGATGATCAGCTCAATTTCCTCAACCACTTACGCAGCGCTCGTTGTAAAGCTCTTGTTATTGCCAATGCTTATCACAAAACCGACGCCAAAATACTTTATGCCGCAGGCGCTGATTATGTGATGATGCCGCATCTTCTGGGTGGAGCTTATGTTGCGCAAATGTTGCAAAAAAACGCTTGGAATAAAAAAACATTTTCCGGACTGAAGAAAGAACAGCAGAAAATGATTCCCGAATCAGGAACTTTATTATCCCATCTTTTAAACTAATCTTCGCTTTATGAATGAATTAAAACAAAAAATTAACGAATTATTATCCGCCAAAGACCCCAAAGGCGCGATAAGGGAAATAAAAAAACGTCACGCCAGCGAAGTGGCGGAAATTCTGCGTGAAATGCAACCGCGAGATCGCAATCTGCTGTTTGCTCTGCTTCCTGCCAAATTGGCGGCCAAAGCTTTTGCATATCTTCATCTCAAAGAACAAAAATATTTTTTGAACACTCTCAAAAACGCGCAGGTTAGAATTTTACTTTCCAATCTTTCACCGGATGACCGTACTCACTTGTTTGAAAGCTTGCCTGCCAAACAGGCGGAAAAATTGCTTGATTTGCTTTCTATCCCTGATTTACGAGAAACCAAATTCCTTTTGAATTATCCCAAAGAAAGTGTGGGACGTGTCATGACTCCGGATTATATTTCTATCAATTATGATTGGTCGGTACAAAAAGCTATAAACTATATTCGCAAAAATAGCGCTAGCGCGGAAACTGCGGATACTATTTATATTACCGATGATGGCGAACACTTACTTTTCAAAATCAAAATTTCCAAACTTATCTTGGCGCAACCAAATTCGCAAATCAAAGATATTTTGGACGAAACAAACGCGATCTTAGGAAAATTATCTCCTTTTGATGATCGAGAAAAAGCGGTGCATCTTATCAAAAAATACAACCTGACCGCACTGCCGGTAGTAGATTCCGCCAATGAAATGCTCGGGATAGTGACAGTTGATGATTTGATGGATGTGCAAGAAGAAGAAGCTACTGAGGATTTTCATAAAATCGGGGCTATCTCGCACGATCCCGATGACGGTATAACCGATGATCTGGCCAACGCTCCTATTCGTTTTGTTTACAAACGTCGAGTTTGGTGGCTTTTGGTTTTGGTCGGAGTAAACTTTTTTTCCGGAGCCGCTATGATGCGCTTTGAGGACATCATCGCCTCCACTGTCGTGTTGGTCGCTTTTCTTCCGCTTCTTATCGGTAGCGCCGGTAATGCCGGCGCCCAGGCCTCTACTATAGTTATCCGCGCCTTGGGGACCGGTCATATCAAAAAAAATACCTGGTTAAAAACTTTTTTCAAAGAAATGGCTATTTCTTGGATGCTCGGTATTTCTATGGCTTTGGCGGTTAGTTTGGTCGGATATTATGTCGGCGGAACCAAAATTGCTTTGACCGTAGCTCTGGCAATGATGAGCGTGGTGATGATCGGGAGTTTACTCGGCGTGACTTTGCCGTTTGTTTTTGCCAAACTCAAAAAAGACCCGGCTACAGCCAGTGGTCCTCTAGTTACTTCAATTGTTGATATTCTCGGAGTTATAATATATTTTTCTATTGCTACTTTTATTTTGAGTTTATAAGACACGATTTAAAAACCAAACACTTCAGCCTCTAGACTGAAGTGTTTTTTGTTGTGACATTTTTAATTATCAATTTGATTTGTCATGCTGAATTTATTTCAGCATCTCCCTATATTTTATATTTTTTTAAATTTTTTCTGCATTCTTTGCGAGAAGGAAAAAATTCATCAACCAATCGCCAAAACCTAGACGAATGATTGAGCTCTTTCAAGTGACAAACTTCGTGCACTATGATATAATCTCGCAAATTTTCAGGCAGATAAATCAATTTATAATTGAAACTTAGAGTTCCGTTTTTAGTGCAACTCCCCCATCGGCTTTTTTGATTTCCAATTCTGATTTTAGTAAATTGTAAACCCGTTTTTTCACAAACTTCTTTTGTTTTTTGAGTGATGATTTTTCGCGCTTTTTCTTTGTTTTGTAAATAATCTTTTTTACCTTTGGGGAGCGCTATTTTCGTTTCTTGGTTTTTGATTAAATCTATTTTATGCGTTATCCAATCGTTTTTTCTACGCAAAAAATCCTCTATTTTGGTAATACTTAACCATACCGGCGCGCAAACAAAAACATCACCGTCCTCTTTGATGGTGACACGTAGATTTGAAGTTCGTAGATTTCTTTTGAGTAAATACTTTATTGCCATA
>CAYUIA010000027.1:6033-7409 GCA_964444635.1 uncultured Gammaproteobacteria bacterium
TCATAAATTCAACAACCGCCGGATCTGTAATCACATGCCTTTTGAGTAACGGTTGTTTGAGCACTAACCCGGATAAGCTGGCGCAACGAGAAAGCGCCACATAAAGTTGGCCGTGGGCAAAAGTTCCCCAACCGATATCCAGCACCGCTTTTTGAAATGTTTTACCTTGGGCTTTATGGATAGTGACCGCCCAAGCGAGTTTGAGCGGATATTGAGTATAAGTTCCGACAATTTCAGTTTCCACTTTATTTTTGGCTTTATCCAAAAAATGTTTGTAATTATTCCAAGTATATGGCAATACCTCTACTATACTTCCTCCGTCCAGTTCTACCAAAATTTTGGCGCCTTTTATTTCACGACCGATTTCTATCACTTTGCCGATACTACCGTTGACCCAACGACTTTCTTTGTCATTGCTTATCATCATCACTTGCGCGCCGACTTTGAGTTTGAGAAGGTTTTCCGCCGGAACTACTCTGTCCTCAAAATCTCCTTCCATTTTACCTTTGAACACTCTTTCTGCTCCCGGCAGTTTACGCAAACGAGCTTCGTTTATCTGATTGGCTTGCGCATTGGTAGCGGTTAGTGAAATATAAAAATCATTTTCCGGGCAAATAAAATACGGATCACATTGCTGATTGAGTAGTGCCAACTCTTTTTCTTGCACGATATTTTCTCGGACTTTGTTGAGGATTTCTATAAACCCATCGTCTTTTTGTCTATAAATTTTACTCAATTCAATAATCCTAAAATTAAATTCATCTCCGAGCAGCCTCCTGTCGTTGAGTGCTTTGGCGCTAAAAAAATACGGTGAGGAATAATAAGACTCAAAATAATCTCTTTCATCGTCAGTTACTACCGGCGGGAGCTGATAAAGATCGCCCAAAAACACCATCCTCACTCCGCCAAACGGCTTCCCCGGGTTTTTGCCGTTTAATCTCATAAATTTATCAATACAATCCAGCAAATCCGCCCGCACCATGGATATTTCATCTATTACCAGTGCATCTAGTTTGCTATAAAGCGATTTACTACTATCTTTGCCGTGTTTTCTGACCATTGCCGGACTAATTCCCGGACGAAAACCGAAAAATGAATGGATAGTTTGTCCGCGGACATTGAGTGCTGCCACACCGGTTGGCGCCAAGACAGCGATATTTTGTCCGGTTTTGGCACGCCAATATTCAAGCAAGGTTGATTTGCCTGTCCCGGCTTTACCGGTCAAGAAAATATGATCACGACGATTTTCCAGCATATCCAGTGCAACAGCAAACTCATCGCTGATTTCAATATTTGAAAATTTATCTTTATCTTCTTTTTTATCTTTAAATTTTTCTTCATCACTCTTTTTCCGGCGCAGAGAGTATTTGTGCATA
>CAYUIA010000028.1:0-2173 GCA_964444635.1 uncultured Gammaproteobacteria bacterium
AAATCCGGGATGACTGCCAACGTCGTTTTGAAAACCGATAAACGTGAAAATGTTTTGTATATTCCGAGTCGTTCGTTAAGGTCCGGAGATAACGGTCGTTTTGTGCGGGTTTTGGTAAACGGCCAAGCTCAGGATAGACAGATTGTTACCGGTTTACGAGCTGATGACGGTAAGGTGGAAATCTTAGAAGGTCTACAACAAGACGAAGAAATAATCATTTCAACTCGTTAATATGTCATTGATAAAAGTTACAGATTTATGTAAAGAGTATGTGAATGACGAGGTAGTAACACCCGTACTTCATAAAATGAGCTTTCAAATAGAAGAAGGTGAATTTGTGGCGATAATGGGTCCGAGCGGTTCGGGCAAATCCACTCTCATGCATATTTTGAGTTTTTTGGATAAAAGCAGTTGTGGAAAATATTTTTTCAAAGGCAGAGATGTTAGTAAATTAAATGATGATGAGCTGGCTCAGATGAGGAGTAAAGAAGTGGGTTTTGTTTTTCAATCTTTCAATCTTTTACCGCGAACTACAGTATTGGAAAATGTAATGTTGCCACTTCTTTATGATGGGGTGAGTAATAGTAATATCCGCGTCTATAAAGCTAAACAAGCTTTGGTTAATGTGGGATTGGAACATCGTTTGAATTATTATACTTCGCAATTATCCGGTGGTGAAAAACAAAGAGTGGCGATAGCCCGCGCTTTGGTCAATGATCCTTCAATCATTTTTGCGGATGAACCGACAGGAAATCTAGATAGTAAATCTGGATTACAAGTTATGAAAATATTACAATCGTTAAACGAAGAAGGAAAAACTATAATTTTGGTAACTCATGAGCGTTATACCGCCGAACATGCTAAAAGGATTTTACGTATCAAAGACGGAGTTATAGAAAGCGATGAAAAAGTTATTAATCGTCAGATCGCGCAAATAGCCACAGAGTTGGTAAAATAATTTTATGGATATTTTTGAAAATATCAAAAATGTTTGGCATATAATCGGCCGAAATAAAATTCGGTCGTTTTTGACGATGCTTGGGATTGTTATCGGCGTGATGTCGGTGATTGTAGTAATGTCAGTTGGTGCTGGGGCGCAAAGTCTAATTCTCAATCAAGTAAAAAGTATGGGAACAAATCTGGTGGGGATACTTCCAGGTAAAGCGGATGAAAAAGGTCCGCCGGCTTCGGTGATGGGTGTGGTTATAACAACACTAACTGATGGCGACATAAAAGAACTGATCAAAGAAATCCCTTATTTTATTGCCGGTACCGGTTATGTCAAAGGCACAGACACTGTTTCTTGGCAAGATCAAAAAATAGATACTAATTTTACCGGTGTCAATGCCGAATATCTTTTGGTGGAAGACACTAAAGTTGAAAAAGGAAGATTTTTTACTCAGGAAGAAGAAAAGACAAATTCTAGATTAGCAGTATTGGGCTATGATGCAGCCAGAGATCTTTTTTTGGACGAAGATCCGCTCGGTAAACAAATAAAAATTAAAAAAACCTTCTTTACTGTTATTGGGGTGATGATAGAAAGAGGAGTTTCCGGGATGCAAAATCAAGACGACCAGATTTTCATTCCCTTGACCACGGCGCAAAAATTATTGCTCGGGATAGATCATGTCAGTTTTGCTAGATTGAAAGTTGACGAAGCAAAAAATGTAGAAAGTGCGGTGGATCAAGCCAAAATAGTTTTACGCGAGCGACATGATATAGATAATCCGGAAAATGATGATTTTTTTATTCGTTCCATGGCACAAGGATTGGAATCGGTCACGCAAATAACTGACGCCCTGACTATGTTTTTGGTGGCTGTAGCCGCTATCGCGCTGCTTGTGGGAGGGGTTGGAATTATGAACATTATGCTTGCCGCAGTTCAGGAAAGAACCAGAGAAATAGGATTGCGTAAAGCAGTGGGTGCGAAAAACAAAAATATCACCATTCAATTTTTGATAGAGTCGGTAATGATAACTTCGCTTGGCGGAATTATAGGAATCTTTTTGGGAGTTATGATTTCTTTTGTTGTAGCTAGGATAGCTCAAGGGTTGGGTTATGATTGGGAATTTATTATTTCTTTTTCTGCGATATTTTTGGGTTGTTTTGTTTCTGTCGGAGTAGGTTTGGTTTTTGGAATTATTCCGGCGCGTAAAGCAAGCAGACTTGATCC
>CAYUIA010000028.1:2273-7207 GCA_964444635.1 uncultured Gammaproteobacteria bacterium
TTTAGGATTTTTTATGAATTATGTTTCTCTAAAACTTGCTTACAGTGCTTTGTTGGCGCAGAAAACCCGCACTCTTTTGACAATTCTTGGAGTGAGTATTGGTATTGCAGTGGTTATTGCTATTATGGCTGCCGGACGAGGCTTGGACAAGATGGTAATGAGTCAGTTAGAAATTTATTCACCCAATACCATTACCGTGGAAGTAAAAGTGCCGGCGACCAAAAAAACTTCCAGTGAAAATGCGATGGGTATGGCTATCGGGATTACTATCACCACTTTGAAAGAAAGAGACTTGATAGATGTGGGGAAGCATAGAAATATAGAATCAGCTTACGGGCTTGTTATTGGGCAAGCGGTGGTAAAATACCAAAGTGAAAATAAGACAACTTTACTATGGGGACAGGGTTATAGTTTTCCCGAAGTGGAAAAATTTCAACTGGATTCCGGTCGAGTTTATTCTAAAGAAGAGGAAGAATCCCTTTCTCAAGTGGCAATTTTAGGTCACGCTACCAAAGACGCTCTTTTTGGCGAAGATGAAGCGGTGGGCAAAACCGTGTATATAAAAGGTAAGCCGTTTAAAGTTGTCGGAGTGGCGGCCAAACGTGGTGCGACTTTTGGTTTTGATATGGATAACCTGATAATTTTGCCGGCCAAAACCATGCAAAAGAGAATTTTAGGAGTTGATTATTTTATAAATATTATAGCTAAAGTAAAAGATCGGGAAAAAATTAAAGAAACAGTAGCGGAAATAGAAGAAATAATGCGAGATAACCATGATATTACCGATCCTAACAAAGATGATTTTGCTGTAAATACTATGGAAGAAGCCGCACAAATGCTCGGTAGTGTAGTGGACGGACTAACTTTACTCTTGGTTGCTTTAGTTTGTATTTCTCTTTTGGTTGGTGGAGTTGGAATTATGAATATCATGTATGTTTCCGTTTCTGAGAGAACTTTTGAAATAGGTTTACGCAAAGCGGTTGGGGCTACCAACAAAGATGTTCTTTGGCAGTTTTTATCCGAGGCTGTTATTTTAACACTAAGCGGTGGAATTTTGGGAATTATTTTGGGTGCGATTTTCGCATTGCTTATTTACTTAGTGGCTGTTTCTTATAATTTTGTTTGGGTTTATATTGTACCGCTTTCATCTGTAATTTTGGCAGTTGGTTTTTCAGGAGTTATAGGTTTAATTTTTGGACTTTATCCCGCTCAAAAAGCGGCGAATTTAAATCCAATTGAAGCACTGAGGAAAGAATAGTCAGATGGTTGACTTTTTGGCTTAAATCTGTGATAGTTAAAACATAATCCGAATCTACGAATTTATCCGAATGCCCCGAATAATTCGGATTTCGACAAAATTTGGGGAATTCGGATACTAATTTGTATTATTCGGATTATATCTATGAACGATGTCCAGTCCATAAAAGACAAAATAGATATCAAGCAATTGATAGAGGAGTATATTCCGGTGAAAAAGGCAGGCGCTTATTGGAAAGCCAATTGCCCCTTTCATCACGAGAAAACTCCTTCTTTTATGATTTCTCCTGAAAAACAAATTTGGCATTGTTTTGGTTGTAGTAAAGGAGGAGATATTTTTTCTTTTTTACAAGAGATAGAAGGTATAAATTTCCCCGAGGCTTTGAAATTATTGGCAGATAGGGCCGGAGTAAAACTGACTCAAAATTTTGTTACTGAAGTTAATAAAGACAAGAAAAACAGATTGTTGGAAATAAATTCCAAAGCTGCGAATTTTTTTCACCACTTTTTATTGGAAATGAGCCAAGCTAAACCGGCGCGAGAATATTTGGAAAAAAGAGGGTTGAGTTTAGAGATGATAAAAGACTGGCAGATAGGTTTTGTTTCCGATCAATGGGATTTATTAACTCAATATTTATTGAAAAAAGGTTTTAATATAGATGATATCGTGGCTGCGGGATTATCGCTCAAAAAAGAAAGAGGTTCCGGTTATTTTGATCGATTTCGCGGGCGAATCATGTTTCCGCTTTTTGATGTACACGGTAATGTTGTCGGGTTTACCGGGAGAGTTTTGGTAGAAACGGAAAGTTCCGGCGGTAAATATGTCAATACGCCGCAAACGGAAATTTATGATAAATCTAGAGTTTTATACGGTTTAAATAAAGCAAAACAAGAAATAAAAAACAAAGATTTGGCAGTATTGGTAGAAGGTCAGATGGATGTGTTGGCTTGTCATCAAGCGGGGATGAAAAATGTTATCGCGGCCTCAGGTACGGCTTTGACGGCAGAACAAATAAGTCTGATTAAAAGATTTACCAAAAATATAGCTATGGCTTTTGATAAAGACAATGCCGGAGAAAATGCGGCTAAACGAGGGATAGATACGGCTATAGCTCAAGGTATGAATGTAAAAGTTATCCAAATTCCGGAAAATTCCGGAAAAGATGCGGATGAATGTTTGAAAAAAAATCCGGAAGTTTGGTTTATGGCTGTTGATGAGGCTAAACTTATCATGGAATGGTTTTTTGAAAATGTTTTGAAAAAGTATTCTCTGCAAGATTCACAACAAAAAAAGAAAGCTGCCGGAGAACTGTTGAAGCAAATAAGTAAAATACCCGAGCAAATAGAACAAGATTATTGGTTACAAAAAATGTCGGACAAATTTAGTGTTCAAACCGAACTGCTACGTCAAACCATGAGAAGTTTTGGTAAAAAGGAGTTCAATAAGCCAAAAAAAGAAGATGAAAAAAATTATAATAAAGCTTCAGAACTTTTTAATAGTCGTAGCAGAATGTTGGAAGAACAATTTTTGGCGATTTTATTGAAAACCCCTGCTTTTTTATTGGAAATTGGACCAAAGATGGATAGAGATTATTTTTCTTTGTCGGAATTTAGCGAACTTTACGAAAATATTAAAAACAGCTATAATGATAAAGCCGCTTCTGAAAAAAACGGTCCGTTTACTTTTATTTTTGATGAAAAGCAGCAAGAAACGGCGACTATCGTCTTGATGAAAGGAGAAAAAGAGTTCGGCGATAAAGATGATAAAGAAATCAAAGAAACATTCTATAAAATTTTTGAAGAAATACGTAAGGAATGGTTAAAAAATGAAAAAGATAAAATAAAATTTTTATTAAACGAAGCTCAAGAAAAAGGCGATACTAAAGAGGTGGAAAAATATTTTAACGAGCTTTCTCAATTAAATAAAATTAAAATTTAAAAATTATGAAAAAATCCGGAGTTAAATTAAAAAAAGAAAAAAAGATCAAGAAAGCCTCGGTTAAGATTGTAAGAAAACAAAAAACTTTTAAAAAAGTCGCGATCAAAAAGAGTGTTAAACAAAAAAAGAAAAAAATCGCGACCAAGCCTCAGAAAAAAGTTGCCAAAAAAGTTGTTGCTAAAAAAGTTAAAAAAACTTTCAAACAAAAGAAGGTTGTTAAGCTTGTAAAAAAAACAAAAGGGAAAATCAAAAAACCGGTTTTTGTTTTGGAAGAAGTACAAGAACCCGGCGAAGAAAGGGTTTGGAGTTTGATAAACAAAGGACGTAGTCGTGGATTTATCACGGAAGTGGAGCTAAATACTGTTTTTAATCGACCGGAGAGATATCTGGATTTATATGAAGGGTTTTTGGAATTAATGGAAAAAAACGGTATTTCTTTGGTTGAAAATGAAACCGGCTTGCTGGGTAATCGTGAAGCGCATAAAGAAATTTTGCGAGAATTTCAGGGGGAACAACCGGATATGGCTACACCTTTTGATTTGGGTCAAATTTCCGCCGATTCTATCCAAATGTATTTGAGAGAAATAGGTAAAATTCCTCTTCTAAGTACCGAGGAAGAAGTTTCTTTGGCCAAGAGAAAAGAAAAAGGAGAAAAAGCGGCTGAAAGGAAATTGATTGAAGCGAATTTGCGTTTAGTAGTTTCTATCGCCAAAAAATTTGTCGGTAAAAGTTTATCTTTGCTTGATTTGATCCAAGAAGGAAATATCGGTCTGTTTAGAGCTGTTAAAAAATTTGATCATCGCAAAGGTTATAAATTTTCAACTTATGCCACTTGGTGGATAAGGCAAGCTATTACTCGCGCTTTGGCTGATCAATCGCGTACTATCCGTATTCCGGTACACATGGTGGAAACTATCAATCGTTTTCAACAAGTACAACGCCGATTACTCCAAGATTTAGGGCGTGATCCGACAGCCGAAGAGTTGGCGGCGGAAATGGGAGAAGAAGTAGATAAAATCAATCATATTATCAAGATTTCACAAGATACTGTGTCTTTAGAAGTATCTGTCGGTGATGATGATAATTCTTCGTTACAAGACTTTATTGAAGATGTAAAAAATATTTCTCCGGATAGATCTGCCGGTTTGCAAATTTTACGCGATTATGTAAAAAGCGCGATAAAAGATTTAGCACCTCGTGAACAGAAAATTTTGGAAATGCGTTTTGGTTTAAGCGACGGAGTAACGCATACTTTGGAGGAAGTCGGTCAAGAGTTTGGAGTAACTCGCGAACGCATCCGTCAAATTGAAGCCAAAGCCTTGGAAAGAATAAAGAACATGAATATAGTAAGTAAATTAAGAGATTATTAATTACATACGAACTTACAAAAATAATACGAAATTACGAAATTTTTATAATGTATGAAAATAGTTTTATCCGGTGGGGGAACATTGGGGCCGGTAACACCGCTTTTGGCTGTATATGAAACTTACAAGCAAGCTTATCCGGATGCGGAATTTATCTGGGTAGGAACGCGTAAAGGGCCAGAAAGAGAGATTATTGAAAAACGAGGTATAAAATATCGCGCTATTTTTACGGCCAAATGGAGACGTTATTTTTCAATCAAAAATATACATGATTTGTTTAAATTTGGATTTATCTTCCTCCACTCCTTGTTTTTTTTGATTAAAGAAAAGCCGGATATTTTGATTTCTGCCGGCGGTTTTGTGAGTGTACC
>CAYUIA010000029.1:0-7140 GCA_964444635.1 uncultured Gammaproteobacteria bacterium
TATATTCATCAGATAATAATTTTATAGAAATTTTATCATACACCATGATATATATTGATTTTTATAAAGATATAAATTTGGAATTTAGTTATGAATTATATCAAACATTTCAATTTTTAATAAATATGAAAAATATTAATGATGTATTAAATACAGAGAATATTAATAAAATGATTAGATATTATTTACCTAGAAAAACCGATATGTCTAAAATATCGCAAAGCGATATTTATACCATACAGGAAAAGCTAAATAATATGCCTAGAAAGTCACTAAACTATCAATCTCCCAATGAGGTTATTAATAATTACTTAAAAAGTGGTGCGATGAAAACTTGATTTTTCTTCTAATTTAAGCCATTTTACAAAACAAAAAACCGCCTTTTTGGGCGATTTTGGTGTTTTTTGTCATTCCCGCCCACGAGCGGGAATCCAGTGGCTGTCTTAATTTTTCCTGGATCCCTGCTTTCGCAGGGATGACAGTTTGCCTCAATATCCAATATTCAATATCTATTATTTTCTTTACTGCTTTACTGCTTTACTGCTTTACCGCTTACTTGCTTTCTCCCTTTCAATTCTCTCACCTCATCCCTGAGTATCGCCGCTAATTCAAATTCCAAATGTTCCGCTGCTTCGCGCATCAATTTTTCTTTTTCTTTGATTATGGTTTCTAACGGTCTGCCATCGCCAAGCAAATCCAAGTCAGTCACTGATAATTTTTTCGCTTTGTTTTTTAACTTCCCTCTTTGTTTTTCCGCATTGAGCGTTAAACCAAAATCTTCCAAAATATTTTTGATAGTTTTTTCAATGGTCTTTGGCGTAATGCCATGTTTTTTATTATATGCCAACTGGATAGCGCGACGACGGTTGGTTTCATCTATCGCCTTTTTTATAGAGCCGGTAATATTATCCGCGTACAAAACCACTTGGCCGTTAATATTTCTTGCCGCACGGCCGATGGTCTGTACCAGGCTGGTGGCACTGCGCAAAAAACCTTCTTTGTCAGCATCCAAAATCGCCACTAGAGAAACTTCCGGCATGTCCAAACCTTCGCGCAACAAATTCACTCCGACCAAAACATCGGTTTTGCCTTTGCGCAAATCCGTAATGATTTGGATGCGTTCCAAAGTTTCTATATCACTGTGTAAATAAGTGACTTTGATTTTCTTTTCTTTCAAGTATTCGGACAAGTCCTCGGCCATTTTTTTGGTCAAAGTTGTCACCAAAGTTCTTTCGTTATTTTTGATTCTTTCTTCAATGCGAATCAACAAATCTTCAATCTGGGATTTTTCGCCTTTTTTACCAGTGACCGGAGCGATAATAATTTCCGGATCAACCAAACCGGTCGGACGGACGATTTGTTCCACCACTTGGTCGCTCAATTTCATTTCATAATCATCGGGAGTCGCGGAAACATAAATAACTTTCTTGGTGCGAGCATCAAATTCTTCATAAGTAAGCGGACGATTATCGCGCGCGCTGGGTAATCTGAATCCGTGTTCAATCAAAGTGTCTTTGCGTGATCTGTCGCCGGCAAACATCCCGCGCAATTGCGGAATAGTTACGTGCGATTCATCAATCACGGTCAAGAAATCCCCTGCTCCGTAATTGAAATAATCTAGCAAGGTAAAGGCCGGTTCGCCGGCTTTTCGCTCTTCAAAAAATCTGGAATAATTTTCTATACCGTTGCAATAACCGATATGTTCAATGAGTTCCAGATCATAATTTGTTTTACGTTTCAATCTTTCCGCTTCCAACAATTTACCGCCCCGCATCAATTCTTCATATCTGATTTTCAATTCATCTCTGATAGCTTGCAAGGCATTATTTTTGGTTTCTTGCGATACCACATAATGTTTAGCCGGAAAAAGCCAAACATCTTTACTTTCCCCCACCCTCTTGCGAGTCAAAGCGTCAAAAATTTCAATAGAATCTATTTTGTCGCTAAGCCCAAAACGATAAATTTTTTCTTCATTCACCGGAACTAATTCCAAAACTTGTCCACGTAACAAAAATGTTCCGCGTTTAAGTTCACCATTGGTACGTTCAAATTTCATTTCCACGAGTTTTTCCATCAAAGTGCGGCGGTCCAATTTATCCCCGACTTCCAAATGCAGCACTGTGCGTTCATATTCTTTCGGAGAACCAAGATTATAAATTGCCGATACTGATGCCACAATTATCACATCTTTGCGAGTGAGCAGGGCTTGAGTACAAGCATGACGAAGACGATCTATTTCTTCATTTATCTGAGCTTCTTTTTCAATATAGGTGTCAGTGTTAGGCATATACGCCTCGGGTTGGTAGTAATCGTAAAAAGAAACAAAATATTCTACCGCGTTGTCAGGAAAAAATTCGCGAAATTCATTGCAAAGTTGCGCAGCCAAAGTTTTATTATGCGCGATGACCAAAGTCGGCTTCTGAGTTTTTTCTATGACATTGGCGATAGTAAAAGTTTTTCCCGAACCAGTCACACCAAGCAATGTCTGTCGACGCATATCAGAAACCAGGCCCTTTGATAATTTTTCAATGGCTTCTGGCTGGTCTCCCGATGGCTTGTAATTTGACTTAAGCTTAAACTTCATTTTAAACAATGTTATTTTGTCATTCTGAACAAAGCGAAGAATCGCTTATAGTTTAACTTATTTCCTAAATCCTTGTTTAAGGGATCTTTCTCCGCCTAGGCGGATCAAGATGACGCTTACATACTTAATACTTGATACTATATACTTAATACTATTTTAGTATTTCTTCTCCACCATACTCTGCACAATACCTATCAACAATAAATTCATTATCAAAGAAGAACCACCATAAGAAACAAAAGGTAAAGTAACGCCCGTAACCGGCAACATCCCGACATTGGCGCCAATATTAATAAAAAACTGAGTAAAAAACAAGGCTGCAATACCTGAAACCGTCAAAGCGATAAAATCATTGCCGGTTTTGGAAGCCAGAGATAACAAACGCCAAAAAATAATAAAAAATAAAAACAAAATTACACTCACCCCCAAAAAACCAAGTTCTTCCGCAATCACAGAAAAAATAAAATCGGTTTGTGTTTCCGGTAAAAATCTCAATTGACTTTGTGAACCAAAACCCAATCCCCGGCCAAATAAATTTCCCGAACCGACCGCGATTATAGATTGGGTGACATTATAACCGGAACCCAGAGGATCGTGAGCCGGGTCTATAAAAGTCAAAATCCTATCTTTTTGATAATCTTTAAACAAGAAAAACCAACTAAAAACAGCCAAAGCAATAAAAAACAAAACAAACCCGAAAATCAGAGATTTCCTGGCTCCGGTTAAAAGCATCAAAGCAAACCAAATAGAGCCAAGCAACACAGCCGAACCCAAATCTGGTTGGTTCATAACCAAAAAAATCGGCACTAACGCCAAAATAAAAGTAAAAAAGAAGAATTTGGGTTTATCAAACTGTCGACCGAAATTGGAAATCACATAAGCCAACATCAAAATCAATCCAACCTTGGCTAATTCTACGGGCTGGAAAGAAAAACCGGCAAAATTAAACCAACCGGTAGTACCACGGATATTTTGTCCCAAAAACAATACAGCCAAAAGTAGAGTCACTGAAAAATAATAAATCCATCGCGCATAACTTTTAAAAAAAGTATATTGCAAGACACTGGCGATAAATAAAACCGACATTCCCAAAAACAGAGCGATAACTTGTTTTTTGAAATAAACCAGTTCACTGCCGGAAGATAGATCTACACTATAAATCGCCATCAATCCAAAAGCAATCAAAAAAAATACGGCCAAGAAAAGAAGCCAGTCAAAACTCCTCCCTGAGAATTTGGCCAGAGTGAACATACTATCTTACAGGTTCAAAATATTCGCTTTTTTCAAAATAATTTATAGAAGGGTAAATTACCGCTTCGTCAATAAAAATATTATCAACGAAGTTTCTTAAATCCAAATTTCTTTTTTGCAAAGATTCAAATCTTTCCAATCTAAATTCCGCCACAGCTACGGTTGTCCCGCCATTTCTAAACTCAACCGCAAACATCGGATCATAATAATGAAAAGGACTGTCATTTGTCAAATCAAATTTGATAATATTAGCATTGGCCCCTTCTGGATGCAACACCCCTCTAAATTCAAAATCGCTTACACTAAATAAGCTCCTTTGTTCAATATAACCAAGCGGGTCGGGAAACAAATGCGGGTCAACTCTTTTGAAAGAAATATTTTCCAATATTAATCCGGTGCCGTAATTTTCATTTAAACCGGAAGCCACTAAAAGCTTGGTTTGTTGCGGTAAAACAAAACCTGACTTTTTTTCGGTATTTTCTCCATTAAAGGAAAAATAATAATCAAAGTATGCGATATGTTTAGTATTTGGATTGATAACCGCAGACCAAGCATCGTATTTTCCAACTCCGGAAGTCAAAATTTGAGTGTCTTCAAGCAAAAGCGGTTGAGGCGCAAAAAGTTGACGTATCTGGGAATAATCTTGAGACTGCGTCATTTGTTCCATCATCCTTTTGTCACGCGGCATGTCTACAATCACTATCCAAGCCACTCTCAAAACAGAATAAATCAGGGTAATAACAGAAAATAAAGCTAAAAAACCAACCAACAAACGATAAAGTAACATCCTGTTTTGTACATACCAAGCTGCAAAATTCAGCTGTTTGTTACTAAACATCCCTGTGGGATCTTCATATTTTTTATAACCGTTTTTTTTCAAAGCCGGCATCTCCGGAATATCTTTTGCTATACCGGAACTTTTTCTTTGAGTTAAGTTGTTTTTTTGCGAATAAAAATCCATATTAAAAAAATTTAATTACTTTAAATCAATTTTATCATTATTTGGCTTTTTTTACAACAAATCACCAAAATTAAATCTTTGGCTATTTTTGAGGAACAAACCGGGTTTTTTGGAAAAACTTTTTATAGCTCCCAAAAGCTTTTGCGCACTTGCTTGTCAAATAAAAAAATGGTATAATTATGTCGTATTTATTGTAATAAAAACGTCTTTTTTATGAACGCAAAAAACACTAGTTCTTATAGCGCCAAAAATATTACGGTTTTGGAGGGTTTGGAAGCTGTTCGTCGTCGTCCGGGTATGTATATCGGTTCCACCGGACCGGTCGGTTTACACCATCTTATCTGGGAAGTGGTAGATAATTCTGTAGACGAGGCCATGGCCGGTTATTGTACCAAAATCATGGTGGCTCTATTACCGGGAAATAAACTGGAAGTTCGCGATAATGGTCGTGGCATCCCAGTAGATTTACACCCCCAACTCAAAGTTAGCGCTTTGGAAGTAGTTTTAACCAAACTTCATGCCGGGGGTAAATTTGGCGATGGCGGTTACAAGATTTCCGGCGGTTTACACGGGGTCGGTGTTTCCGTAGTAAATGCACTTTCCGATTATCTCAAAGCCGAAGTCCATCGTGAAGGCAAAGTCTGGGTTCAAGAATTCAAAGAAGGCAAACCTCTCAAAAAAGTAGCTTCTACTGGTAATTGCAAAGATACTGGAACAGTAATCACTTTTCATCCTGATAAAACTATTTTTGAAACTATTGATTTTGAATGGAAAACCGTAGTTGATCATATCCGTCAATATGCCTACCTTTCCAAAGGTTTGCATTTTATCATCAAGGATTTACGCACACCCGAAGAAAAAGAAAAAGACAAAACCGCGCTTGATTTTCCCAACCCGACTTATCAGTTTTATTTTGAGGGCGGGGTATGTTCTTATGTAAGACACCTAAACCAAAACAAAGAAATCAAAAATGAAAATATTTTTTATATAGAAAAAGAAGCTGAGGGCGTAGGAGTAGAAATTGCCCTGCAATATACCGGTGAATATACTGAATCACTTTTTGCTTTTACCAACAATATTCATAATCCCGACGGCGGTACTCATGTTTCCGGCTTTCGTACTGCACTGACCCGTAGTTTGAATACTTACGCCAGAAACAAAAATATTCTCAAAGAAAAAGATCCAAACCTGACCGGTGATGATGTCAAAGAAGGGCTCAATGCTATAGTATCTATCAAAATCAAAGAACCCCAATTTGAAGGACAGACCAAAGGAAAGCTTGGTAATACTGAAGCCAAAACTGCTGTAGAAACAGTCATGAATGAGGCCTTTTTAATATTCTTGGAAGAACATCCAAAAGATGCAGAGGCTATTGTCGGAAAATGTGTTTTGGCTGCCAAAGCCAGAAATGCCGCTAAAATCGCTCGTGATACTATTTTACGCAAAGGCGCTTTGGAAGGGTTTACACTACCGGGTAAATTGGCCGATTGTTCTTCTCGCAATGCCGAGGACTCCGAACTCTACATTGTAGAGGGAGATTCTGCCGGCGGTTCTGCTAAACAAGGACGCAATCGTGAAAATCAAGCCATACTCCCCTTACGCGGTAAAGTGCTCAATGTAGAACGCGCTCGTTTGGATAAAATCTTGACCAATATCGAATTAAAATCTCTGATTATCGCTTTGGGCACAAATATTGGTGAACAATTTGATATTTCCAAACTTCGTTATCATCGCATCGTTATCATGACCGATGCTGATGTGGACGGTTCTCATATCAGGACATTGCTTCTGACTTTCTTTTATCGCTATTTTCCGGAACTTATCAACCAAGGTCATGTTTACATCGCTCAACCTCCGCTTTTCTCCGTGAAACTCGGCAAAGAAATGCATTATGCTTATAATGAAGAAGAAAAAGAAAAAATTATCAAAGAATTATCAAGTAAAAAAATAGAAAAAGCTAAAGACAAAAAATCCAAAGACACGGAGGAAGAACCGGTAGAAGAAAATCAAGCCGAAGATTCTGAAAACCAATCACTTGTTATTGGTGGAATTAAAGTCAACATCCAACGATACAAAGGTCTCGGGGAAATGAACCCTGAACAACTTTGGGAAACTACCATGAATCCGGAAAAACGCATGATGTTGCGAGTGAATGTAGAAGACGCGGAAAAAGCCAATGAAACATTTGAAATCCTTATGGGAGATGAGGTAGAACCTAGAAAGAAGTTTATCCAGACGTATGCAAAAGATGTGAGGAACCTTGATATTTAGTATCAAGTATCTAGTATTTAGTATTAAGTATGTAAAGACTGTCATTCCCGCGAAGGCGGGAATCCAGTGGCTG
>CAYUIA010000030.1:0-3753 GCA_964444635.1 uncultured Gammaproteobacteria bacterium
CCGAGCTTTTCTTTGACTAATTTGATAAGCGGGGAAATAATCTTACTCTGTATTTCATAACGATCCCGGTAAGAAGAAGTTTCTATTTTTTCCGCCGTAATCATATGAAAATCATCCAAAATCAATTTCTCTAAAATTTCTACCGCTACTTTGGCACTATGTAAATCTTTGGAAGTTATTTTTTTGCCTTTGATAAATATTTTCTTATTATCCAGATCTAAAACAAATTCGTTTTCTTTGATAATTTTTTCAAAATCAGTAGCAATTATTTCTTCTTTTTTACTTTGTGCACAATCATAAACAAAACCTTTGAAAATTCTACCTTTGATATGATCCGCTCTGGAGCCGACTGATAAAAACTGTTCTACCGTTGGTCCGTCTATTTCCCAACCATCTGTATTGGAAAAAAAATAAATTTCCAAATCCAACTCTTGTTCTTTTACTTTTTTTTCTAATCTTGCTAATTTTATTTCTAACTCTCCATATTTATCAACCAAAAGTAAAGACCCGCCACCGCCTGAACCTATGGGTTTAAAATTTATTTTTAAAGCACGCAACTGTTCATAAATATAATTTAGTACATCCCCTTCTCCCAAAACACCCAGTAAAGAAAAGATATTTTGATAGTTATTTATACTATTAAAAAAATATTCTTCCGCTTTCTTGTTTTTTTCCAAAACATCTTTTAATAAAGCTACTATTTCCCAAGACAACGCTTTGGCTGTACCAAAATAACTACTTTTTAATTCATTATATTCTGCGGATTTCGCCAAAAATTCATTTTCTTTCAAAAAAACCAATTTTTCTTTTTTAAAGTCCTCTCTTTCGTATAAATTTTGCAAACTTTTCAAAACATTTTGTCCGGTCTTTTTGGTTTTTCCGGAAAAAATAACGGCTGTATCAAAATTTAATCCGCTTTCCGGTCTATCTAATTTTAAAGCCGAAAATTTTATGCGACTATTTTCTAAATATTTATTTAGGTCTTGTTGTACATTTCCATCTTTTAAAAAAACTACCGGTTCTTTTTCAAAAAGTGATGCCGTAAAACTGTGAACCCCGGAAACATTATATCCATTAAACAAAGCTTCCAGGCTCCAAGCAAAATAAAGAACTTCCAAAAACTTTTCGTCTTTCAAGCGCCATTCCAAACTTTTATTTTTCCACTCTTCCAAATCATCCTTGTCTGTTTTTTTGAGCAATAAAAAGCCGGCTAAAGCCAATAAATAAGCGACATTTCCTTGAGTGCCGGCAGAAACATCTAGGGGTACTTCGGTTAAAATATTTATTTCTAAGCCGGAATCAAACCCTTGAGAAAGTAGATATTTGTACCAAACATCAAATTTATCTTCGCCATATATACCAAAAAACAAATCGCCGGAACATTCACTAAAACTATTTTTATCATTTTGATAATATTGATAATAATCAGCTTTCACTTTTTTTTGTGAAATTTTTGATATGCCTAAAAAAATTTTACGCGGAAAAAGATTTACAATCGCCGGCCCGCCGTCCATCACCCCATACTCACCACCCCAAAAAAAATTAGCATCTGTAGAAATCACCAAATCATTGTCTTCAAAAAACTGCCGATAGGTATCGGAATTTTGTTTTTTGATTGTTTTGTGATTTGCAAAAAATGCCATATAGCGATCAAATCTGTAATCTATTTTTTACTTTTTGCACCACTTCATCCAATGTCCAGTCGGTTTTAACCAGATATTCATAAACTTCACCTTCACCAGTGCCAAATTCCGCGCCCATGGCTACGGTTTCCGCATCACTGACATTGGTCAGCAAAATCACTTTGGCATGTTTACCCCAAGTATCTTCACGAAGTTTTTTTAATACCACCATCCCGTCCATTTTTGGCAACAAAATATCAAGCAATATAATATCGGGTTTTTCACGCAAAGCTTTTTTCAAACCTTCTTCACCGTCTATAGCTTGCACCACTTCAAAACCTTCTGAAGAAAATTTTTCCACCAAAGCTTTGAGCATTATTTCTTCGTCCTCCACGATTAAAATTTTTTTCATACTTTAAAAAAGTTAAATCTTTATTTATTTTTTAAATTATTTTATCGGCACGGTAAAATAAAAAGTTGTGCCTTTGTTTTTTGCAGATTCAAACCAAATTTTACCACCATTGGCTTCTATCGTGGCTTTGGTAAAAAATAAACCTAGTCCGCTCCCGGAAAAATTATGCGCCGGAGAACCTGGTCCGCGATAAAACTTAGTAAAGATATTACCTTTTTCTGCATCCGTTATTACCGGACCGAAGTTATGAATGGATATTAAATAATGGTCTTTGCTCTTAATAATTTTTACAGTTATTTTACTTTTTTCAAAACCATAATCAATAGCATTGCCCAAAATATTGCAAAAAGCTTCTGACAAAAGTATGGGATCGGTAAATACTTTTCCCATATTACCTTGAAAAATATATTGGATTTTTTGTTTCTTTTTTTGCGCATTTTTACTCAAACCTTTGCAAGAATCTTTGATTATTTTCATCAAGTCGGATTTTTTCTTATTAACTTTCATTTTACCCGATTCAATTCTCGTAATATTCAAAAGATTATTTACTAGCGCAATCAAACGTTCATTGGAAGAATATATGTCCTGAATCTTTTCTTTATTTTTTGCATCCAACCCGTCTAAATTCAGTGATTCCAATGTCCATTTAATAGAAGAAAGCGGGGTGCGTAATTGATGGGAAGCCATGGAAACAAATTCGGTCTTGGCTTTGTCCAACTCTTTTTCTTTGGTAATGTCACGAACCAATTCTACAACTCCGGATAATTTTCCAGTCGCATCATACAAAGGCGCGGCTTTACCTGAAGCATAAATCCCTTTTTCCCCAACTTTTTCCAAAAATCTTTCTGTGCTTAAAACTTCACCTTCTTTTTTGATAAAATTATAAGTATCTTTTTTAAAAATTTTTTTCAACAACTCCGGATGCAAGACTAAATCAGCCAAAATAGGTTTTCGTTTACCATAAAAAGGTAAAGCATAGATATGGTTTCCCTTACCCAAAACATCTTTGGCTTTCATTTTTGACATTTTTTCTATAGCTTTATTCCAAGCCACAACTTTACCCTGGGTATCAATAACAAATGTGGCATCCGGTAAAAAATCAATAATACTGGCCAATCTTTTTTGGGATTCTAAAATATTTTTTTCATACTTTTGTTTTTCTGTAACATCGGAAACCATAGACAAAACACCTACTACCGAACCATCACTCTTTTTAATCGGAGAGTTTATCCATTGACAAACGATTTTTTCTCCCTTTTTGGTGTTATTTTCATTAATCAAATTAGCAGAAGTGTCGCCTTGTAAAAGACGGCGCCAAATTGTAGTTACCTGTTTTTGAGCGGATTTGGGAACTATAACATCATAAGGATGTTTACCCAAAGCTTCTTTGGTAGAATAACCAAAAATTTTTTCAGCTGCCGGATTCCATAACTTGGCTCTGAATTTTTCATCCCACAAAATACACCCTATCGGCATTTTTTTAAAAAGCAATTCCTGGATATTCTCTTGCTCTTTGTTTTTATCTATGGATTTTTTCAACTTTTTGACTTTCATATCTTAAGTCGACAAAAAAGGCCTTTAATTTAGCCATTTGGCTTATATGGATATTATACTCTTTTGGCTATTTGAAGACAATACACTACGGTTTTATCTAAATCTTGACATTTTATTAATTTGTGTTATAATAATGTTCGTTAAATTGGCCTCATCGTCTAATGG
>CAYUIA010000030.1:3853-6948 GCA_964444635.1 uncultured Gammaproteobacteria bacterium
GGCCTCATCGTCTAATGGTTAGGACACCACGCTTTCAATGTGGTAATAGGGGTTCGATTCCCCTTGGGGCTACATAATAACAAAAGACTCCTGTTTATCAGGGGTCTTTTGTTATTACTATAGTTTTCAAGGGGAATCGAACAGGAAAGGGAGAAAACGTGAGTTTTCTCTTTATGGAGGAAAAGTATTGGAAAACCCGAAGCCTGCCTGCCGGTAGGCAGGATTTTCCAAGGAGGAGGCCAAAGGCCGACGACGTAAGTATTCCCCTTGGGGCTATTAACAAAACATTTTATAATTTACAAAGAAAATGATATAATTATTTCGTAATTATAATTTTCACAATATGAAAAAATTTTTGATTCTTTTACTGGGGGTTATTTTATTGACCGGCGCCAGCTGTCAAATAAACAAAAATTTAATTTCTGGCGATGGTTTGGAAAATTTAATAAATACCTCTAATGAAGGGACCAGACAAAATAATGCAACCGCTGAATTTCCAGATTCTTCTGAAACTACAGGCACTGTCGAAGTGGTTGTTATTAATGAAATAACCAATAAACCTATTGCGGGGAATTCTCTTTCCTGTAGTGGGTGTATAAATTATAACAGTGAACAAGGTGAGGAAACCGACGTAAATGGAAAGGCAAAGTTTGAAATGAATAAAAATGACAAAATTTATTTAAGCCAGAAAAAAACTGACTGGAACAATTATGATTCTGTAAATGAAATAACTGCCGGGAGCACTATTATAATCAAAGCCAAACCTCAGGTGGTTGGCACCGGAAGCGAAATTTATTTCTTAGACGCAGTTTACTCAAAAAATTCATCCAAAAAAATACAACTTCACCTAACATATAAAGATTCCTCAGGTCGATTGGTACCTAACTATACTATCTACATTTCCGGACCTATAGTAGGTTCAGCAAGATCCTTTTTTTCAGTAAAAACAAATAGTAACGGTATAGCTATTGCCGATTTGCCGACAAACGGATCATATAGAATAACGTTGCCTAAAACGGTTTCCGGAAATATAATTTACGACTTTTATCAGTTTGAATCTCCCAGTGGCTATAACAGTGAGATTGTGTTGGATTTAAGCAAGAAAGATAAAATGATTTCCGGTACCGCAAGTTTAAGCAAAAACTATCAGGAACGAGGTATGATTTTAGTTTGCGTCCGGGACTCTAAAACAAAAAAACCGGTGTCGGTTTCGATATCCTCACCCCAAACAAATACCTTGTATACCAGAAGCGTAAAACATGACAACGATATTTGCGTCGAAGTTCCAAAATCCGTTCAAACAGTGGGTATTCCAACCGACGGTAACCAGAATGGACACGCCGACGTGTCAACTTCCGCCGTGGACGAAAACGAAATAATGTACTTGTATGTCCAAACAATTAAATAATTTAAGCATGATCTAAATTATTAAAAAATACTTATGAAAAAACTGCTATTTTTATTATTAACTATCACCTTAATGGGAGCCGGATGTTCAACAAATTTAACTTCCAAATTACCTAACAAAATCCAAACTGATATCAACACTCCCCAACAAATAGAAAATAAAGATTTCTGTTTAAAACAAAAAGAAGACGCTGAAAAATTAATTAATAAGTTTCAATTAACCAAGGAGATGGAAAATGCCTACAATGTATGGATAAAAGTATTCATTAAATATAATAATATAGACGAAAAATATTTTAAAGAACATATTTTTCTCACCGCATTCCAAGCACGTAAAGACGGCGATTACATGTGGTATTCGGCCGATTATTACTTTAAACTGGGTGATATTTATCTTAAGGCGGGAGGGTCTTTAAATGACGGGTTAAGCGTAAATTTATCACACTTAGAAAACTTTAATAAAGAAAAGATTGAAAATCTTCTTAATATAGAGGGAGCTGCCGTTACATCAACCTTCAACGAACCCCACCCTAATTTTGGCAAGGTACCCAATAAATCTCGGTATAACTACCCGTGGGGTCAAGTAAGAATAAATAATATTGCCGAACAATCAAAAACCTTATTAACCTGTGAAGAAGCCGTTTCTTTATTAAAAACATGCCACGAAGATATAACACCAGTCGGTGTAATTTATAGACAAACCTTGGGTAAAGCATGGTTAGAAGGTAAATATGGAAAATATGCAGCTTTCAGTAAAGAAAAAAATTGTGGAATGGCAACAATAGATTTATTCCGTAAAAAATTGGATAATTGTTTTACGGGCGAAAGCTGTAATAACGTAATTAACTAAAAACCTTTTCATTATAATAAAAAGGTTTTTCTATGTTGACCATTTCACTATTAATCCAATTTGACTAGTTTTAAACACTTAACCGCCTTAAACCACTCCCGGATATCCCTTATCAAGGTGTTTGAATTCTCAATACAGTAGTCTACAAACAAAACCGGCATAAAGCCGGTTTTGTTTTTATATAAATCTAATAAGAAATCAAATATTTTTATTTCTCCAATTCTCCGCTAATTTCCAACCATTCATTTTCTTTTTCCGTTAATAATTTTTCCAATTCCCCGACCCTTTCATAATCCGCCAAAAGAAAATTTTTCGGATTAGCGTATTGTTTTTTTAATAATCCTTCTTTTTCTTTTTTAAATATGTTTATTTCTTCTTCTATTTTTTTCAACTTTCTTTTTAAAATTTTACTTTCTTCAAATTTTTGTTTCTTATCTTTTTCTTCTTTTTCCGGTTTTATTTCGTTTTCTTCTTTATCCACTTTTTGTTCCAAACGATAAACATATTCTTCAAAATTATATGGTAACCTTACGGCACGACCGTCTCCCACCTCTACTATGGAAGTAGCGACAGAATTGATAAAAGTGCGATTGTGTGAAACAAAAATTACCGAACCGACAAAATTCTCCAAAGCTCGCCCGAGCGCTTCCACGGTTTCAAAATCCAAATGGTTGGTAGGTTCGTCAAGTAATAAAACATTGCTTTTGGAAAGTAATAAACCGGCCAAACATAAACGCGCTTTTTCTCCGCCTGATAACACGCCTATTTCTTTTTCTAAATCGTCTTCGTGAAAAAGAAAATTTCCCGCCATTTTCAAAATTTCTTCATCTGGAATATC
>CAYUIA010000031.1:0-6575 GCA_964444635.1 uncultured Gammaproteobacteria bacterium
GCGCCTCCGCAAACAAGTAATTTCATAGTTTTTATTTTTAATTTAAACTGTTATATATTATTGAAATATTTTCGTATTTTTGTCAAATTTCCATTTTTTTGAATTTGGCTAAAATAAGCATTTTTAAACACTTCAGCCTATAGGTTGAAGTTGTTTAAACTTAATCATTTTTACTAAAATTTAACACCATCCCTACCGCTATCAAAGAAATTAACATCGCCGAACCTCCGTGAGAAACAAATGGCAGGGGTACTCCGGTAAGCGGTAAAACTCCGACCATCGCGCCAATATTGATGATTGACTGACAAAAAAACCAGGCGGAAACCCCAACCACGACATATCTGGCAAACTCATCTTCACAGTTTCTGGCTATCTTCAAACCGCGTAAAGCAATAAGTCCGATAAGTAAAATCAAGCCCGCGGCAATCAAAAAACCCATTTCTTCGGCAATAACCGCATAGATAGAATCGGCGTTAACTTCCGGGAGATATTGATATTTTTGTCGTGAATGACCAAACCCCAACCCCCAGAAACCGCCCGACCCGACAGCCAAATATGCTTGATTAACATGGTAACCAACTCCTTGAGGATCCAGTTCCGGATGCATAAAAACAGTCAATCTCTCCATGCGATAAGGTTTTATCATGACCATTCCGGAAAAAACAACTATTCCAAGCAACCCTAAAATTATCAAATAACTCCATGGCAAACGCGCGGCAAAAAGCACACAAAAAGCAATAACCCCCAAAATTAACATCATCCCCAAATCCGGCTGCGCCAAAATCAACCCCAACGGAATGCCGATAAAAACCAAAACCGGCAATAAACCGTTTTGCCAATCACGGATATCGCGGTGAGGATCTGAAAGCATGAGCGCCAAAAGTAAAATCAAACCCAATTTCATAAACTCACCCGGCTGAAAAGAAAAACCCCAAACCTGTATCCAACTGCTGGAATTATTCAAAACCAACGCTATCCCGGGAACAAAAGTCAAACAAACTAAAAATAAACCGAAAAAATAAGCCGGCCAAGCCAAAGCGCGAAACCATTCGGTTTTGAATTTCAAAGCAACAAAAAAAAGCGCGATACCCGGTAAAACCCCGAAAAGCAATTGGCGCTTGAGATAAAAATAGGAATCATTGAATTTGATATATCCAAGCGGTGCGCTGGCCGAGGCCAACATCGCCAAACCAAAAGCCAATAAAATCAAGATATAAATAAAATAATTCCAATCAATCTTTTTTTTGACATAATCCCCGTTTTTCATATCAACTATTCAAAGAAACTATAAAATAAACGGCCATAAACATAAATATCTGCCAAATACCGGTAAACATCATGATAACTCGAGAAATAACTTTGTCTTTGGTATAAAGAAATAAAGATAAAAAATAATTGAAAAGTAATACTCCCAAAGCTCCGGCAAAAAAATACCACAAATCTTTCGGGTCACCTATCCTATCTACACCAAAAATAATATTATAATGCAAAAAGATGCGCTCCGCTTCCCAATTTATTTGTCCAAAAATAAACCAACTCAATAAACCGAAAAACACAACCGAAATCAACAAGCTGATAAAAATAAAATAATCTTTTGTGTGCGACTTAAATAAAACAATCATAAATTATAAAATAGTTATTTCCCCTTCTTGCCCCAAATGTATTTTACTCCCCCGCCCTATTTGTCCGGAAAGCAACAGATCAGCGAGTTTATTTTCTATTTTTTCCTGCACCGCGCGACGCATCGGTCTGGCGCCAAATTCCGGATCAAAACCGACATGAGCCAAAAATTCTTGTGCCGATTCATCAAAAGACATTTCAATACTTTTGGTTTCCAAATCTTTGGCTACGCGTTTTAACATCAAACCGGCGATTTTTTTCAAATCTTCAAATTGTAATTCTTTGAATAAGATAATACCGTCAAAACGATTGAGAAATTCCGGACGAAAATATTGTTTTAGTTCGCCGTGCAATAATTTTTCTTTTATCACTTCGGAAGAAACACCACTCTTTTGCGCTTGAGCGATGAACGAAGTGCCGGCATTGCTGGTGGTGATAATGATAGTATTGGTAAAATCAATAGTCTTACCGACACTATCGGTCAGACGACCGTCATCTAACACTTGTAAAAATAAATTGAGAATATCTTTGTCGGCCTTTTCTATTTCATCAAGTAAAATCAAAGAAAAAGGGTTTCGACGAACACTTTCAGTCAGCACCCCGGTTCCCTTTTGACCGGGCACACCGATAAGTCTAGTAATACTTTGAGCGTCTTGATATTCACTCATATCCAAACGAATCATCTTCTTTTCTCCGCCAAAATAAATCTCAGCAATGGTTTTGGCCAATTCGGTTTTGCCCACTCCGGTACTACCCAAAAACAAAAAAGTGGCTATCGGCCTATTTTGCGAACGAATTTCCGCTCTGGCACGACGAAGAGCAAAAGCTACGGCTTGCACTGCTTCTTCTTGGCCTATAAGACGTTTATGCATTTCCTGTTCCAAATTCATCAATTTGGCACTTTCTTGCGCACTCACCGAGGAAACAGGAACACCG
The DNA here is from genome assembly GCA_964444635.1 of uncultured Gammaproteobacteria bacterium. Lineage (GTDB taxonomy): Bacteria > Patescibacteriota > Patescibacteriia > Magasanikbacterales > GWA2-37-8 > JAKLGL01. The sequence continues at coordinate 2,557 of CAYUIA010000031.1, forward strand.
GTTTTATCGGCAATAATCCTGGCCACTTCTTCGGCTGTAACCAACGAATTTATGCCTTTGGTATTTTTGGTGTGAGCAGCCGCCTCTACCACTACTTCCAAAGCACTGCCGGGTAAAAGAATTTCATGTAAAAATCGATGACTATATTTAACCGCTTTTTCAATGGCGTCATAAGAAAAGAAAACAGAATGTTTGTGTTCTATATAACCTATCTTGGCCTCAATAACTTGAATAGCTTGGTTTTCATTCATCTCCGGTATGTCTATTTTAGTAAAAACATTACTTAGTGTCGTACCGCTGAAAGTATGAGAGTATTCTTCGGTAGTCGTGGTAGCTACGGTCAAAAATCTATTTTTGGCCAAATTTTCCGCCAAGGCTCCGGCTACATCTAGACTACTGGCCCCTCCGGAACTAACCCCAAACAATTCATGAATATTATGAATACATAAAATAATATTTCCCGCTCTGGATATTTCATAAAAAATATTATTGAGTCTTTCTACTGCTCCGGCAGCAGTTGTGCCTGAAAGTAAAGCCGAGGTTTTTAATCTCACCAATCGTTTGTCTTGTAATTTTTTTGGCACATCATCTCCGGACATTTTTTGCGCCAAACCTTCCAAAATACTCATCTTACCGGTTCCATTTTCTCCTACTAATATCAGATTTCCATGACCTCCTTCTACTACTCTGAACATTTCTTCCAGTTCTTTATCGCGCGCCAAACACGGATCGTAATGATTGTATCTGGCCATCATAGTCATATCTTCACTGAAATTATTCAAATAAGGTGTGGCTATTGCGGTCATCGCTCTGTCTAAACCGTGTTTGGATTTTCCGGCACCTACTCGAGCATATTTCACATATTGACGATGAAGCCTTTCTCTTATCCTTGCCCACATTATTACATTTTTTATTTTAGGAGCTTCCAAACCCAAATCAAACAAAAATTCTTGAATTCGCGCGGAGAAAAAAACCGTTGCATATAGCAACTCCACCACACTGACATAATCTTGGTGGTTTTTGTAAGCCTCTTCGTAAGCCAAAAATAAAACTTGAAAAAAATCTCTATCCGGTAAAGGAAAAATACCGGCTGAGGGATTTTTGAACAATAATTCACTTTCCACTTTTTTACGTAAAAAATCCGTTGGATACCCCAATCGTATAAACACGTTGGCTATCCTATTGGAAGAAAGCAGAGTATAAAAAAGATGCAAAGGTGTAACTTCGGTATGGCCCGATTCTCGCGCTTCTTTGAAAGTTTTTACTACCGCCAAAACCGCCTCATCGGTAAAAGTCTCTTCGATATTCAAACGTTGTCGACGCGGAGTTTTCAACACCTCGTCCCAAGCAGAGATTACTTGGGTCAAGCCTTGGTCTTCAAAACGATAATCATGTTTCTCTACTTCTTTATAAATTTTTCTTTCACGAATAATACGCGACCAAAGATAAAGCAAAGTCAAAAATCCCAACCAAAAAAGAATTTTTTGTAAAGCCGACAATTGCGCTAAAAATAAATTGAGGTATTCCGGACCGGCCGTCAAATAATTGAAAAAACCTTGTTTATAAGCAGATACTCCGGCCCAAAACCAAAAATTAACTAACATCAAAATCAATATCAAACGTCTCCCGCGATTCCACCATAAACGCACTTGAAGCAAAGTCAAATGATAAAAAGTCAACGGGAATTTCCAAAAAAGCAAAAATTGTCGAGGCTTGAAGGCTACGCTTAATCCTCGACAACGAGAACATCTAACTTTGCCTTTCAGACCGGTCTGATGACAATCTTCACAGTATGAAAGCGGTAATGAATTTTTAATCTTAAAATCCATATATTTAAAATTTAATCCCCAAAAATCCATAGACCGTCAAAATCGGCAAAAGCAACCAAATCAAAAATAAAACCAAACAAAAAAGTGTCCAAATAAATAATGCCAAAGCTCGAACAAAAAATTGAACTAGGCGCATAAAAAAACTGATAAGTCGACCTTCAAAATCATACTGACCGTACATGGGTACAAAAAGATTGCGCAACCATAATCCCGGCGCAAAATGATAGTTACCGCTTGAAATCAATCCAAAACACCAACGTGCAGACCTAAAAGCTCCGCCCGTATACCACCAAACAGGAAAATAAATCAGATCAACCAAAGTTTCCCCTAATAGTCTGGGCAAAACCCACAAAAACATAAATCAAAAATTATTTTTAAATAAAATTTATTATTTATATTTTACCATAAAAAACAAAAAACCGCCAAACTTTGGCGGCTAAGTAACACCCCTATTAACGAGAATTAACCGCCACGACGGTTACCGGAACTTCCAAATGCTTTAAACGCGGCGCATTTATCATACCTAAAGTCTGAGTTTTGGTCTTTAAGACAGCCAAAGAACTTATTGCCGCCATCTCCGCATCCAGTCTTTGTTGTTCTTTGTTAATACTGTTAACCGCAACTTCCAATCTTTTTAATTCATAACCTGTACCCGAAGCGGCGGCTATTTGCAAAACAAAACCGACAATTAAAAAAATATTTATTACAACCAAACACCAGCGGCAACGCGCACCAAAAAACCAACCAGGCATACGCAAGAAAAACAAGGTTGATTCGTGAATTTCTTCAAAAAAATACTTTATTCTATTTTTTAAATTAATAATTTTATTTATCATATTTTTTCTATAATTCTCAGTTTAGCGCTACGCGCGCGAGGATTTTGATTTATCTCTTGTTCAGTTGCCGTTATCGGTTTTTTGGTAATAATTTTGGCTTTGGCATACGGCAAACTTTGAAAAAAATGTTTTATTATCCTATCTTCGAGCGAATGAAAGCTGATTACCGCTAAACGACCACCAGATTTCAAAAGTTCAAACGCATCCGGTAAAACATTGCTCAAAATTTCCAATTCATTATTCACAGCAATGCGTAAAGCCTGGAAAACTTTGGTGGCCGGATGAAGACCGCCTACCCAAGGTATTTCCTTGTCTGTTCTTAACTTTTGTCGATAAACTTCCAAAACAATTTCCGTCAAATCTTTACTGGTCGTTATTTTTTTATTTTTTCTTTCTTTCAAGATCGCTTGCGCTATTTCAATACTGAGATCTTCTTCACCGTAATTTTTAAAAATCCAAACCAAATCTTCTAAATTATATTCATTGATTATATGTGCCGCATCCACGCAATTTTCATTACCAAAAACTTGGCATTTGTTGTCGTAGCGCATATTGAGCGGTTCGTCTTTATCAAAACTGAACCCGCGACTACGTTCCGCAAACTGCGGACTGCTCCAACCCAGATCAAACAAAATTCCATCAACTTGTAAAAAATCGTTTTCTGTCGCCGTTTTTTTCAAGTTGGCGAAATTTTCTCTGATAAATACTATTTGATCTTCAAAACGATACAAAAATCTTTTGGCGCGAAGTAGTGATTCCGGATCAGCATCAAGTCCGAGTAATTTTCCACGCGGACCGATAATATCCATAATAGCTTCACTGTGCCCACCATCACCCAATGTACAGTCAATAACTTTGGCACCTTTTTTTAAGCTCAAACCTTCAAGCACTTCGTTTAAAAGAACGGGAATATGTCTCATATTAAACTCCTAGATCGCTGATATTTTCAGCAATCTCATTACTATCTTTTTCAGTTTTGGTTTTATAAACATTCCAAGACTCTGCATCCCAGATTTCCACTCGACTATATAAGCCGGCAATAATCAAATTTTTTTTCAAGCTGGCGAAACTTCTCAAATACTCGGGGATAACAACACGACCTTGTTTATCTATTTCCGCTTCAACAGCTCCGGATAGCATATGTCGAGCGAACGCGCGGCTATTGGCTTGAGAAAACGGCAAAGTTGCCAATTTTTCTGCCAGTTTGTTCCATTCGTTTTTGGTATACAAAAACAAACAGTTATCTAAACCTTTGGTAATAACCGCCCCCTCCTCAAGTTCGCGTCGAAATTTGACCGGAATGGCCAAGCGAAACTTGTCATCTAAATTGTGAGAATATTCACCGATAAACATA
>CAYUIA010000032.1:0-1363 GCA_964444635.1 uncultured Gammaproteobacteria bacterium
ACCCAAGGGCAATTGATTTTTTTAAACTCATCTCCTTCATATCCCAAAAGATGAAGAATTTTTTGTTTGACCGCTTCTTCTTGTAAAATCTCTCCTTGCGCTATGCAACCGGGTAATAATTCCACTTTGCGTAAGTGTTTCAATTCATAAGTGGGACGACCTCTCAAGTTGAATTTTTTGACGATTTGCGCCAGTTTGATGGAAGAATCGCCGAAATCCAAGCCAAAAGCGCCATAAAACGGATTGTTTATAAGCATCATATTAAATGTTTTGAGTTAAGGCGTACATCGGCATGATTACCGAAACCGCCACACCGGCCACGCCCAAACCTAATACCAAAATGATTATCGGTTCAATTACAGAAGTAAAATTGCTCATAGTTTCGTTTACTTCGGCATTGTAGTATTCGGATAATTCGTTAAGCATTTTTTCCACACTGCCGGTTTGTTCTCCAACCATAATCATTTCCGTAACCATAGGCGGAAAAATTTCCGGATGACGTGATAAAACTTCGGAAAGATTAATACCTTTCTTTAGCGATTCGGAAGCTGTTTTAAGTTTTTCTTTGTATATGACATTGCCTAGAACATCGGAGGAAATTTTTACCGCTTCTATTATCGGGATAGTACTGTTAAGCAACGAACAAAGAGTTAGGGTAAAATTTGCTAAATTTATTTTTTTGATAATGGCGCCAAAAATCGGCAATTTTAAACGTAAAGAGTGCATCGCTTTTTTGAAAGGGTAAGCTTTCATAGCTCTAAAATAAGCATAAACAAGAGCGGCAATGCCTATCAAAACCCAATACCAATAATTTTGCATAAAATTGGTCAGGTAAATCAACATCTTTGTCGGCAGAGGTAGCTCGGTTTGAGTTTCTTCAAACATTACCAGGATTTTTGGAAAAATATAGAGTACGACAAAAAAGGCGATACCGACCATGACGGTAAAAATAACCGCCGGGTAGATCATGGCGCCACGAACTTTGCTCATAAGTTCGTGAGATTTTTTCATCTGACCGGCCACTTCAGTCAAAGCTTCTTCCAGTTTGCCGGCCACTTCGCCGGCGGCAATCATACTGACATAAACCGGAGGAAAAACTTTTGGATATTTTCCCAAAGCCACACTTAATTGCTGTCCTTTTTCCACTTCTGATTTTATTTCTGCGATAATAATTTTTAGTTTTTTATTTTCCGTTTCTTCGCTTAAAATTTTCAAAGAGGTGATGATAGACAATCCGGCTTTGGTCATGATTTGCAAGTGATGCACGAACATCATCTTGTCAACAAAAGAAACCGTAGTTAAATAACGATAAATAAAATCGTTTATTTTTTGTTCTAAAGGTGAAAGTTTTTTTGCCTCCATA
>CAYUIA010000032.1:1463-6327 GCA_964444635.1 uncultured Gammaproteobacteria bacterium
GTCTGTAGTCTGGCGGACTGTAGTCCGACTTACTCTTTTGTTACCCTGAGTATTTCTGAAATAGTAGTTGTGCCCATCTTGGCTTTTATGAGCCCGTCTTCACTCATCGTAATCATGCCATTTTTGCGCGCTGTATCTTTGAGAGTGTTGGCATCGGCATGCTCGTTGATTTTGTGAATAATTTCTTGATTTACTTCAAGCACCTCATAGATACCTACGCGTCCTTTGAAGCCGGAATTATTACAGCGGGAGCAACCCTCGCCTTTATAAAAAACCATTTCTTCCAAATTTTTTTCACCTTCTTGCAGAAGTTTGTTTTCTTTCAAAATAGCGGTAATTCTTTCCGCGTCAAAAGCTTTGAGCAGTGCATCGATAGAAGCGCGGTCAAGTTTATATTCTTTTTTACAGTACTGACAAATTTTACGCACCAGACGTTGAGCCATCACGATATTGGTAGTATAGGAAACCAAAAACGGCGGAACACCCATATCTGTCAAACGGGGAATGGTGGTAGGAGCGTCGTTGGTATGTAATGTAGAAAGTACCAAGTGACCGGTCATTGCGGCATGTACGGCGATTTCGGCGGTTTCTTGATCGCGGATTTCTCCGACCATGATAATGTTAGGGTCTTGGCGTAAAAAAGCGCGCAAACCTGTAGCAAAAGTGAAACCTACTTTGGGATTTATCTGACTTTGATTAATGCCCTGGATGCGATATTCGATAGGATCTTCAATAGTAGAAATGTTTACTCCCGGTTGATTCAAAATTCCCAAAACCGAATAAAGAGTGGTGGTTTTACCAGAACCCGTAGGGCCGGTTACCAAGATCATACCGTTTGGTTTTTTGATAGCGTTTTCTACGACTTTTTTGACACTGGGCAAGAACCCGAGCTGGTCCAAAGTCAGAGGCTTGGCACCTTCGGGTAGAAGACGCATAACTATTTTTTCTCCGTCATAAACCGGGATTATAGAGACACGAAAAGCCATCTTGTCGTTTTGAGTTTGGATTTTGAAACGTCCGTCTTGGGGCACCATGTGCTCGTCAATTTTGAGATTAGCCAAGATTTTGATTCTGGCCACTATACCGCTTTGAAAATTTTTGGGTAAATTCATCACTGATTTCAAAATGCCATCAATACGATAACGGATAGCCAGTTCTTTTTCGTTGGGTTCAATGTGAATATCGGAAGCGCCTTCATAAACCGCATGTTCCAAAATACTACTGACAATGTTGATAATAGGGAGTTCTTCGGCGGCTTTTTTCAAATCACCGGACTCTTCTTCCTCATTTTTTTCTTGAATGATTTTCATTTCTTCTTCGAGCCCTGCGTGATAGCGGTGCAAGGCATCCTTGAGATCGGAAAAAGTGGTGATGTGAATTTTGGGTTCCAAGCCGGTTTTACGGCGAATAAATTCCGCTGTTTGCAGATCAGTCGGATCGGTCATGGCTAGGAAAATTTCTTTTTCATTTTTGTCAAAAGAAATGACGCTGTTGGCGCTGGCTACTGGAGAAGGAATAAGATCTAAAATATCTCGGCGAATATCCTTGCCTTTGAGTGAGACAAAAGGAACGTTTAAAATTTCTCCTATTTTGGTAAAAAGAGTGTTTTCATCTACCAAGTTTTTTACCAACAACATTTCCATGAGCGAGGTATCGGTTTTTTCCGCCTCTTCTCTGAGTGTTTTACAAGCCTCGGCTTCAGGGCCGAGCTTACAACTTAATACTATTTTTTCTACAATATTGGCTGGGAGCATAAAAACTTTTAAACAGATTAATGCCAAAAAACGAAGTAGCTTACGGATTGCTTCTTCTTGTTTTATTATAGCATAAATTTTTGGTTGTGGATATAGTCTGTAGATAACATTTGGTTGAGGTGTTGACTAATTTGAAAAATATGCTAATATTTAGATACTTTAATTAAATATTGGCAAAAAATCTCTAAAACCCTTTTTTAAAAACGGGGATTTTTGGAGGCTTAAAATTATTCAAACTTATGCAGAAATACGAACTTTTATTGGTTCTTCCGGGCACTTTTGATGAAAAAGAAGCCGAAAATGAAGCTAATAAAGCCATGGCCACTGTCAATGAAATCGGCAGTGAAGCTATTTTAACAGCTTTGGGTAAAAATCGTTTGGCTTACCCTATCAAACAAATTCGTTACGGTTATTTTTATACCGTTGTTTTTGAAGCGGAAGCGGAAAAAATCAAGGATTTGAAGAATAAATTAAACTTGGATAAAAATATTTTGCGCGGTTTTATCACCAAATACAACGAAAAAATGTCTCAAGCGCAAAAAATTTCTTATTTTGAATCTGAAGCAAAACAAGATACTCCGGAAAAGGAAGAAGAAAAAACAGAAATCGTTCAAGAGGTAAAGGAAGAAATAAAAGAAGAAACAAAAGTAGAAAAAAGAGAAGAAAAACCGATGGATTTGAAAGATATTGATAAAAAATTGGATGAAATTTTGGCAGACGATAATTTGATGACCAAAGTTTAATTTAAAAATTTAAATTAAAATTATATGGACTTAAATCGCGTCACATTAATAGGAAATTTGACCCGCGATCCGGAATTGCGAAATACACCAAATGGTAAAGCTGTGGCCACCATGGCTATTGCCACCAATCGTTTTTGGACTGATGCTCAAGGACAAAAACAAAAAGAGGCGGAATTTCACAATGTGGTAATGTGGTCAAAATTGGCGGAAATCGCCGCGCAATATTTACATCGCGGTTCCAAAGTTTATATAGAAGGTCGTTTACAAACCAGAGAATGGACGGGTCAAGACGGTATCAAACGTTATCGCACGGAAATAGTAGCCGATAATATGATCATGCTTAACGGCCCTTCTGACGGCGGTGCCAAAACCAGAACTGCCGAAAATAGTCAAAATTTTGCCGCGGCGGACAATACACCTTCGGGCGAAATAATTGAAGAAGAAATTAAAGTCGAAGATATCCCTTTTTAAAAAATAAATTATGCAAACTCAGAAAACAAAAGGTTGCTTTTATTGCACCAACAACAAAATGGTTGTCGATTACAAAGATGTAGGAAGCCTAAGAAAATTCGTTTCCTCCTATATGAAAATCGCGCCTCGACGCCGCAGCGGACTTTGCGCTAAACACCAACGCCAAGTGGCCAATGCCATCAAACGTGCGCGCCAAGCCTCTCTCATGGCTTTTTTGTCTAAATAAAAAACAGTCATCCCGATCAAAAAGTCGGGGTGATTTTTAATAAAAAACATTATGGCTTCTACCAACGAAATCAGAAAAGGTGTGGTTATTAAACACCAAAACGACCTATTTGTGGTTGTAGAATTTCAACATATCAACCCTGGTAAAGGTGCGGCTTTTGTACGTACTCGTATGAAATCTCTGGCTACCGGTAAAGTGATTGAAATTACTTATAAAACCGTAGAGACAGTGGATATTGTTTCAGTACAGTTTTTGACCATGCAATATCTTTATAAAACTGGTGATAACTACGCTTTTATGAATATGCAAAATTACGAGCAAGTAGAAATGGATGGTGATTTGATAGGTACGGATGCCAAATATCTCAAAGAAGGACTGGATGTTATAATCGGGCTTTATGAAGAACGACCTGTCAGTATCCAAATTCCAAAAAAAGTTCAATATAAAGTAGTAGAAGCTCCGCCAGCGGAAAAAGGCAATAGTGCGGCTGGAAACGTGACCAAAGAAATAGTGCTTGATAACGGTTTACATATCCAAGCTCCGATTTTTATTAAAGAAGGCGAAGAAATTTTGGTAAATACAGAAACTGGTGATTATAGTGCGAGAGCGTAAAGACGGACTTCAGACTACGGACTACTGTCATTGCGAGTGAAACGAAGCAATCCCACTGATTATATATTTAGTCTTCGGTCTACAGTCTACAGACTACAAAAATAAATAAAAAAATCCTCCGTTTATAGCGGGCGATTTTTTTAGTTCGAACTACTCTTGACTTTAGTCAAAATTTATAATATAATTTTTTATAATATAGAGATATAATATGCGGATATCATATACTAAGGTATAGGCTATTCCTCGTTCGGAAAAGAGAACTGGTTCGCTTTTCATTCTCTGCGGATATCATATAACGGCTATTATCCCAGTTTTCCAAACTGGTGACACGGGTTCGACTCCCGTTATCCGCTCTAAAAACAACCGTCTTATTGGCGGTTTTGTTTTTTAAAAAGATTAATGTTATAATCAAGAGGCAAATTTTAATCTTATGTATGGTTATTTTAGATTTTTATAATGCGTATCCCTGGCTCATCTGGTATTTGATAATAATCAACCTTGTTACTTTTTTTATTTACGGCTTAGACAAAGCCAAGGCTGAAGGACGGTCTTGGCGAGTGAAAGAAACCAAATTATTACTTTTGGCACTTATTGGCGGCAGTATTGGGGCGATTGCGGGAATGAAGATTTTCCGACACAAAACCAAAAAAATAGGGTTTTTATTGCCTTTTGTATTGATTTTGGCCGTTCAGATAGGCCTGATTTATTACTTCTTGACGAATTTTTAAAAGTTGTTATAATATTTTTCAAAATAGCCAAGTTTTGGCTTGTAATAAAAATTTAAAGCACTATGCTTACCAACACTAATTTATTTAATTTTTCCGATGATGATGCCAATTATGATGAAAACGATGCTGTTTGGGATGAAGTTGAGGAAAACGAACTAGAGGGTTTCAATGTTGAAGAAGACGAGAAAGAAGATGTTGTAGAGGAAACAGAAGATGAAAAAAAAGAGGAAGAAGATGATGGCGATGACGAAGATGATGACGAAGAAGTTGAAGGTTTTGGCTTGGAAAAAGACGTTTAAAATTACAAACCCCGGCGTTAAGTCGGGGTTT
>CAYUIA010000033.1:0-6133 GCA_964444635.1 uncultured Gammaproteobacteria bacterium
AAAACAAAAAAACAAATTTGTTTATATTTTTGTCCTTGATTTTAATTTTTTCCTTGTTTTTTATTCAACCCGCATTAGCTAGTGATATTGCAGACAATCTGGTTAGATATTTAGTTGATTTTTTGGTGGAAATTTTATTGGGAATATCAAAATTTTTATTAAGCATGACTATTTGGGCTTCGCAATTGTTCATTACCATAGCTTCTTATAGTAATTTTATAAATTCCAATGCGGTTAAATTGGGTTGGGTTTTGGTTCGTGACGTCGTAAACATGTTTTTTGTAGTGATTTTATTAGTGATTGCTTTTGGTACTGTCTTGGGCTTGGAACAATACGAATGGAAAAAATTAATGATCAAACTTTTGTTTGCCGCGGTTTTAGTAAATTTTAGCCGATTGATTTGCGGGGTGATTATTGATGTGGCGCAGGTTTTTATGATGACTTTTGTCAACGGTTTTGCAGCTACTGCCGGAGGTAATGTTATCAATGGTTTAAATTTGGATAAATTATATAATTATAAAGCCGGTATTACCGGAGAAGAAATAGGTAAAGCAGTAGGGAGTAATATAGACAAATTGATAACCGGGATTGGGGCGGTTTTCTTTTCTTCTATTAGTTTTTTTGTAATACTGGCTTATCTATTTGTGGTTTTAGCGCGTGTTGTGGCTTTGTGGACGTTGATTATTTTATCACCAATCGCTTTTATCAGTAGTGTTTTACCGGCAACGCAAAAATATGCTTCAGAATGGTGGAAAGAATTCAACAATTATGTCCTGGCCGGACCGATCCTAGCTTTCTTCTTTTGGTTGGCTTTTGCGATTGTCGGAGCCGGTAATGCTTTTGATGAATTTAAAATCAGTGGAAACAGACAACAAGAAATAGAAGGTGTTTTCGCCGGGACTGCTGCCGGTTTGACTGCGGCTATGGAATGGGGGAATATGGCATCTTTTGCCGTAGCTATCGCTTTGTTAATGATTGGGGTGAAAAAGACTCAAGAGCTTGGAGTGGCCGGAGCTAGTGCTTTGGGTACGGCGATGAGCACGGCAACCAAAACAGCCAAAGTTCTCAGTGGTGTAGCTGCTGCCGGTTGGGTTGGTCAAAAGAGTCTCCAGGCTGGTCAATGGGCGGTCAAAGGTGTTGCTACCGGGGTCGCTATGAATATGCCGCTTGTTGGCGGCAATGCTTGGAAAAATTATTATGAAACCGCAAAAGCAGGGGCAAAAAGGAGGGTGGCCAAGAGTTTGGCAGAAGGAGGTACTATCGGTTGGGTTTATAATCGAGCCACAAAAAACGCCAAACTAAACAAACAACTTCAAGGTGAAAATGAAGCTTGGGACAATGTTTTGGATGATCTTTCTGGCACCAAGGCAAATTGGAATCAAAAAAATAAGAATGCCGGAGTGAAAGAATACGGTGAATTGCTGAAGAGAAAGAAAGAAGCCGGTGCTGCTGGAGTCAAAGAAACAGCTCAAGATTTTGTAGACACTGAAAATTTTGGTTTGCGAGACGAAGTCTTGGAAGCTGAGTTAAGAGGTGCACAAACAGCCGGTATGGTAAAAGGTAGAGAAGATTTAAGTAGAGAACAAATAGCCAAAAGATTGATGTCTGAAGAAGCACAGGTTGAAGAAGGAAAAGAAGAAAAAGAAGGTTTTAAAATTAAACAACAGGAACTGGAAAGATTGAAAGAAAGAATGGAAGAATACAAAAAATCCAGTGATGCTGATAAAGATAAAATTTCCGCTGAAGCGAAAAGGGAAGTACAAAAAGATAAAGGTTTTGAAGCTATGAGAGATCAGACCACAGAAACAAAATTAGAAACCAAACAGATCAAAGACGAAGTGGCTATAAGAGAAACAAACAGAGAATTAAAAAAAATCGAGGAACTTTTAAAAGAGGGGTTAAAAGGTGAAAAAAGTGATTATAGAAAAAAGGTAGAAGAAATCAATAAACTTCAGGCTGAGGGGTCAACTACTAAATTTATAATAGATGATGAAAAAAAATTGTCTATGGCTGTGGCTCAAGATGATGAAGCAAAAAAAAGAAACTTACCAGCGGTTCATGTAGCACGTTATTGGAGTGAAAAGAGCGAAGAAATTCAAAAGAGTTTTAGTGGACTAGAAAATAACGAATTGGTTAGTATGGCAGAAAAAAATGGAGAGGCGATAAAAGAATTAGATGAATCTTATGCAAAAAAAACAAATAAAACATCGACGGACGAGGAACAATATAGGCTGAGCAGAAAAAATCTTTTAAACAACAGTTCAGCCATAGAATCAGTAGCAGGTAAAAAGTTCGGCTCCGACACCCTTGCAAGTGTCCATGCAGCCGCAAACAAAGGGCTTGGTATTAAATATGACAGCATTGGGGCTGAAGATGTTTTTGCTGAACAATTGGTAGCAGTTGCTAGAGCCGCAGGAGAGGGAATTGATTTAAAAGAAATAGAGAACGAGATAAAAGCAGAGTATAGAAAAAAGTTTAATAGAACAGATTATAGTGGCACAAGTTATGATGAAGTGCGAGAAGCTCGACTTAAAAAAGAATCTGAAAGTATTTTTGAAAAAGGCAAAAATAAATTAGGAGAAAATGCCTGGAATGCCACTTTGCGAAGTAATGACATAGCGGCAAAAATGGCAGCTAAAAATAATCCAAATAGATATGCCGGGTTATATGATAGTAAACAACTGGGCGAAGACGGTTTGTCTGTTTATAAATTACAAAGTGATAAAAACGCAATAAAAAATGCGCAAAAATATTTTTCTGCGCCAGCAGCTAATAACATTAATAATTTCGAAACATTTAAAGGATTGGCTAGTTTAAATGATAGAGGAGATATGGTTGGTATCGATAATCAAGGGGCTGATTTGATTTTTCAAACATTACGTAATGTTAGTAGCACTAGTAGATTTAATCCGAATTTAATTAATGAAGCTATGGGAATGGTTGATGTTGCTAAAGCTACTTTCAAAAATCCAAATGTGGGTCAAGGCATGGTAACGGCGTTTGAAAAATTGATCGATTCTAATCTCAATGCTTTTAAAGCCACATCTGAAAAAATGCCGCGAGATTTCATGACTGTTTTAGGCAAACTGAGTACCAAGATAGAAAGTTCTATGAAAAAAATTCCCGAAGCCATTGAAAAGGGCACAGCAAAAGCTGAAAAAAAGAAAGGTAAAAAATAAGAGAATTTAAAAATTATGTTAAATTTAGAATTAAATTTGACCAAAGAAAGAATTGAAGAACTTCAAAAAGAAGTCGAGTTGTTTGGTGAAAAAGAGACAGATTTGTTTTTTGAAAAATTGACGGATATTTTTTCTGCTACCGATTTTGAAGACGATTATAAATTTCGTTTTTCTTATCTACGTTGGTTTACTAACATAAGTATAAAAAGATTTTTGACTCTGCAAGAATTATTTTTACATCAAATATTTTTTAAAAAACAACTTCCAGAAGCTTTTCTTTTAGGTTATGATGTTTTGGATATATTTTTATTTTATCTAGCTTCAAAATACTACCTAGAGGATAAGAAAAACTTCTTGGATTTTTATAATTTGATTTTAGAAAATACAAAAAATTCAAAAGCCATTTTTGGAATTTTGGGAAATGAAAAAAGGACTTTTTCTGATTTGGTAGATAAATATACAGAAAGTAAAGATGATCAAGAGTTCAGAGAATATTTAGAAGATTTAATATTAAAATTTCAGGACGAAAATGATTTTGAATTATATTTTAGTTTAGATGAAGAAGTAATTACGGAAAATATTATAAAGTTTTTTAATTTTATTTTTAAAACAAAAAAAGAAGATATTTTAAAAGTTGCTGATATATATGTGCGTACTGGAGAGCTGACAAGTGAAAAATCAGAAAATAAACAAAAAGATAATAGTTCTACGACAATCCCCACTTATTCGCAAATCAAATCCAAAATCCTCCAATTTTTCCCCAAAGACGAAAATGGAGAAATTATTGATATCGAAGGTGTTTTTGAAGTTTTGGAAAAAACCGCGAATAAATATAATGATGAAAAAATCAAAGAACTTTATTATTATGATGAAGCGACAGGGAAGTTTGAGTGGAGCGTTTGATTGATGTTAAGATATTGCGATATTACGATATTTTATGAACGAAAAATACGTGTTGCTTGAGGAATTAGAAGTTTACAATGATGCTTTGGAACTAGGAAATGAAGTTTGGAAAGTATATTCAACAATGAATTGGCATGATCAGAAGATTATCGGAGATCAATTGATTACTGCTACAGATTCCGTAGCTGCAAATGTAGCAGAAGGATATGGCAGGTATCATTTTTTGGACAGAATTAAGTTTTATTATAATTCTCGTGGTTCTTTGTTGGAGAGTAAACACTGGTTAAAATTGTTACTTGAAAGAAAATTTATAAATGAAGAACTGTATAACAGCTTATCGTCTATCGCGGAGAAAGTTCATGTAAAGTTAAATATTTATATAAAAGCATGTTATCAGCAAAGAAACAATCAAAATAATTAATATCTCAATATCGCAATATCGTAATATATAACAACTTTTTATGCCCCTCTTTCCTCATCTAAAACCCAAATTAATACCAATTTTTATTTTGGTTGTTTTTTCATTTTCTTTTTTGAATATTTCTGAAGCCCAGGCAAATGTACCTGTTGTTGATGCAACTGCTGCTACTAATGCCACTGTTGAGCAAGTAAAAGAAGAAGTAAAAGAAATGAAAAAAACCATCAAAGACAATTTTGTTGATTCTGTGATGGTCGGGGCGATGAAGGGGATGGAATTTTTATTGAATAAAATCGCTTATGATTTGGCTGTGACACTGGCTTCGGGAAATTGGGGACAGTCACCTTTGTTTAATACCAAAAGTATGGGTGATTATTGGGCTGGGGTAGCTAGTAACGCTATCGGAACGGCGCTTGATAGTTTTGCCCAGGGGATAGGATTCAATCTTTGTTCTTTGCCTGATCCAAAACTGGATTTAGCTTTGAAACTTGGTTTACATTTTTCTTACGCTCCACCAAAACCGGGTTGTAGTTTGCAACAACTCAAAGATACCTATAGCGCGGAGAATATTCGTAGTCAATACTGGGGTGCGGACGGTGAAAGTTTCGCCAAAAGATTCAATACTTCACTTGATATTCAAGACACTGATATTGGAATAGGTTATGAAGCCAAAACTCAGATAGATAAACATGCTATCAATGCCAAAGAAGCGGCTAAAGCGGAGAGAGATGAAGGAAAAGGAGTAAAATCCTTTACCACAGTAATTTCCAAAGACATCATTACGCCGGCAGAGGTAAACAAAGATATGTTGGTAAAATCCGGTAAGGCTGCACAAATTGAAGGTAAAAAACAAACCACTCAAGAATATATGTCCGCTGCGTTGGAAAAAGGTTCGGTGCAGGTGTTGATGAATGCGGCCTCCACGTTTATCGAAGCTTTTGCCGGAACGGTAGTGGATAATTTTTTGACCAAAGGTATGTTTCCGTTTGGTTTGGGAAAAGTAAAATGCGTCCCAAGTTATCTCAAAATCGGCGGTTTGGCGATAGATACATGTGTTGATACAAAATATAGCGCCGATGATTATTACGGCGGCGGTGGCGGATCTTCTTATAGAGAAGAAGCAATTACTTTGTTTGCCGAGGAATTATTGGTAGCCAAGAGTAAGCAAATAGATGTTTATGATTTATTATCCAAATTTACTATTTGTCCGGAGAGTCCAAGCCCGGAAAATTGTATTATTGATGAACAGTTTGCTCAAGCGGTGCGTCAAGCCAATTTGGGCCAACCTTTGACTATCGCTCAAGCAATAGAAAAGAAATTACTCAAAGCAGATTGGCCGCTTATCGGTCCGATGGAAGATTCGGCAACCGAGAAAATGCACGCGGAAAAAGATTGTTATGACAGCGGTTATTGTTACAAAAATTTGAAAGTCCTTCGTAAAGCCAGGGTTTTACCGCTTGGTTTTGAAATTGCCGCTTTGGTACCTCTCAAAGCCGACAATAAACCATGGACGCTCAAAGAAGTTTTGGAAGGTTATTATGTAGACACTTCTCCTTTTTATCATTTGGTCAATCCAAACTGGGTTCTCAAAATCCCGGCAGCTCGCTGTAAATCTCTGGTTTATGGCACACAA
>CAYUIA010000034.1:0-5981 GCA_964444635.1 uncultured Gammaproteobacteria bacterium
TGCCGTTTTCATCATAAAATCGCGTTCTAAATTCAGGTTTGGCTTTTTTCCAAATTCCCTTTGTCAGTTTACCATCGGCAAAAATATATACCTCCCCGGAGCCGATGTTGCTGATTGCTCGACGACCAACATCGTCCAAAATTTTAACTTTATTTTTGGTAATTATCAATGTAGAAGCGGTAGTCGTTTCTTCTTGGTCGTCAAGATGTTTTTTATTATTCACAAAGCGTTCATAAGCTTTTTTCTCCGGCTCATATTCCCAAGATACTTTGAAATTTTTGGTGTACGGAACTTCTATTTTTGAAGCTGGAGTGGTGGTAATGTTTTGACCGAATAAAAAAGTTTGCCAAACAGGCGCTTCTCTACCGAAATCCTCCCAAGCTTTTTGCCAAAGTGAAGATGAGGTGTAGAGATTATAAGGCGCATAACGAGAATTGACTCGCCAAAAATAGGAACTGCGATAAAATTCGTCAAAATTTATCAAGCCACGTTCGGTTTTGAGCAAGCTCAGTGCTGCCGGCGAACCTCCACAATGCACATATAATGGCAATCCGTATTCTTTAGCCCAATCAAAATAATCCGGTCTGGCACTACGCACCGGTCCGACTTTTTCCACTTGCTGATGTTTGGCAAAGATAGCCATAAACCTGGTCATCCCGCCTTCAACTTGAGCCTCATAAACAATTTTCGCTTCATTTAAACCGCTTTGCGGATAAGATTCGGGATTATTATCAATCATTATTGTCATAACGATCGGCTCTAAATCTTCTTCTTGATTTGAAGGCAAACCTGTCAACTTATCGATATATGGCAAAGATATTGTGTTTTTTTCTTCTACTGATTTTTCTTTCACCACCCAAGAACTTTTATTACCCTGAAACTGCCAAAACAAAAATCCGGCCAATATTAAACTGGTAAAAATAAAAACCAAATCCAAAATTTTATAAGCTCTTTTTTTCATAACCTTTATTATAACACAAAACCCGCTTTGATAAACGGGTCTTGTAAATAATTATAAATTTTATTTTTTCTCTTCCGCGGCTTCGGCTTTTTCTTCCTCTCCTTCTTCTTTCTTTTTGCCGGCGGATTCTATCTGACTCAAGTCAACCGCAGCAGAAGATTCTTCCATAGCTTTAAATTGTTCCTCGGTCATCGGCGCCAAAACTTTGGCGATGACTTGGTCTTCTTTATAATCAACTATTTTGACACCGGAAGGTAAAACCAAATTTGCCATTTTAAAAATATCATCAAAAGTTTTCAATACGGATAAATCAACATCCAAATGAGAAACCAAATCTTTTGGCAAACATTCCACTTCTACTTCTTCGGTGTTTTGAACCAAAGTACCACCAAGTTCTTTGACAGCCGGGGCTTCACCCAAGAAATTCAATTTTACGGTAGCAACTATAGATTTATTCATATCCACTTTTTTCAAATCTACATGGATAATCCTGCCTTTTACCGGCTCATAGGCGACTTCATAAATCAAGACTTTTCCAAAATCCTTACCGTCCAAAACCAAATCAATAAGACTGGCTTCACCGGCTTCCTGGTAAACTTTGGTAAATTCTTTCAAAGGAAGAGAAATAACTTCGGTTTGTAAACCGGCGCCATAAACCACAGCCGGAATTTTTCCGTCAGCTCTGACTTTGGTGCTTTTTTGTTCTCTCTTTTCAGCGTTAAGTTTGAACATAAGATCAATTAATTTAAATTTATTATTTTATTATTTTGTATATCATTGTGATAAGAAATGACTTCATCCAGTGTAATCACAGGTAAACCGACTTTTTTTCGCGCATCTTCAAAATCCAAATCCGTTACCAGTCCGATAGTGCTCAGACCATGATTCATATTCATAACCATGGCAATAAAATTTCCCAAACAATTTTCACAAGAAAAATGCACCATTTGGGCTTTTTCTTTTTGAGCAAAGAGTTTGGCTTTTTGTGTATTGTAAACAGAACCGCAAACCGGACATCGGCTGATAACCTTCAAAATCTCTTGCCAAGAATGTGGATTGTCTTTATAAGGACTTACCATAAAGTAGCGTTATACTAACGAAAAAAACGTTTTTTGTCAAGATGAGAATCGTTCTAATCTTTTTTACTAAAAATTTTGGCTAAAATAAGAGAAAATATAACCAAAAACACGGTCACGGCCACAGCATAAACAAATTTCAACCAAAGACCGGATCTGCCAGCCGGATAAATGTGCTCAATCAGGCCTTTGATAGCCTCATTCCAAGCCAAGCCGGCCACCAGCCCCAAAGCCGCCATGATATAACCGTAAGTTTTTTCTTGAAATTCTTTTTGCAAATTCGCGGTTTCTTTTTTGAGAGCTTCTATTTTTTCATTGTTTTCTTGATTCATAAAATTATATTTCAAAATTAAATTTATTTTAACATATTTTACAAAATCAAACAAAATCGCTTTCTCCCTTGACGAACCTACTCAAAAAAAGTTACAATGAAAACGGTTATTATTCATTTAACCGTATATTTTATGGACGAACAAAACAACCAGGTTCCACCTTCAACCCCGGAGCCGGAAAGTCAAAAAGTAGAGCCTCAAATTACAGAGGAAAAAAAGTCGGAAACTCCCGTAGCTACAACTTCAAACGAAGACAACGGCAAACTTTGCGCAATTTTGGCTTATTTGCTTGTCGGGATAATTTGGTATTTTGCCGATGACAACATGAAAAATAGAGAATTGGCAAAATTTCACGTTAAACAAAGTTTGGTATTATTGATTATTTCCATTACTTTGCAAATCGTCGGTACAATCTTACCGATTATCGGCTGGTTTATCATTTTACCGCTGGCGTCTCTGTTTACTTTTGTCTGGTGGATTATCGGTATTATCTATGCAGCAAAAGGCGAAATGAAAGAATTGCCACTTATCGGTGGCTACGCCAAAAAATTCAATTTCTAAAAATCTCAAAAATCCCGCCCTTATCCAAGGGCGGGATTTTTTTATGGTTAATATAATTAATATCGTAATATTCAATATCTTAATATCATGCTTCAATAGTATAAACATTCACTTCTTCGTTCTTACCCTTCACTTTCACCGCACCCAAAAATTTAAAAATATATTTTCCTTTAGCTTTTTTCATTACACTCTCCCCAACTATGATTTGCGTGCCATATTCTTTATTAAGACCCTCCAGCCGCGAAGCGGTATTTACTGTATCGCCCATAACCGTATAAGATAATCTTTCCGACGACCCGATATTACCAACCGTAGCTTTGCCGTTAAAAAGGCCTATGCCGATTTTGATTTCCGGCAAACCCTCTTTTTCCAATTCTTCATTTAATTTTTTCAATTTTTTTGTCATCGCCAAAGAAGTGTTGAGCGCATTATCCACTTGATTTTCGTCCTTTAGCGGCGCGCCCCAAAAAGCCATAATGGCGTCTCCGATATATTTATCCAGGGTGCCACGATTTTTTATCACTTCATCGGTCATCAAAGTAAAATAACGATTTAATACGGAAACCAATTTAGGAGAACTCATACTTTCTGAAATCGTAGTAAATCCGCGAATATCGGAAAAAAATACGGTAACTTCTCTTTCTTCTCCACCAAGTTTAATCTCTTCAGGATTTTGCATTATCTCGCTTACCACTTCTTTGCTGACATATTTGGAAAAAATATTTCGCAACTGTCTTTTTTCTTTTTCCACTATCAAAAAGCGATAAATAAACAAAACAGTGGCACAAAATATAATCGCAAAAATCAAATTACTAAGAGGTAAAATAAAGCCCAGATCAAATAAAATCATGGCTGAAAAATAAAACAAAATTATCAAGCCGGCTGAAAATAAAATCGGTAAAATTATTTTTTTGAATCTGGCAAATAAAAATGCTAAAAATAAAGTCGTTAAAACAATCAAAACAATATTCAAAGTTTTGGGTAAAACATTCAAGCTATTTCCACCAAGCAAAGATGCGGCAATGTTGGCTTGAATTTCCACTCCAAACATCGGTTGCTTTTTACTAAACGGAGTTATCTGGTAATCATGCAAATCCAAGGCGGTGACCCCCAAAAAAACCACTTTATCTTGCCAAAAATCGACTCCTTCTTCAAAAATACGTGTGAAAGAAATCGCTCTAGTGCTACCGGCAGGCCCGAAATAAACGATTCTCTCTTGTGACTTCAGCTTGTCTTCATTTTTTATCAAAGCACCGCTTCTTTTAACTGTTTCGTAAGCCAAAGAGCGTATTTCGGTTTTCCCCAAAACCTCATCGGAATAAATCTTGGTCGGATATAAACGCACCACTTTATCCGGATCCAAAATTATATTGGCGTGTCCCAAACTCACTTGCGAGGCATTTTGAAAAATAGCCAATGGTTTGAGCAAAAAATCAACTTTATTTTCTCTTTGTAAAAAAACTTTATTACCTTCTGCGACCAAAATTACCGGAAAATTTATTTTAACCAAAGTATCCGCCAATTTTTGATCATCATTTATTCCGACTCGGGAATCTTCCGCCAACATCAAATCTATCCCGAGAGCTTTGGGCGGATTTTCACTCATCTTTTGTAAAGCCAGAGCCAGTATTTCTCTACTCCAAGGCCATTGCCCGTATTTTTGCAGGGCTTGATTATCAATCCCGATAATCAAAATATCCGCTTGCCGAGATTTGGCGGTAAAAAAAGAATCATTGATAAAATTATCCAAACCGGAAAAAAATCCGTAATAAACTCCAACGCAAAAAATTGATCCTACAATCAGGCTCAAAATAAAATATATTTTTCCGGAAAATTTTTTCATAATTAACGCACGGGCTCTATGATTCTCGTATTTACAGAAGGTTTAAGATTGATAGTTGTAGTTGTTTTTTCCGGAACTGTTGAATTGTGAGTCGGATCAATAACAGAGTTATCAGTTGTCGTTTCACTACCATCATTGACATTGTCAGGGGCGGCACCAACTACAGAGTCCTGGGATGAATTATCCGGCATTTCGCTATGAGTCGGGTCGTCAGTACTATAATAAAAATCATTTTCTGTTGTTTGGTCCGAAGTCGGACTGCTGACAGAATTTTGACCGCTACCGGAAGAAATATTCGTCACGTTTTCTGTCGTGGTCGGTTTTTCTTCTGATACCGCATCAAGGGGTTGGATTTGCTCCCCAAGAGGTTTGGTGTTTAGCTCTTCATCAGCTTGGGGTTTTATCAAGGTGGAAGTCGGTGATTGTCCGACAAGTTCAGCATCCAAAGATTTTGATTTTATCACCCAAGCATCATTGATAATAGCTTGCGTATAAGGCTTGATTTTGGAAGTCAATTTTACTTCACTTTTCAAACCGGCGATATCCTGATCATTGATTTTGATATATTGTTCTTCACCAACATAGGCAGTGTTGTGCTCAATCAATTGTTTTGTTTGCGGATCAATGGCGTTGACATTTATCAAATGCACCGAGCCGATGATAGTGGTTTGACCGGGAACATATACTACACCAAACGAAGTTCCGCGCACTGCGGCCACAGCATTGGATGTTTCTACTTCCCAATACGACTCTGTAGTCATGAGCGCTTTTATTCTCGACCAAATCCTTCCGGATTGTAAAAATATTTTTACTTTGAGAGTTTTATTGCCCGGAAAATATTCAAAATCTTTCAGGTCAACTTTGGTTTGCGTTTCCAAGCGCGCCACGGATCCATCGGAAAAGTGTAAATTTGCCAAACCGGTTTGGTCAGTCATCAAAGTTTGTCCACCGGTCAATTCATCTCCGGTTTTGAGCTCAGAGCCGAGAGTGCCATCCGTATTTACCAAATACGCTCCCCTGTTTATCACTTCTATCCAGCCCTTTTCCGCGGTTTCATTAACTTGTTCACCGGGTGCAGTGGCTGGTAGTTGTTTTTGCCAAAAGAAAAACCAAGCCAGACCAGCGATGACTAATATAGAAATGATACCGAAAAATATTTTACGCATAAATTATTATATTTAATTTTAACCATAATATTTTAATGGTTT
>CAYUIA010000035.1:0-5963 GCA_964444635.1 uncultured Gammaproteobacteria bacterium
GTTGATATTATAAAATATTTTTTTAGATAAGTCAAGGTCTGTTTTTCTTTGTCAAAAAACAAAAAATAAGGTATAATATAAAAAATTAAGCCCATAATTTTTTTAAAATTATAACTTTACAAACTCTCAACTATCGTATGTACCAAAATCCCGATCAAAAAATAGTTTTACATAAAGGCATTTATAAATATGAAGCTACCGTAGGGGAGGCTATTTTTATGATTACCGGGATGATAATAGGAGCCGGAGTTTTGGGGATTCCTTATGTTGTGGCTCAGTCCGGACTTATACCGGGGTTGTTTTATATTGCGGTTTTAGGTACGGTAATGATGCTTTTAAATTTGATGGTTGGTGAAATAGCTATTCGTACCAACCAAGAACTTCAGTTGCCGGGTTTTGCCGGGAAATATTTAGGCGGTTGGGCCAAGGCTCTCATGTCCTTTATTATTATCTTTAGCGGTTACGGTGTACTCTTGGCATATATTATCGGTGAAGGCGAAGTCTTGTCCGCTCTGTTTGGAGGACTGCCGGAATTTTGGAGTGTTTTATTTTGGTTTTTTGGCAGTTTGGTAATTTGGCTTGGTTTGGGGGTGCTCAAAAAAGTTCAAAAATACCTCAGTTTTATTGTAATCTCTATTATTATCGGTTTATCTTTTTTCTTGTTTAAAAAATTTAATGTTGAAACCCTGTCTTATGTTAATCCGGCCAATATTTTCTTGCCGTTTGGTGTAGTTCTTTTTGCGCTTCATGCCACTCCGGCGATAGTTGAAGCTCATGCATTGTTACCGGGCAGTCAGAAACATTTTAAAAAAGCTATTATTATCGGCTCACTCATCCCGATGGTTGTTTATACGCTGTTTGTTTTGGCTGTGGTTGGTATGAACGGGCAAAGCGTGACCGAAGTGGCTACTGTGGGTTTAAGTCGTCAATTTGGTCCGTTTTTTGCCTTTTTGGTGAATATTTTTGCCGCTATTGCCATGGGAACTTGTTTTATGGGTTTTGGCACAGCACTCAAACAAACTCTCATCTGGGACCATAAAATAAACAAATATCTGGCGGATATTGCCGTTATTTTGGTGCCGATTATTATTTTTGCGCTCGGAGCTCGCTCATTTATCGGAGTTTTGGAAATTGTCGGTGGGTTGTTTGTTAGTGTAGAGTCTATTTTATTGATTTTGATTTATACCGCTGCCAAGAGAAAAGGGGATTTGCCGGCAGATAGATATGGGATGAAAAATTATTGGATATTTATTGTGCCTGTGTTTATTGTTTTTAGTATCACGGCGATTTATAGTGTAGTCAAAATGTTTTAAAAAAAACGGACGAAAGTCCGTTTTTTTAATATTATTTTTTATTTTATTACTTCGCTCCCAAACTTACTTCCCTCATCATTCTCTTGTAGTTTATTATTTACCTCTCCCAAATTGATTTCATAATTCTTTTGCGTTATAGCATCGGTAGCTGTAATTTTTACGCCCTTAAGTAGTTGTAAATTATCACCCAAATTATTTTGATCCGGAGTAGCTTCTATTTCAAAATATAAAGAAAAAGAAGTTGAAGCAGAAACCGAATCTTTTTTCCAGGTTGCTGTTTTTTCATCAAAGTTCATCTCATGACCATAGTTTATGCTTTGTTTGCCGGTAAAAGTAACGTTTCTTCCGGGAGTGGCGGTAATATTGAAGTTTTTTAATTCATTGGCACCGTTTTGAATATCCAGATAAATCCAATATTTAGTAGGTTGTCCTACTTGCGGTGGCAGAGGGCCGCGACCTATTTGATCTTGACTCGGGGTAAAATAACGGGCTTGGATTTTTGTTTGCAATAAAGAAGTTATCGGAATTTCTACAGCCTCGCTTTTGGCAATAAACCCTATCGTGCTACCAAAAAGATTGGCGGAAAAAATAGGCTCTAAAAATAAAGATGAAGCGAAAGAGCCGGCGTTATCTTTTAGTTTTAATGTCAAAATAAATTCATCGGATTTTATAGTAGAGCCGGATTGAAAAATATTTCGGGCAAAGCGATCGATTATCAGATTTTGGTCTTCAGTTTTAAGATCGTTGATTTTAGCGATATTTTCCAAATCTAGAACATTATTTTTATCAAATAAAATTAATTTTTGATCCTGTAGTAAGTTGCCTGATAAATTATCAAATTCTACTCGAATTTTCAAAGTATCGCCGGAATTTAGATAAGAATAAACAGTTTGCGGTTCAAGATTCAAACCGATATCCGGAGAAAGCACGTCAAAAAACAAATTTTCTTTTTGTTGGATGAAATTGTGGTTGTTAAATTTACGGACAAGGGAATAAGAAAAGGGGAGTTGACCTAAAGTTTTTGGTATTTTGGCTATACCTTGCAAAATAAGCTCTTGATTTGGGGTTAAAACATCAGGGATTTGTTGCTCCGGATTTAAAAAGCTCGGAAGCTCTAAACCTATACCTTCTATAGTTTTTTGGCTAATATTAGACAATTTTATCGTAAAAGGGACTTCTTTGTCAGGAAAAGTTGTTTTTTCAAAACTTATTTCAGATTTTATTTCTGAATCACCGTAATTTATCAACCCCAACTCCTTTTTTTGATCAATTTTGTTAGTTTTTCCTATTTTATAGCTTAATATAGCCAAAATCTTATCAGTTTTGGTAGTGTCGCCGATCAATTGACCGGAAATTGTGATTTTTCCGTTTCCACCAGGCTTGATTTGGCCTAAATTGATAGAATTGGAGTCAGAAATTTGCTCATTTTTGTCTTTGTTTAGCACAAAACCAGCTGGAAGATGCAAGGAAAGAGCCGATTCTTCAAGATCAAACTTGCTATTATTTTTATAAGTAATGAAAATGTCTAAATCTTCTCCGCTAATTATTTTTTCACTAGAATAAGCAAAATTTATCTCCACTTGACTCGCTATACTTGGTTGCCAAAAAAACCAGAAAATTGCACTGCTAAACAAAAAAACCGCTAATATTAGCAAAATTATGTCAAAAACAAACAGTTTTTTGGCATGTTTGTATGTACTTTTGTATTTAAGAGTAAAGCGGTTTTTAAAAAAATTGAGCATCTTCATACTTTTTTGTAAAATGTAGTATGTAGTATGTATTATGTATCATGTATTTTCTTCGGTATGCATACTACATAATACATACTACATGATACATACATTATACACCTTTTCTCATTGACGCACAAATGAGTTTTATGGTATTATTTTAAGCATTGGAAAGGCTGGAAATATCGTTTTAACCGGCTATGGTTTTTTGCTATAATTAAATAAAATTGAATACAATTTGTATTCAAGACTCCACCCCGCCCCTCCTCTTAAATAAAAGGAGGGGGAATTTCCTCCCTCTGCCAGAGAGGGAGGTTAGGAGGGAGAGGGAGAGTCTAGTGTAACATTTCTTCATTTTTTACGTCTACTAAGATGTTGAGCAGTATTTCTGAAAATATATTACTTTATAAACTGAAAGCTCACAAAGACCCTGAGGCCTTTGCGGCTCTTTATGATATTTACGCCAAACGAATTTATCGTTTCGTATATTTTAAAGTCAGCTCTCGTGAAGAAGCCGAGGATATTACCTCTGAAGTATTTTTGAAAGCTTGGAATTATATCAATGAAAACAAGGAAGTAAAAAGCTTCAGCGGACTTCTTTACAAAATAGCCAGGAATTGTGTGATAGATCTTTATCGCCATAAAGCCGGTAAGGCCGAGACTATTCTCATCTCTTCTTTACCTGAAGGGGTGGAAATAGGTGACAGTGGAAAAACTGTTGGCGGTTTACACACGCAACTGGAAGCGGAAGATTTGATCAAGGTTATCAAAAAATTGAAATTGGAATATCAAGAAGTTTTGACCTTACGTTATGTGGATGAATTGCAGATAGAAGAAATCGCGGAAATTACCGGCAAAGGAAATATTGCAGTTCGTGTCACTCTTCATCGCGCTTTGAAAAAATTAAAAAAATTATCAGGATCGGATTAGGCCCCTCTGTCACTTGGTGACACCTCCCCTTGCTAAGGGGAGGATATCTCCTCCTTGCTAAGGAGGGGGCGGGGGAGGTCTTACAAATATTTATGTCTCGTGAATTAATCTCACAACTCAAAAATCTCAAACACAAAGATGTCACTCCAAGTGACGCGTGGTTAAAACAAAACCGCGATATTTTGTTATCTCAAATCAAAAACAATGTCGTGCCTCAAAAACACACGGCTTATGAAAATTTTTGGATTGCAATGTCTTTGTTTTTTGGCGAGGGTGTGATGCTTGGTGTGGTAAAACCCCTCTCCATATTATTGATAGTGGCTCTTGTTGGCACTTCCGGTTGGATTGCGACAGTAGATGCCGCTTATGAGAGTTTGCCCGGGGATATATTGTATGGAGCCAAGAGAGTGATTGAAAAAACACAGATGACCACCGCTTCGGTAATGGGTAATAAAACAACAGAAACCAAACTTCATTCCGAATTTGCCAAACGTCGCGCCAATGAAATAAAAAAAGTCGCCGTAAGTTCTGATCCGAAAAAAACCGAGAAAGTTTCTGAAACAGTACAGGATTTGAAAAACGAAATGAATAAATTGAACAATAAACTGGAATCGCAAAATCAAGTCAGCTTGGCCGCCAACACGCTCAAAGAAGTTCAAAAAAATACCGAAGCCATAAAAACAGTTTTGAGCGAAGTAAAAGAAGATCTTTCTATGGTTGCCAGCACTTCCGCTGATAAAGAAATGGTGGAAAAAATTTCTCAAGCCAAAGATTTAGCCAAAGATGTTTCGGTAAAAACCGTAGAAGCGGTAGTAATCAAACATTTGGAAGGTGATGTTACCGTGAGCAAAGAAGAAGTGAAAAAAATGCTTGATGATACGGTCAAAAATACAGTTAGCGAAACGTTGCAAAAAACCGAAAATTTGATCGGTATGAATAATATCGTAGAAGCGGTAAAAACCGAAATCAAAGTGCTTGATAGTGTCAGCTCCACAGCTTTCTCTACCACTAGTTCCGCCAATCTTTCACAACAGATAGAAAATATAGCCAGCACCACCAAACAAGCCGCATTGCAATCTGAGGAAGTTATCAAAACCACCGATCAGAAAACAGCCGAGCTCAAGACTATGCTTGATAGCGATGATTTGGCCGGGGTTATCAATATAGTAAAAGAAGTTAATCAAGTAAATAAAACCGTAGAAAAAATCATAGACACAGCTGTTCAGAGCGTCCAATTGGCCCTACCTCCGGTAGTCAGTGTAGTAAAAGAAAAAACTGAAGCCGGAGCCAGTGTTACCAGTACGGCGGATGTAAAAGTGATAGTGACGACCACGCCGGTCAGCACTACTATCATAGTAACAACTACCCCTGGTGTAACGTCTACTATTACAGAAACAAGCACAATTAAAAGATAAAATGTCAAATTACCAATTTCCAATGTCAAATCAAATTTAAATTTCAAATAGTAAAATGTCAAATTTGTAATTTATTATTTGTCATTGATTGGAAATTGGATATTGGAAATTTGAAATTAATTAAGTAAAAGTTTTTTAAAAAGATTGCCTTAGTAAATCTTTTCCGCCTGTAAACAAATATTTTGTTTGCATACGGGAGGGGGCTACTAAGTCAATCCACTGTTGCTTTCAAGGTCGAGAGTCCATATGGACTCGCACAGTATTGTGCGTTTGGCGGGCTAAGGGCATATGTCTTAGGTCGTCAAACAAAAAGTTCCGTTATTTTCTGACCCTGCTTGTCGGGCGCGCAGAAATGCGGAAACTATAAATTATTAACTAAATTATGAACTTGAAGAAAATTTTTACCATGGGCGTAGTGATGACTACAATTTTGTGGTCTCTCGGCGTTGCCACTTTGGTTCCGTCTGTTGCTAACGCTGCAGATGCAAGTTGCCCAACATTAGTTGCTGGCGATTTGATCAAAGTATCCGGCAAACCGGCTATCTATGCTTTGGACAACAACTTGAACTACCGCT
>CAYUIA010000036.1:0-1612 GCA_964444635.1 uncultured Gammaproteobacteria bacterium
ATTGACGAAAAAGGAACTATATAGTAGTATAGAGTTTAATAAATTTTATGAAAACACTCGTAATCGTAGAATCTCCGACAAAAGCCAAGACAATTTCTCGTTTTTTGGGCTCTAATTACATAATTAAGTCCTCTTTTGGTCATGTCCGAGATTTACCAAAAAGCAAATTAAGTATTGATATTGAGCATGATTTTGCTCCAAAATACATAGTTTCCAAGGATAAAACCAAAGTCGTCAAAGAATTCAAAGAAGCGGCCAAAAAAGCCGATGAAGTGATACTCGCAAGCGATGAGGACCGCGAAGGAGAAGCTATTGCTTGGCATTTGTCCGAAATTTTGGATTTGAAGAAAAAAGAACTCAAACGCATCACTTTCCATGAAATTACCAAACATGCACTTGAAGAAGCTATGAAGCATCCTCGTGAATTGGATATGAATTTGGTAGACGCACAACAAGCTCGTCGCGTGCTTGATCGTTTGGTCGGTTACGAACTGTCCCCATTTCTGTGGCGTAAAGTCGCCAAAGGACTATCTGCCGGACGTGTGCAATCTGTGGCTGTGCGTTTGATAGTGGAACGCGAGCGTGAAATCAAAGCTTTTAACACCGAGGAATACTGGAGTTTGGAGGGTGTTTTTAGTAAAGAAAAAAATATTTTTAATGCCAAGCTACATTCTGTCGCAAACAAAAAATTGGATAAAATGGATTTGAAAAACGCCGAACAGGTAAATAAAATTATTGCTGATTTGGAAAAACAAAAATACACAATAAAAGATTTGGAGAAAAAACAAACTAAACGTAATCCCCTACCTCCGTTTACCACTTCTACCCTGCAACAAGAAGCCAACAACGCTCTGGGATTTTCCGCCAAACAAACCATGATGTTGGCGCAAAAACTTTACGAAGGTATTGAAATAGGAAATGAGGGACACGTCGGTCTCATCACTTATATGAGAACTGATGCGGTAAATTTGTCAGAAAAATTTCTCAACGAATCCAGAGAGGTGATTGAAAAAGAATTTGGAAAAAAATACTCTTTATCCGCACCGAGATTTTATAAAAACAAAAACAAAAACGCT
The DNA here is from genome assembly GCA_964444635.1 of uncultured Gammaproteobacteria bacterium. Classification (GTDB taxonomy): domain Bacteria; phylum Patescibacteriota; class Patescibacteriia; order Magasanikbacterales; family GWA2-37-8; genus JAKLGL01. Next base: position 1,077 of record CAYUIA010000036.1, read on the forward strand.
CAAGAAGCCCACGAAGCTATTCGTCCAACCGACGCTTTTCGTACACCAAAATCAGTGGAGCCATATTTGGATAGAAATCAATATAGACTTTATGATTTGATCTGGCGTCGAGCTGTAGCCACACAGATGGCTGAAGCGGAATTGAATTCCGTGAGTATGGATGTGGTATCTGAAAACGATTATTTATTTCGCGCCACCGGTCAGACTATTATTTTTGAAGGTTTCTTGAAATTATTCCCGGAAAAAACCAAAGAAAACACTTTACCTGAACTTGTCATCGGCGACAAGGTTAATTGTGAAGAACTCAAACCAGAACAACATTTTACCGAACCACCGGCCAGATATTCTGATGCCACTCTAGTCAAAGCTATGGAAGAATATGGTATCGGCCGTCCGAGTACTTACGCGCCAACTATCGCTACAATTGAAAGTCGCGGTTATGTAGAGCGCGATGAAAAAAAACGTCTTGCTCCGACTGACATCGCCTTTTTGGTCAATGATGTGCTGGTAGAACATTTCGCGCAAATCGTGGATTA
>CAYUIA010000036.1:1712-3543 GCA_964444635.1 uncultured Gammaproteobacteria bacterium
AAAGCGAAACACCTCCCCAGGGGGGAAGTGTTTCTAAGATTGCATCACGGCTAGGCGCCTTAATGCCTTTGGTAATGCCAAGGTCCTGCCGCAACGCAAAATTATAATAACAAAAATCAATAAAAAAAGCAATATTTTAAAATTAATCTTTATATTCATGCTTATTCGTATAAAAGATTTGTGTTTTCTAAAAGCAAAACTCCGTTTCCAATAAATTAGAAACGGAGTTGAGCCAGCTTTAAAGGCTATCTTGACATTACCACTCATACTATAGCATAAATTTTACACCTTGTCAAGAGTCCAATTTGAGGATATGATATATAGTAGAGATAAATTTTATGAAAAGAGGTTGGTTTTTCGAAATTCCAAAAAATTTAAACGCTGATTTGCTGTTTAAAGAACTCAAAACTTACTGTTCTCCAAGCGATGTGGAACGGGCTATTTTGGCATATGATTATGCGGCTGAAGCTCACAAAGATAAAAAACGATATTCCGGAGAACCCTATATCACTCATCCTCTGACCGCCGCTTATTTTCTGGCCAAAATGCATATTGACATTAACATTGTAATTGCGGGGTTGCTTCATGATGTACCAGAAGATGCTGGCATACCACTGGAGGAAATTGCCAAAAATTTTGGCGATGATATCGCCGGGATGATCAAAGGTATTACTAAACTCGGCAAACTCAAATATCGCGGATTGGAAAGATATATAGAAAACTTGCGTAAAATGTTTTTGGCTATGGCTGAGGATATGCGCGTGATGATAATCAAATTCGCCGATCGTATTCACAACCTCAAAACTCTGGAGTTTCATACACCTGCCAAACAATACCGTATTGCCAAAGAAAGTTTGGAAATTTACGCGCCTATCGCCAATCGTCTTGGTATGGGTGAGTTCAAAGGCGCTCTGGAAGACCTGTCTTTCCCTTATGTTTACCCGGAAGAATACGCCAAAGTCAAAAAAATCCGAGAAAACTTTATCAGCGAATCCGAAAGCTCTTTGGAAGAAATAATGGAAGTGGCAAAAAAAGAATTAAATAAAAACGATATTGAAGTGATGGATATTCACGGTCGCAAAAAACAACTTTATAGTTTATACCAAAAATGTTTGGCCAAAAATTGGATGGTGGATAAAATTTATGATATCGTGGCTTTACGTATTTTGGTCAAAGACATTGGAGATTGTTATGCAGCGCTTGGTATTATCCATAAACTATGGCGTCCACTCAAAGGAAGAATTAAGGATTATATCGCTCAACCCAAACCAAATGGTTATAAATCACTGCACACCACCGTATTTTGCGACGATGGAAAAATAGTTGAGTTTCAAATTCGCACTCCCGACATGCACGATGAAGCTGAATATGGTATCGCCGCACATTGGCATTATGATGAAAAAGGCAAATCAAAAATACCCAATCGCGATATTCCTTGGGCAAAAGAATTGGCCAAAATTCAAAAAGAGCTCTTGAATAACATGTCTGATCTGGAAAATTTAAAACTGGATTTTTTCCAAAATAGAATTTTCGTCTTTACTCCGGTCGGCGACGTTATTGACCTGCCAGAAAACGCCACACCTGTGGATTTCGCTTATCAAATTCACACCGATGTAGGCAATAAATGTATCGGCGCCAAAATAAACGATCAAATGGTGAGTCTAGATACTCCGCTTAAAAACGGCGATGTGGTGGAAATACTTGTTGACAGAACCAGAAAAACCCCAAATTCCGATTGGTTGGATTTTGTCAAAACCAATAGTGCTAAAACAAAAATAAAAGAAGCGATAAATAACAATAAAAGCGGTTGGTTGAAAATGCTCATCCCGCC
>CAYUIA010000036.1:3643-5943 GCA_964444635.1 uncultured Gammaproteobacteria bacterium
TCCAATCCAGTGATTTTACGAATAATTTGCGCTAGTTCTTCTTTGGAATAATAGGAAATATTGATACTACCACTCTCTCCGCGAGCGGAAATAGAAACTTTGGTACCAAGTGCTTCGCGAAGTTTTTCTTCCAAAAACAATAAATTGGCATCTCGCTTAATCGGGATTTTTTTAATCCTGATTTTTTGCGCTTCACGCTCCAATTCTCGAACTGTGATTTTTTGCCCGAGCATTGACGATAACATTTCCAAACGCTCTTTGTCTCCGGGTAAAGCCAATAAAGATCTGGCTTGACCGGTATTAATTTTACCATCTATCAAGGATTCTTTTACTTTTTCCGGTAATTCCAACAAACGCACGCTATTGGCAACAGCTGAACGGCTTTTTCCGACTCTCCCCGCTACTTCTTCTTGAGTCAAATCAAACTCCTCCATCAATCTTTTATAAGCAAAAGCTTCTTCTACTGGATTTAAATCCGCTCTTTGCACGTTTTCAATCAAAGCAATTTCCAATTTTTCTTGATTTTTGATTTTTTTAATTATTGCCGGAACAGTAGTCAAACCGGCCAATTTACTCGCTCGCCAACGACGCTCCCCGGCTATAATTTCATAATTACCGTCGGTTTTTTCCAAAAGTATGAGTGGTTGTAAAATACCGTACTTTTTGATACTTTCCGCCAGTTCGTCCAGTAATTCCGGTTTGAAATTTTTACGCGGTTGATCGGGGTTGCTAAAAATTTTACTGACGGGTATAAACCATAAATTATTTTCCGAACTTTTTTCTTCTTTTTTGACAACCGATTTTTCAGGCGCAACTGATGTTGTTATTTGAGAAACAGACGGCGTTATTACCGGTTCTTTTTTGATATTATTGTTAGACGAAATTAATGCGCCTAAACCGCGACCTAAGGACATAAGTAAAAATTATTAATTATTGTTTATTGATTATTAAATTTACTAATAAACAATAAATAATAAACAATAATGTTTTTAAATTTATTTTATTTCTTCATTACCACTCTCAAACCTCTCCATAAACTCTCTTGCTAATCTCTCATATGCTTTTGCACCCTTACCACTGGGTTCATAATGAAAAATACTCTTGCCATAAGACGGCGCCTCGGCTAGACGCACAGTGCGTGGAATAACTGAGCGAAAAATGTTGTTTGGAAAATATTTATACAATTCGTGTAAAACTTCCTCGGATAATCTGTTGCGACTGTCAAACATGGTCAAAACCGCGCCTAGAACAGTTAATTCCGGTTTTACATTTTCTTTTACCAGATCAATAGTTTTGAGTAATTGTCCCAAACCTTCAAGCGCGTAGTATTCGGCTTGGACCGGAATAAGGATATGGTCGGCCGCAACCAAACCGTTTAGAGTCAAAATACCCAACGAAGGCGGGCAGTCTATAATAATATAATCATAAGCATGTTTGGTCTGAGACAAAATATCATCAAGTTTGAATTCGCGCCTATCCATATTTACCAATTCCACATTGGCTCCGGCCAAATCTTGCGTGGCCGGCACAATACGCAAACCCTCGTGTTTGGAATTAACAATAACATCGTGAACTGAATGTTCATTAATCAAAGAATGATAAAGTCCTTTTATCAGCTCATTATGATTCACGCCCAAACCAGAGGTAGCGTTAGCTTGCGGGTCCAAATCAACCAATAAAACAAACTTGCCAAGCTCAGCAAGCCCGGCAGCCAGATTCACGGCTGTGGTGGTTTTCCCCACTCCTCCTTTTTGATTTACTACAGAGATTACTTTTGCCATAAATATACCTAAAAACTAACCGCAATTGGGTCAACTTTATTTTAGCACAGGCTTGACAAAAAATCAAAACTTGCTATAATTATACACATTAAAAGCCCTGGTGGCGGTCCTAAACCAGAACAAGTTCGATTCAGGACCACAAGGTGGCTCATCTAGAGTTAAAGCTGGATACTTTTACAACAAAACAATATTATCGGCCCTGGTGGCGGTCCCATCACCTAAACTTCGTTTGGTGAGGGATTCATAGAATCGCCCCAACGAATATGGACTGGTAAAAAATACATTAAAAATTGTCATTTGCCCTGGTGGCGGAATTGGTAGACGCGCACGACTCAAAATCGTGTACCGCAAGGTGTGAGAGTTCGATTCTCTCCTAGGGCACGACGCTAAGCGTCGTGATCGGGACGCTCAGCGTCCCACTAAACGCTAAAAAACAGGCTTAATGCCTGTTTTTATTTTATATAAAATCTTTATGCTCTTTAACTTCATCTTCAAACCCCACTTCTTCTTTCGTAATCT
>CAYUIA010000037.1:0-5911 GCA_964444635.1 uncultured Gammaproteobacteria bacterium
GCTTCTTTGATTCCGGAAAATGATCCAACTGTTTTGTTTACCACAGCCGGGATGCATCCGCTCGTGCCGTATTTGTTGGGACAAAAACATCCAAGTGGTACTCGTTTGGCCGATGTGCAGAAATGTGTTCGCACCGGTGATATTGACGAAGTCGGGGATACTAGTCATTTTACTTTTTTTGAAATGCTTGGCAATTGGTCGCTCGGGGATTATTTCAAAGAAGATTCCATAAAATGGAGTTTTGAATTTTTGACTGACAAAAAATGGCTTGGTTTGGATATTGCCAAATTGGCGGTCACAGTTTTTGAAGGTGACGCTGATGCTCCGCGTGATGAATTTTCCGCCGATGTTTGGAAAAAATCCGGAATGCCGGAAAATAGAATCGCTTATTTGCCGAAAAAAAATAATTGGTGGGGGCCGGCCGGTCAAACAGGTCCTTGCGGTCCGGATACGGAAATATTTTATTGGCGCGGTACTAGCGAATTTCCACCTGTTGATAGTAATCCGAAAAACGATGAAGAAAATTGGTTGGAAATTTGGAATAATGTTTTCATGGAATATTTTAAAAATGAAAAGGGCGAGTTTGAACCGCTCAAACAAAAAAATGTGGATACCGGCATGGGAATGGAGCGTACGATAGCCGTGATTAACGGTTTAACTGATACTTACCAGATAGACACAATGTGGCCACTCATTCAAAAAATTGAAGAAATTTCCGGTCGTGAATATGTGGAAAATAAAGATGTTACCAAAGCTATGCGCGTGATTGCCGATCATTTGCGTACATCCACGATGATAATGGGAGATGATCGAGGTATTGGCCCGAGCAATGTAGATCAGGGTTATATCGTTCGTCGTCTCATTCGTCGCGCGGTGCGTTACGGAAAAATTATCGGTTTGAAAGAAAATTTTTGTTCAATAATTTCAGAAAAAGTTATTGAAATTTTTGGCGATATTTATCCGGAAGTAAAAAAGAATAAAGAATTTATTTTGACGGAAATGGCTCGCGAAGAAAGTAAATTTCGAAATACTATTGAACAGGGGATAAAAGAATTTGAAAAGTTGGTTGACGGTTTTCGCCTCGCTTTTGAAAAGACCGGCAAGTTGATCAATACGATTTCCGGCAAGCAGGCCTTCAAACTCTATGATACTTACGGTTTTCCGCTCGAGATGACCATGGAATTGGCGGTGGAACACGGATTGAGTGTGGATGTAGATGATTTTAATGTGGCTTTCAAACGTCACCAAGAATTATCTCGCGCCGGTGCTGAACAAAAATTCAAAGGGGGGTTGGCCGATACCTCGGAAATTTCTACCAAATATCACACTGCCACGCACCTGATGCACAGCGCTTTACGCAAAGTGCTGGGTAGTCATGTAGAACAACGCGGTAGTAATATCACGGCTGATCGTATGCGTTTTGATTTTTCTCATCCGGAAAAGATGACCGACGAACAAAAACAACAAGTGGAAGATATGGTAAATGAGGTTATAGTCAAAAACTACCCCGTAACTTTTGCGGAAATGTCCGTGGAAGAAGCTAAAAAACAAAATGCTATCGGATTGTTTGAAGATAAGTACGGTGAATCAGTCAAGGTTTACACTGTAGGCAATGATCAAGAAATTTATAGTAGAGAAATTTGCGGAGGTCCGCATGTGGAAAACACCGGAGTGTTGGGAAAATTCAAAATTATTAAAGAAGAAGCTGTGAGCTCCGGAGTGCGAAGAATAAAAGCAGTTTTACAATAATTTTGCTAAAATAAGCCAAATTAATTCAGTAAAAGGCGGTTTTTGGCTAAGACTTGACTAAATTTAAAAAATAGTTTATTATATTTACATAAATAATCATTTCCAAATGGCAAATAATGATGCTATTGAGATAAAAGGGACAATAGAAGAGCTTTTACCAGCCGGCACCTTCAGGGTAAAACTTGAAAGCGGTCAGATGGTCTTGGCTCATTTGTCCGGTAAAATGCGCTTGAACAAAATTCGTTTGGGTCTTGGCGATCAAGTAAAAGTCGCGATGACACCGTATGATTTGACCAAGGGCAGGATTACTTATCGGTTTTAAAATAATTTTAATTAAAAAATAAATATCAACCACTGCGGTGTAGCTTGACAAATAAGTCGGGCGTCGATATCGCGGCAGTGGTTGATGTTTTTGTGTAATTTAAAATAGTTTTATGAAAGTAAGACCATCGGCAAAGAAAATTTGCCAAAAATGTAAAGTCGTTAGACGCAAAGGAAGGGTTTGTGTGATTTGTTCTAACCCCAAACACAAACAACGTCAGGGTTAATTTATTTATTTTTTAAATAAGTTTAAATTATGCGTATAGCAGGTACCAACATACCCAAAGAAAAGAAAATTCGTTTTTCTTTGCGCTATGTTTACGGCATTGGACCGACTTTGGCGGACAATATCTTAAAAAAAGCCAAAGTTGAAGGTGATCTTCGCACCAAGGATTTAACTCCTGAACAAGAAGATAAAATTCGCGCGGTCGTGGAAAAAGAACACGTTACCGAAGGGGATTTACGTCGCGAAATCGGCGCCAACATCAAACGTCTTAAAGATGTTAAATGTTATCGCGGAGTTCGTCATATGAAACATTTACCTTGTCGCGGACAAAGAACCAAGACAAATTCCCGCACAGTGCGAGGTAATACCAGAAAAACTATGGGTAGCGGTCGTAAACCCTCAGGTATCAAAACTTAATTTTTAATTTGGTAAGATTTTGTAATATATGGCAACAGAACAAGTAAAAAAAGCAAAAGCCAAAAAGAAAAAAGTGGTAAAACAAGTTCCACGCGCCATGGCGCATATTTTGGCTTCTTATAACAATACCATTATCACGGTAACTGATCCCAATGGTAATGCTTTGGGTTGGGCTTCCGCTGGTATGGCCGGTTTTAAAGGTCCGAAAAAAGCGACTCCTTATGCCGCTTCCGTAGTGGTCAAAAACTTAGCGGAAAAAATCGCCGATTATGGCGTGAAAGAAGTCAGTGTTTTTGTGAAAGGTATCGGTCAGGGCAGAGAAGGCGCTATTCGTGCTTTTCATACCAACGGCATCAATGTGATTGCTATCAATGATGTCACTCCGATTCCGCACAATGGCTGCCGTCCGCCGAAACCGCGTCGTGTTTAATCTTTCTGAAATCTTTAAAATATAGATATGTCTAAAAAAATTAATACAAATTGCGCTCAATGCCGACGTGCTGGAGTAAAATTGATGCTTAAAGGTGAAAAATGTTTGGGTCCAAAATGTCCTTTTGCCAAACGTAGTTATGCTCCGGGACAACATGGTCCTACTTCTCGCAAAGGAAAACTTTCCGGTTATGGCGCTCAATTACGCGAAAAACAAAAAGCTAAAAGAACTTATGGTCTTATTGAAAGACAGTTTGCAAACTATGTGAATAAAGCTTCTAAAAAAGTCGGTGATACATCCAAAATTTTATTGGCAATGCTCGAATTGCGTTTGGATAACGTAGTTTATCGCATGGGTTTGGGAAAATCTCGTTTATCAGCTCGTCAAATAGTTTCTCACGGTTTGATAACCGTAAACGGACGAAAAATAGACGTTCCTTCTTATAGTGCTAAAATCGGCGATATTGTCGCTTTGAGCGCTAAAGGCAAAACTAAAAAAGGTTTTGAAAATATGGCTGAAAAATTATCCAAAGTGGAAACTCCGGCTTGGTTGGGTCTAAATGTCAAAGACGTTTCCGCCAAAGTTTTGAATACTCCGCAAGTGGAAGATTCCGGCTTCAATGCCAAATCAATCATTGAGTATTATTCACGCTAAAAAAATTTTTAATTTTAAACCATATGGAGAATTTATTATTACCGTCAAAAGTGGAATTTAGCGAAGGTGAGCAAGGTAATATCGGGGTGGTTACCGTCAGTCCGTGTTATTTCGGATACGGCACAACTCTGGGAAATGCTTTGCGTCGCGTGCTTTTGTCATCTTTGCCGGGTGCAGCCGTAGAATCTTTTAAAATCAAAGGTGTTCAACATGAATTTTCCGCTATTGAAGGCGTGAAAGAGGATGCTGTAGAAATCATGTTGAATCTGAAACAATTGGTAGTGAAAGTTTATTCCAGTGAGCCGGTAACTTTATCTTTGAACAAAAAAGGTCCGGGGCCTGTCAAAGCTTCCGATTTTGACAAAAATGCCGATGTTGAAATAATTAACACAGATTTGGTAATCGCCAATTTGACTGCCAATAAAAATTTTGAGTTGGAAATTACCGTGGGAGTTGGTAGAGGTTTTCGCACAGTTGAAGAAAAAGATAAACAAGCTGTAGATTTGGGAACTATCTTGATAGATTCCATCTATACTCCGGTTAAAGATGTTGGTTATCACGTGGAATACACTCGTGTAGGCGATATTACCAACTACGAGAAGCTCACTTTAACCATTGAAACCAATGGATCTATTTCCCCGAAATATGCTTTGCAACAAGCTACCGATATCTTGATGGAACATTTCCATATCGTAGCTGCCGGCATCAAAACCGAAGAAGAAATGTATAAAGAACCGGAAATTTCCGCAGAAAAAGAAATTGAAGACATTGACGAAGAAGCTCCGATAAAAGAAAAAAAGAAAAAGGGGGATGATGAAAAGGTCGTTAAAAAAACCAAAAAAACGATCAGTAAAAAAAGTAAGTAAACCCCTATGAGACATAAAAGTAATAAAATAACTCTTGACAGAGCTAAAGCCGGACGTAGAGCTTTACTATCCAATTTGGCGGAAAGTTTGATCCTTTATGGAAAAATCAAAACCACCAAAGCCAAAGCTAAAGCTACTCGTTCTGCTGTTGAAAAATTGGTGACTTTGGCCAAAAAAGATACTTTGGCCGCTCGTCGTCAAATCGCCCAAACTTTATACACCAAAAACTCCGTTAAAAAATTGATGGAAGTTTATGGGCCGAAATATAAAGAAGTTAAAGGCGGATACACTAGAATTTTTATCTTAAAAAACCGTAAAGGCGATGGAGCCGAAGAAGCGGTTGTTGAATTTATTTAATTTTTTGCGTTATGAATAGAAAGAAATTTGAAATTGACGCCGCCGGTATGGCTCCGGGACGTTTAGCCACGCAAATCGCCAAGATTTTGATGGGTAAACACAAAGTCGGCTATCAACCAAATGTAGACAAAGGTGATAAAGTTATTATCATCAATGTTGATAAATTGAAATTTACCGGCAAAAAATTGGATCAAAAGGTTTATCGTCATCACAGTATGCATCCGGGCGGTTTGAAAGAAACTCCGGCCAAGAAAATTATGAAAGAAAACCCTAAAAAAATCGTTTTACATGCTGTTGCCAAAATGTTGCCAAAAAACAAATTGCGCGACGGTAGGTTGTTAAGAATATCTTTTAAATAATTTTCTATGGTAAAAACAGTAAAAACTTTAAAAACCGTAAAAAAGAAAGATGAAAATCGCGCCGTCGGTCGTCGTAAATCCGCTTCCGCCAGAGTCAAGATAGACAAAGGTGAAGGTAAAATCATCGTTAACGGCAAAGATTACAAGGAATATTTTTCTTTTTTTGAACAAGGTATAGTCGTCACTCCGTTGAAGGCTTTGGGTAAAGAAAAAGATTTGGACATCAATGTTAAAGTCAGCGGTGGAGGTAAAAAAGGACAAGCAGTTGCGGTTTCTCACGGAATCGCTCGCGCTTTGGTAAAATGGAATGAAGAATTCAAAAAAACTTTGAAAGTTTCCGGATTATTGACTCGTGATGCTCGTGTGAAAGAAAGAAAGAAACCGGGTCTTAAAAAAGCTCGTCGCGCACCGCAATGGTCGAAGCGTTAAGCGAGACCAGTGCGGCAGAAAGAGGGTCGGGGGAACTGGGTGTTCCACCGCGGAGGAGAGCAGCGAAGCGCTGAGAACCGTGGGTTCTTAGAGCGCGCAGCGC
>CAYUIA010000038.1:0-5727 GCA_964444635.1 uncultured Gammaproteobacteria bacterium
TTGATATGCCAATTCAGCGTTTTGTAAATTTTCCAAAAATTGTGCGGAAACGCGACGAACCTGGGAAAATTGCCAGCCCATCTGTTTGAAAACACCGCTGTGCGGAAAAGGTTTTTTAACCCCTTCTTCAATGAGATAAATAGCCGGATTGCCAGCTACTTTGGCGGTGAAATATTGTTTAGTAAAAATCACTGTGCCCGGTTTTTCGGTTTTATCGGTTTTGTGATTATAATCGCGTAGACTGGACATCAAAATATCATATTTATAGCGAAAGTCAACACCGTTTTTGTGTGAGCCGTTGTCATGGACGATAAATTCATTCGTATTGTCATCAAACCCTTTTATTACAACCATGTGGTAAGCTGAACCATCACGACGGAAAATCAGATCCGGATTTTTGAGATCCAAACCATAGTGCAGAGAAATCACCGGACGATTGGCGCGTAATTCATTCTTAATTTGCTCCAGTGTCGGGTCGCGAACAATACGAGTTTTGAAAGAAAGATTATTTTTCAAAACCATTTCAACGGTACGAGTGGCATTACTATTGGCGTTACTTTTATAAATTTTATTTTGCCAAGCAAAAAGTTTATTCATTAAAATAGCGGCATCTTTTGGTGTAACTTTGTTTTTACCGATATAAAAATTATCTACCATCGCGATGCTGGCTTCTTCACAACCATTTAACCAAGGACCGGACCAGATTTTTTCCGGCGCTTCACTGATAAATGGTACCTCCAAGTTGACGATTTCTTTTTGGTCGTCAATTGCGCTAACCGAGCAGGGGAGTAGAAGTAGTAAAAATAAAATAAATTTATGCATAGTTTTGTTTTGTCATTCCTGCACCCGTCAAGCGGGTATAAACTACAGCAGGAATCCAGTGGCGGTGATTAAAAGTCCTAGATCCCTGCTTTCGCAGGGATGACGATTATTGTTTCACTGCTTACTAGCTTATAAGTTTACTGGCTTACCTGCTTTTACACTACTTGTCCGCCAAAATCTGCAGCCAAATCATTGATTTCCGCATTAAAAGGTTTTTCCGCAACTGTGCATTGGAGTTGCAGGTGTTCTCCAAAAATTTCCATGAAAATTTCTTGAAGAAGTTCGTTGTTTTTATTGTCCTTTACCTTTTTTTGATGAAAATCATATGGTAAGGCTAGAGACAAAACATTTTCGTTTATCTCCATCAAGTTGGCCATTTTCATGACAAACAAAAGCGAAGGGCTTTTTTCATTTATTTTATTCAAAACTTCCGGCCATTTTTCATTTATCTCTTCAAAAGATATCAAGCGTTTATTTGTTTCTTCTTTTTTCACTTCTTCCTTTTCTTTTATTTCTGCGACCGTCGGCAGAATCTCTTTTTTTTGTTCAGGTTCTTTTTTGGTCGGTAAACTAACATCTTTCAAAATCGGTTTTTTTGGGAAATTGTCATGATTTATTTTTTTTATCTCTTGAGTTTCTTGTTCAGATAAAGATTCTATTACCAGAAGCTCCAGAGGAAGTTCTGCGATCGGACAGTTTTTGGCAAAAACCATTCGCTTCATAGTCAGATCAGCCAAGTTTAGCAGTTCCCGGTCTGAAACTTTTTTGACTAATTCCTCCATCTGTTTGAGAGTATCGCTGTTTAGCTCATAAAGCGCGGAAGTTTTGATTTTGTTTTTAAGCATTAGGAGTAGTCGCCAAAATTGCAATAAATCATCATGAAATTGAGCCAGAGATTTACCGTCTTGAGTCAAATCGTCTATGATTTGCAGAGCGCCGGCTTGGTTTTTTTGTAAAATAAAATCTGCAAAATCAACTACGGTCTGGATATCTCCGGAAGGTAAAACATTTTGCGCGTCTTCCTGTGTAATTTTATTTTTTCCCAAAGAAAAAATTTGACCGAGTAGGCTTTCGGCATCGCGCAAACAGCCATCGCTTTTGGCTGCCACTTGACGCAAAACTTTTTTATCAACTTTTATTTTTTCTTGTTCGGCGATTTTTTCTAAACGTTCTACGACAGAATCCAGGTTTATTTTTTTGAAATTGAATCGTTGACATCGAGAAACGATAGTCGCCGGAATTTTTTGTGATTCGGTGGTAGCCAGGATAAAGACGGCGTGAGCGGGCGGTTCTTCCAGAGTTTTTAGTAGTGCGTTAAAAGCCGAAGTGGAAAGCATGTGTACTTCGTCAATAATAAAAACTTTATATCTTGATTTAGTCGGTTTGAATTGAGCGTTTTCTATGATATTTTCGCGGACATTATCTACCCCCGTATGAGAAGCGGCGTCCATTTCCAAAACATCAATATTTCGCGAAGCGGTTATCTCGGCGCAAGATGAACAATTATCACAAGGTTCAAATTCTTCCTCTTTGCGATTTGGACAGTTGATGGCTTTGGCAAAGATTCTAGCCAAGGTAGTTTTACCGATACCTCGGGGCCCGGAAAAAAGATAAGCATGGGCGATTTTGTTACTGCTGATTTCATTTTGCAAAGTCTGAACCAAATGTTTTTGTTCTACCAAATCGGAGAATTTCTGCGGTCTGTATTTACGATAGAGAGTTGACATAATAAAAAAACAAGATATCCCCCTTGTTATAATTTAATTAAAAAATTTAGAGACTCGGTTCTATGGAATTTGGTACCGGCATGATAGATCCCAGTGCTGAGCGTTCCAAAATTTCCGCTTCTACCACTTCGCGCGGACGGCCGTATTTGAGACGAGACAGTTCTTTGATAGCCGCAGCCAGTTCTTTGTTGCCCGGTGTCGGAGCGTAGATATTCATATTAAACGGTTTGGCGGCAGTATTGTCAATAAGTAATTTGATATAAACGGTATATTGTTCCACATTCATCAAGTCATAAGCGGAGAAAATCGGAGAAAATTCTTTTTGAAGAATTTCCGCGTCTTCCACCCCGATACGATAAGAAACTATCGTGCCGGCGTTACCAAGCACCGCATCACGAACTGTGGTTTTGCCTTTGTTATCTTCTAACTGTTTGAGATATTGGTGAGCCATGATGAGCTCTAAGCGATATTTGCGAGCTTCAGACAATATAGTGGCGATAGAATCGGTGATGAAATTTTGGAATTCATCCATATATAAAAAGAAATCATGGCGATCTTCTTCCGGTATACCGGCGCGCTCCATGGCCGCCATTTGGATTTTGGATACTATGATGAGCCCAAGCAGATTGGCGTTGATTTCGCCTATCAAACCTTTGGACAGATTGACTATCAAAATTTTCTTTTGGTCCATGATTTCTCGAAAATTGAAACCCGAATGAGATTGGCCGATGATATTCCTGATCATGGCGTTTTCGGTAAAACGTCCGACTTTGGAAATGAGATAACCAAGCATTTCGGATTTGTGAAAATCGGAAGTTTTGGCCATTTCTTTTTCCCAAAAAGCCATTACTACCGGATCTTTCAATTTTTTCTTCCAAGTTTCCACAAATTCATCATCTGTAAACATGCGCGGTATTTCTGCGATAGTGCCGGGAGTTTCCAGATCAGACATGAGGGTTAGCATCACGTTACGCATCTGGTGTTCAAACATCGGACCGATCATAGAAGGATCGGTAACCATTTTATAAAACATAGAAATCATTTCCTGACAAGCAAAATCTTTTTGTTCCTCAGTTTTGACTTCGAGCATATTTAACCCTATCGGTCGGTCAGTATCAGCCGGGTTGAAATAAATAACGTCTTCAGCTCGTTCTTTGGGGACGTGTTGTAGAACATATTCGGCAAAATCTCCGTGCGGATCTACAACACAAACACCTTCACCGTTGAGCACATCTTGCACGGCCAGGTTTTGAATAAAGACGGATTTACCGGAACCGGATTTACCGATAACATACATATGACGACGTCTATCAGCTCTTTTCATGCGCACTATGGTTTCTTCGCCACGATAAACAGCTCTGCCTAAAACAATACCTTCTTTTGGCAGATTTAGAGGCGGGGGAGCTTTGCGAGCGCCAAGCCAATTGATACGCGGAGTTTCAGTAGAAGGCAGAGGCATATGCCAAAAAGAAGCCATTTCTTCAGTGGAGGCAACGCGCGTGAACTTTTCATTAAAAGCGCGATAGATAGAATCTTGAATCAAGCGATTTGGTTTACGGGGGATGAGCGCGGAAAAAGAATTGCCGTAACGATAAATATTGTATTGAGAAAAAGAATTGATAATATTGTCCAGGTTTACCTGAGCTTTTTCACGAGTATTGGCCGAACTTACCAGACGTACTGTTAATTCCAATCCACCATGACTGATTTTTTCTTCCATGCCCTTGACCATTTCTTCTTCCATCTGAGTCAGGTGATAAGGTTCATTGGGTGTGGTCATGCCGTCTTTTTTCTGGCTGGAAAAAATAACTTTTTTCCAGCTGGCGGCGGCATTGCCAAGACCAGAACTTTTGAGTACTGATTCAAATTTTTTCCCTTCTTTGATAGCGCGGATTATCCGTACACCTTCTTTGCGCCAAGAAGAATGTGCCGGACGAATGACATATTGAACCAGAGCGCCTTCGTCATTTTCCAATTTGGAAAGCGGATTAAGTAGTGCTGGTAGGGGATCGCTATCACTATTTTTGTAAGTCTTGAAAGGGAAGAAAGATTTTTCTTTGAAGGTCAGATAAGCGCCGACAATATGGCTTTGGGGTTTGAAAATATTATAATCAGGCTCTTGTGTAATCTCGGCGCCGGAGTATTGAGCGTGAATCTGTTGTTCTACCAAACTGCTGATTTTTTGCGGAACAGCGACATAAAAAGAGATAGCGCCGTCTCTAACCACTATTTCAAAAGACATGTGATCGTTGCGACCGGCAAGCCAAGCGCCAAGCCCGCTTTGTGGGCGTAAACCGGCTAAGTTGGAAAAAAGAGTTTCCGCCGTAGCGATTTGTTCGCGAATTTGAGTGATGTTTTCTTCACCCGGGCTTTCGGATTTTTCGCCTTTGCGCTCTTTGGGAACACGGACGAGAAAAATAGTTTTTTTGAAAGCCTTACCGCGACGAGTTTTTTCATGCAGGATAACGCGTAAAATTTTGATCATCAAAAATAGACAAACCAAAATCAAAAAAGAAGCGGCGACGATAGTCTGAATCTCCGGCGCAAAACCCAGGGAAGTTAAAATGGGTAAACTTAAATTGATTTCAAAAATTCCCAAAATAGACATAATTATTTTTGGAGATGATTTTTTAAAGCTATGATTTTGTCGGCTTTGATTTTGGCTTCTTGTTCTAAGAAAAAATAATTTACTCCCGGTATCATCTTGAGCCAATCAAAAAGTAGGGCAAATATTTTTTTTACTTTCACGTGAGTTTTTTTGAGTAGCTGAGATATTTTTTCAGCAGTTTCTTCGCCCTTTATTTTGAATTCTTGTTGAGCGATAGGGGACATTTTTTCAAACGCTTCCTTGAGCCCTTCTTCCATGATTTTTTCCACTTTTACTTCTATCTCATCTTTGGCTCTTTTGATAGGTAAAACCGGTACTTTGGGTTTGCGAAATAACGGCTTTTTTTCAGTTTCTTTTTTTATCTCTTCCTTTTTCTCCGGTTCTCTTTCGGAAATTTCTTTTGTCTTAGCTTTTTCCGGGGTTTCTTTTACGTCAAAATCAACCCCTTGTTCAGGGTGTATAATTGTTTGATTATCTAGTTGTTTTTCTGGAGTTATAGCCACATTTTTATTTTTTTACATTATATCATTTTTTTCAAATAATAACAAATACCCTTATTTGTGATACTTT
>CAYUIA010000039.1:0-5587 GCA_964444635.1 uncultured Gammaproteobacteria bacterium
GAGGCTCTAATTTGCCGGTAGGTTTTAATCTTCCTCCTGTCGCGCCGCCGGGTGGTTTTAGTATAAATATTGAGGGAGACACTCAAAATATTTTTAACAGATTGATCAAGCTCAATTTAAACGGCGGTTCTGCCGCCAGGGTTGCTATTTCTAATTTCTCTGATTTTAGAAATGCCAGTCAGATATTATATAGTCCTAGTATAGAATGGGATATTTGTGAAGGAAAAGAAATCTGTGCCTCAGGGGTAAATAAAATTTATGTGAAATTTTTTACCCAATACGGATATTCTTCAGAAACTATAATCTATGAGGTAAATTATAGAGGCAATGATATGGTTGCACAAAAAGTAATTACGGATAATAACCAGGCCTCCATCATATCTTTAATAAACAGCGTAAGTTTTGGTCAAAGAAACGAAAAAGTCAGAGAGCTACAAACCGAACTTCGTAAATCGGGTTTCTTCAGCTACTCGTCAGATACCGGTTTTTATAGTGTTATCACCAGACAAGCCATTGTTGATTATTTGATAAGTATTAAAACCGAAGGTCTTGAAACTTTGATTAAGATGATAAAATATGGTGAACGAAGTGCTACAGTCAGAGAAATTCAAACTCAATTAAAGGGTCTTGGTTTCTTCACTTATCCGACCGCTACCGGTTTTTACGGTCCTATTACCAGAGATGCTATCAACTCTTTCTTAAAATAATCCAAGTAAAAAAGAAACACCTCGATGTAAAGTCGGGGTGTTTTTGATTTTTTTACAATTTATGATAAAATGAATTAAACCTTTAAAAATATTTGGCTATTTAATTATGATTCAAAACTTTGTTCATCTTTTTTCATATTTTTCTCCGGAAGTCGCTACTTTTTTAATGGCGATGACACCGGTGGGGGAATTACGTTTGGCTATTCCGGTTGGAATTCTGGCTTACAAATTACCGATTTGGAAAGTTTTTATCTTATCAATTATCGGCAATAGTATTCCGCCCCTGGTTATTTTACTTTTAGCCGGCAAGTTTCATGCTTGGGTTCACAAAAAATCCGGATTTTTATCCGCCAAATGGATAAAAGCTTTAGATAGAGCGCAAGAAAAATTTTCCAGTGATTATAAAAAATACGGACTTATCGGTTTGATGATTTTTATCGGCATTCCCATTCCTTGGACCGGAGCTTATACCGGCGCACTGGCTGCCTTTGTTTTTGGGATACCGCTCAAAAGTGCCTGGTCGTATTTTTTGGCGGGAATTAGTATTGCTGCTACGATTACTACGTTGATAACTGTAGGAACGGGAAAGATTTTTTAAGGGGCGAAAGATTAAGATTAAGAATAAGATTAAATTATGAAGGAGGTTTTGCTAGATAGAATTAGTGTTTATCAAAAAGCTATTTCAGTTGCCGATGATATTTGGGAAGATGTTTTAAAGTGGGGAAAATTTCCAAAAGATAATATTGGGGGACAGATTGTCAGAGCTGTTGATTCTGTGGCAGCTAATATTGCTGAAGGATATGGTAGGTATAATTATGGAGAAAAAATTCGTTTTTATTATTTTTCACGCGGTTCTCTTTATGAAAGTCAGTTTTGGATCAAAAGAGCTTACGTTAGAAAATTAATTCAAAAAGAAAAGGTCATTGAATATCTGCTAATTTTTCAAGAAATTAATAAAGAATTAAATAAATTAATAAAAGCCTGTAAAGATAAAAAAAATAAAGCGTAGTTTTAATTTTAGTCTTATGCTTAATCTTAATGAACTCTCTACTAAAATAAAGTTTGCTATAGAACTCTTAAAAATTGATGAGCTGAAACGCAAAATGGCCCAACTTTCCGAGCAAATGAATGCCCCTGATTTTTGGTCCAACCCGGAAAATGCCCAAGCCATATCATCTGATTATCAAGATATCAAAAAAGAAGTGGAAAAATGGGAAAATTTGTTGACGCGTGCCAAAGATTTACTGGATTTGCAAAATAGCGGTGATGCATCTTTGGAAAAAGAAATAGAAAAACAACAAGAAGAATTGGAAAAAGAATTTTCCGAATATGAACTTTATTTGTTGCTTAACGGCCCTTATGATAAAAATAACGCTATAGTGGCGTTTCATGCCGGCAGCGGGGGAACGGAAGCTCAAGACTGGACTGAGATGTTGCTGCGCATGATTTTACGGTTTAGCGAATATATGGGTTGGAAAACCAGAATTTTGGATGAATCTCGCGGGCAAGAGGCGGGCTATAAATCAGTAACCGTGGAAATCAAAGGGCGGTACGCTTATGGTTATCTCAAATCCGAACACGGCGTACATAGGTTGGTTCGTATTTCTCCCTTTGATGCGGAAAAAATGCGCCATACATCTTTTGCTTTGATGGAAGTGATACCCGAGCTTGATGAAGAAGTTAATATTGAGATTAAGCCCGAGGATTTGCGCATAGATACTTTCATGAGCGGTGGTAAAGGCGGGCAAAGCGTAAATACTACATATAGCGCTGTCAGGATAGTCCATATCCCGACCAATATTTCCGTCTCTTGTCAAAACGAAAGATCACAACAACAAAACAAAGAAACGGCAATGAAAATTCTCAAAGCCAAATTGCACCGGTTGGAGGAAGAGCGCCTAGCCAAAGAACGCAACGAATTGCGCGGAGAATACAAAAGTGCAGAGTGGGGGAATCAAATACGCTCGTATGTGCTACATCCTTATCATATGGCCAAAGATCATCGCACTGATTTTGAAACCACTGATCCGGAAAGTTTGCTTGAGGGAGAATTATTGCCGTTTAGCAGGGCGTATTTAGAATGGATCAAAAAAAGCTAATAAGCTTGTAAGCAAGTAAGCTAATAAGCAAATGAAAAAGATTAATAAAAATCAAATTGATGAAATTATCGCGCAGTTGAAAACCGGGCGGACGGTTGTATTTCCAACAGAAACTTCTTACGGTTTGGGCTGTGATGCGACAAATAAATTTGCGGTGGATAAAATTTTTCAAATAAAAAAAAGAGAAGCCGACAAACCGCTTTTAGTTTTAGTTAGTAGTATTGAAGAAGCGAAAAAATATTTGGTTTGGGACGAGATGCTTGAAAAATTGTCAAAAAAATATTGGCCCGGTGCTTTGACTATCATCGGAATTTGCAAAAACCCAAACGCTCTACCGCGGGGTGTGGTTTCACAATCCGGAAAATTGGCGGTTAGAGTTAGTGCTGACAAATGGTTAAAAGAAATTACCAACAGACTCGGCTGTCCGTTAGTGGCGACATCGGCTAATATTTCCGGACAAAATAATATATATAATTCTCTGGAAGCGGAAAATATTTTTTCCGCGCAGATTTTAAAACCGGATATTTTGGTAGATGGCGGTCAGATTCCGATAGTAAAACCTACGACCATTGTTGAAGTGGAAAACGGTGTTTGTAGTATAGTTCGCCAAGGTGATTTAAAAATATTATTCAAAACTTTTCCGACGACGGCTTTTTGTTGGACAATAGTTAGTATTTTGGCTTTATTTAGCGCTTTTTTTATTCTACTTTTTTCCTATACCTCCGGTCTTTATATCAATAATCTGACTTTTTCAATGTTGTCTATGAAGGTAAATCGTCCCACTTGGGTGGTTGGCGCAAAGAACCCTCTTATTTTTGTCAAGGGTCTATACTTGACGGCTTATTCAGCCGGTAGCTCAAAAAAGATGGCTCAAATTATTGATTTGATTAAACGTACCGAGCTCAATGCGGTAGTGATTGATATCAAAGATTATAGCGGTTTGGTGCTTTATGATAGTCAAGTTCCGCTGGTTGTTGATTTGAAAAATAAAGATAATAGACTGGGGGATGTTAAAAAATTGATTGAAAAATTACACGCGGAAAAAATATATGTGATTGCCAGACAAACAGTATTTCAGGATCCGGTGTTAGCGCAAAAAAAACCACAATGGGCGATAAAAAGTAAAAGTGGCGGGCTTTGGCATGATCACAAAGGTCTCTCTTGGGTAGATCCGACTAAAAAAGAAGTTTGGAAATATAATTTGGATATTGCCAAAGAAGCTATCAAACTCGGATTTGATGAAATAAATTTTGATTATGTGCGTTTTCCGTCAGATGGCAATATGAGCAATACCCTCTATGATGATGAAAGTAAAAAGAAATACGAAGTAATGGGAGAATTTTTCCGTTATTTAGACACTCATCTGAGTCATGAGCCGGTTTGGATCTCTCTGGACTTTTTCGGATTTACTATGGAAAAAAAGGGGGCAGATGATATGGCTATCGGTCAGCGAATAGCAGATGCGGTTGATCAAGTTGATTATATTTGTCCGATGATGTATCCATCTCATTATCCGTCCGGGCATCTCGGGTTAAGTAATCCGGCAGCCAATCCATATGCGGTTTTTGAAAACGGAATGAAGCTCGGAGCGCCAAAATTTGAAGGTAAAAGAGCGAAAGTTAGGCCGTGGATACAAGCCTTTGATTTGGGGGCAGTTTACGATGCAGAAAAAATCCGCGCGCAAATAGAAGTTGTTGAAAAATATGCCGATGCCGGTTGGTTGATGTGGAATGCGAGTAATAGGTATACAGATGCTGGTTTAAAAAAACCCTAAACACTAAGCTCTAAATCCTAAACAATATTTAATCCGCCTTCGTCCGCATAAAACAAACTACAAACGGACAAGTATCCAATATCCAATATTTAGTAGTTAATATTTGGATTTTGAAATTGTTTAGAACTTAGAAATTAGAATTTAGAACTTTTATTTTTATGGAAAAATTGTTTAACCCCGATTATCTCCAACATCTATGCCAAAAATATGGTTTGCGTCCGAGTAAACAATACGGGCAAAATTTTTTATTAAACGAAGAGGTTATAGAAAAAATGATTGAAGCCGGGGAGATAAACAAAAAAAATACAGTGGTAGAAGTCGGTCCGGGTTTCGGGGTTTTGACCTTGCCAATTAGTCAAAAAGCTGGCAAAGTGTTGGCTTATGAAATTGAAAAGAAAATTCAACCGTATTGGGAGGAAAGATTAAAAGAACACAAGAATTTAGAAATTATTTGGGGCAATGTTTTATACAATAAAGATTTTAACTTAAAAAAATATAAAGTTATCGCGAATTTGCCTTATCAGATAACTTCGCAAGTGATTAGGTTTTTTTTGGAACAAGAAAATAAACCGGAAAGTATGGTGATTATGGTGCAAAAAGAAGTAGGGGAGAGGATTTGCGCCAACCCCGGTGATCTTTCGGTTTTGGGTTTATCAGTGCAATTTTATGGCAAACCCGAAATAGTATTGTTAGTTTCTAAAAACGATTTTTTCCCCGCGCCAAAAGTCGATTCGGCGGTTGTTAAAATAACTTTAAAAAAAGATTTACCCGAAGTAAATGAAAAAGAGTTTTTTGATTTTATTAAAGCTGGATTTATCAATAAACGTAAATTATTGATAAAAAATTTAAAAAATTATTTAGGGAAGAAAAATAAGGAAAAAATAGACAGAGCTTTTGAAAAAATAGGTTTTTTGAACAATGTCCGCGCGCAGGAACTATCGGTTGAAGACTGGATAAAACTTTTTACAATGATAAACTCGCTTTAAAACGGCGAGTTTTTTGTTTTT
>CAYUIA010000040.1:0-5526 GCA_964444635.1 uncultured Gammaproteobacteria bacterium
CTCATTCCCCAAGCCATTTCCTACAGCTCCGGATTAATAAAATTATTTTTAGAGGAAGCAGAAGCCAAAAAAGCGCAAATGCAATATGAAAAAATGTCTTGGTGGCAAAAAATAAACAAAGTTTTGTTTAGTAGTGAACTTCCCGTAGTTCGTCAGAGTGTAGAAGGTTATTTGATGGAAAAAACTTTGGCTCCGGCTATTGAATTTGGCGGAGAAATTTTGAATAAAGCCCGGGAAATCAAAGAAACAGCGGAAGTTATCGCGCAAAAAAACCAAGAACCGGAAAATTATGAAAAAATCGTACCTGTTGTAAAGGCTGAAGAAGAAAATAAGATTAAGACTGAGCCTGAGATTGAAATTGATAATTCAACAAATACACCATCTACAACAATTATAACAACTACAACAATTACAACATCTTATTATTCCAGTGGCGGAGGATCATCTTATGTTCCACCAACTGTAGAACCCACGACTACTCCTGAAATTGAAATAGATTTAGAAACAACGGTTCCGGAATTGTTTTTGGAATTACTGCAAACCACTTCTACCAATTTCATCACTTTAAACTTTAGCTCCAGTGAAACAACGTCTTTGCCTGTGAGTTTTGAAGGAGAATTCAGCACCTCTACTTTCTGGAGTTCGCTTTTCCCTTGGACTACTTCTACTTCATATATTTTTGAAACCGACAAAAGCGGGGATTATGCTTTTCGTGTGCGTGCTGTGGATGGAGTTTATAATACTTCTACTTGGAGTGTAGCATCTACCACTGTGCCGGTTTTGAACTATGAATACAATTATTTGGACGGATACCAGGAAGAAGAGTTGATAGTTTTGACCAAAGAGGGGAGTCCATACATCATCCGAGATTTTTATTATTTTGGGGCTGGTCAGACTTTACGGATGGAACCGGGTACGGTTGTTAAGGGTGCTACGATTAATAATAAAACTTACGGTAATATCATTTTTGCCGGTAATTTAGAAATTTTGGGCACAGAAGAAGAAAAAGTCATCATAACCTCTGTTGCAGATCGTTCTTTTGATAATGACAGAATGAATACGCTTGGGTTGAATATTCCCGGTAGTGGGTTAACCGAAGGATTACGAGCCTTTGATGGTGCTGTTTTGAAAATGGAAAATTTTGAAATTCGCAATGCCGGCGAACCTTTTGACAGTGGTGATGTTAAATTGGCGGCAATTATCACTTATTCGAATAATTGCCTGGATGTTTCAGGAGCGACATTGGATATTAAGAACGGAACTTTTAGAGATTGCGGGAAAGGAAGTTCGGTTTATCTATATAGATGCAATGGTGCTATTTCTAATTCTTCTTTTTCTTCCAACAGAAATGGTTTGAATATAAATCAGGGTAATTTGGTTTTGTCGGATTTGAAATTTAGCGGCTATAATTTATATCCTTTTATTATCAGACCGGGAAGCAATGTTGTTTATAGTAATTTGATTTTTGAAAATAATCGTTTAAATGGTGTTTGGGATATGCGCATGACCGGCGCTGTAGTGGTTTCTGATGTTTCAACACCCGTAGTTTTTAGTAATTATTATTATGATTTTAAAAAAATTACTTCTATTTCCGCAGAGCCTGGTGCGCAAATATATTTTGACGGGTTACTTGATGTGCCGGCACCATTACAATTTATCGGCACACCGGAAAAAAGAATAAAAGTTTATTTTACTGAAATTTTTGATAGCGGAGTAAAATTGAAAAGCGGAGATAATACTTTCAAATATGTGGATTTTATAAATACTTCGCCGTTTTTGGAACAACGTGCCAAAAATTATTATAGCGTTTCTAATGGCTATGAGTTGATAAGTATTCCTTGGGAACGTTCGTGGATTTTCGGTCCTTATACCCAAAGACATAGAAGTTTGAAAATACAAAACGGAACTTTGAATTTGGAAGAAGTAAATTTTATAAACGGTGTGACTCCGTCTTTGACTTCAATAAGCGCAATCAGCTCCGTATTGAATCTCAAAAATGTTAATTTTTATAATCCGAAGGAGTATGGAGACTTATTTTACCTGGAAGAAACACAAACACGTGCTATTGAAGCGGCAGGGGGAGAAATAAATTTGGATAATGTGAATTTCAGCGATTTAGTTTATGGAGTTTATTATAATACCGGCTCTGGATATTTGCCGCCGATAATCACCTTAAACAATATATCCAGAAATAATTTTGACAATGTATTGTATAAATCATTTCCGGAAGATTTAATGATTTTTTCTGAGCCGACATCTACACCAGAAATTTCTACCACGACCCCTGTAGAAGATTTACCACCAGAATTTAGCACTTCTACTACTTCAACTATTTTAACCAAAGAAGCTATGACTTCAACACCGGAGAGTGAAGATGTTTTGGTGGAGTAGTTTATTAGCACCACCCCTAACCCCTCCTCAAAGAGGAGGGGGAACGAAATCACCCCTCCTTTTCAAGGAGGGGGTTAGGGGGTGGTTCAAAAACTTTTAATATGCGAAAATTAATAAACAAAAAAGAACAAAAGAATTTTCGACAGTATTTAAGAAATGGTATGAATAAGGGAGAAAGAATTTTATGGCAAAGGTTAAAAAATTCTCAACTTGGGTTTAAGTTTCGAAGACAAAGCGGATTTGGAAAATATATAGTAGATTTTTATTGCCCAGAAGTAAATTTAGTAATAGAAATTGACGGACTTACTCATTATGAAGAACATATATATGATAAAGATGTTGTTAGGGAAAAATTTTTAGTTAATTTAGGACTGGTTGTTAGAAGATATAATAGCGGTTTAATTTTTGAAAATATTGATGAGGTGGTAGAGGATATTTATCAAGTTTGTTTAAAATTAAAACAATAGTGTTAATCCTAAACACCACCCCTAACCCCTCCTCAAAGAGGAGGGGAATACATAACACTGCCTCTGGCCTCTCCTCAAAGAGGAGGGAAGATTGGAATCACCCCTCCTTTTCAAGGAGGGGGTTAGGGGGTGGTTCAACCTTTTTAACAAAAAACTTTCGCTTACTCGCGAAAGTTTTTATTACTTTACAGCTTTATTGCTTACAAGCTTATTTACTTCTTTAAAGTTCCGGGTACAACGGAAATTTTTTATTCAACTCTTTAACTCTGTTTTTTATCTCCGCCAATTTTTCCTCATAATCTTTATTTTTTATCGCTTCATCAATCCACATGGCGATTATTTTCATTTCTTCTTCTTTCATCCCGCGGGTGGTGAGCGCCGGAGTGCCCAGACGAATACCGGAAGGATCCATGGCGGTCCTGGTTTCTCCTGGAACCATATTTTTGTTTACTGTAATTCCGGCTTTATCCAGTGCTATCTGTGCCTCTTTGCCCGAAATATTTTTATTGGTTAAATCGATCAAAAGCAGATGGTTGTCGGTTTGTCCAAAACAAATGGTATAACCCATTTTTTTAAATTCAGTTTCCAATACTTTGGCGTTGAGGATGATTTGTTTGGCGTATTCTTTGAATTCCGGTTGTAGTGCTTCTTTGAAAGCAACAGCTTTGGCTGCAATATTATTTTCATGAGGCCCGCCTTGAAATCCCGGAAAAACGGATTTGTCTATTTCTTTGGCAAATTTTTCTTTACACATGATCATACCACCGCGAGGACCGCGAAGGGTTTTATGAGTAGTGGTGGTGACAATATCAAAATAGGGGACGGGATTTTCCATCACGCCTCCGGCGACAAGTCCGGCAATATGGGCGATATCGGCCATAGTGATTGCTCCGACTTCGTCCGCGATTTCTTTGATTTTTTTCCAGTCAATATGTCGGGAATATGCGGAGTAACCGGCCAGGATGATTTTTGGTTTATGCTCCAAAGCCACGGCTCGCAATTGATCGTAATCTATCAAACCTTCGTCATTAGTCTTATAACGGATAAAATTGAAAATTTTGGCCATATACGTGACCGGATGACCGTGGGTCAAATGACCCCCGTGTTCCAAATCCATGCCGAGTACCGTGTCTCCTGGCTTTAAAAGGGCAAAATAAACAGCTATATTAGCCGGAGCGCCGGATAATGGCTGGACATTGACATATTCTGCTCCGAAAAGCTCTTTAGCACGGTCTATGGCGGCTTTTTCCACTTCATCTATGTATTCACACCCGCCGTAATAACGCTTACCAACGTAGCCCTCGCTGTATTTATTGGTAAGTATGGAACCAAGCGTTTGCAGCACGGCCAAAGATACGAAGTTTTCGGAAGGAATCATTTCCAAGTTTTCTTCTTGGCGTCTTTGTTCGTGTTTTATGGCCTCATAAATCACGGGGTCGAATTTATTCAAATCAGTTTTATTCATATTATTTTAAATCATTGATAATTTGGTAAACATTATCCGCGCAATTTTCCGGAAGATTATCTATGTCATGCCAATTCCACTGTGCAATTTCTTCGCCCGGTTTTATTTCTCCAACGCGTTCTGCCAAATAATGTATTAATATAAAAACTTCATTTTCTTTTTTAACCAAAATAGGTCTTAACGGTTTAATAATTTTTATATCAATACCCATTTCTTCTTTAACTTCTCGCGCACAAGCTTCTTCCAGAGTTTTTTCGTAATCTTCAACTCTGCCACCGGGAAACATCCAGGGTGAAATTCCGTTTGGTTTATGTTCTCTGTTCAGTAATACTTTGCCATTTTCGATTATTACCGGACCGGAAGCGACAAAAGAAATATTGTAAGAATCCATATGTTTAATTTTTAAATAATATTCAATATCCAATATCCAATATCCAATATTTTAAATTGTTTAGAGTTTTTTAACCAAGTATGTTTGGTTCTCTTTGAAACCTAACTTTTTATAATACCCCTTAACTCCCACACCCGAAATTACCGCTAGAGTATCTATATTATTATCTTTACATATTTTTTCTGACATCGCAACTAACTGTTTACCAAATCCGGTATGTTGGACTTCATTATCGTTTTTTTTGTTCTTTACTGCTTTACTGCTTTTTAGCTTTATGGCTAATGACTGTCCGTATGTATGCAGTTCGCGAATAAAAGCCGGGAATAGTCCATTTTTGTCTATTCGCAGACGACAAAAAGCAAAAACTATGTTCCTCCTCTCATCCTCGAAACTTAGAAAGTATTCTTTTCCGCCGCTCGCTTCATATTTATCCACGAATAAAGAAATATTTTTATTATAAGGTATTTGTTCGGTTGTCATCCCTGCACCCGTCAAGCGGGTATAAACTACAGCAGGGATCCAGGAAAGTCTGCCAATGGATTCCTGCTTTCGCAGGAATGACAAAGCCTGTTTTTTTGTTTGTAGTCCGTAGTCTGTAGACTGAAGACCGGCTTGGTGCCCAACTTCTCTGCATCTTAGGCAATTACATTTTAAACCGCGTTTGGCCATTTCTGTTTGAATAACTTGTCTTAGATTGGTCATTTTGTTTCCGGCTTCAATATGGTGGGAGGGGATATCGCGGATAAGACGAGAGATACGAACATAGCGGGGAACTGTAGTTTTGAAAGCAATGAGAGTTTCCAAAAGTTTTT
>CAYUIA010000041.1:0-5502 GCA_964444635.1 uncultured Gammaproteobacteria bacterium
GAAGGGAAAATAGTACTGTAATGTCAAATTTCCAATTTCCAATTTCTAAATTTGCGATTTTGATATTTGAAATTTGTTATTGATTTGACATTGGATATTGGATATTTGAAATTTATTTTATTATGCCCGAGCTTCCTGAGGTTGAGACAATTCGTAAGCAATTAAACAAGCTGACTATTAATAAAAGTATTGTTTCCGCTGATTTTTTTGGTCCGCAAAAAATGATAAATTTACCCAAAAATAAATTTTTGAAAATATTGACTGGAGCAAAAATCGTTGGTGTAAATCGTCGGGCGAAATTATTGATTTTGGAGTTAAATAACGATTATTTTTTACTGACTCATTTGAAAATGACCGGTAAATATCTTTGGAATATGCCCAAAGATAAACACACTCATCTGGTTTTGAAATTAAACGGTAAAAACCAGCTTAATTTCAAAGATGTGCGAAAATTTGGTTATTTGAAATTAGTCAAAAAAGAAGAAATGTTGGAAATTTTGGAAAATACTTATGGTCCTGAACCGCTTGATAGGGGTTTTACTTTTTCACAATTTGAAAAAATGTTATCACAAAAACCGAAAAGTAAAATAAAGCAGTTATTGCTTGATCAAAAATTTATTGCTGGAATTGGCAATATTTATGCCGGAGAAGCTTGTTTTTATGCCAATATTTTACCGGATAGAAAAGTCGCGACTTTGAAGCGTCAAGAAATTCAAAAATTATTTCAAGGATTAAAAAGTATTTTAACCATGGCGGTTAAATGTGGCGGGACTACGGCGGATGATTATCTGGATTGCTATGGTGAAAAGGGAAATTATGCGAATAAATTAAAAGTTTACGGACGTAAAGGTTTGCCGTGTTACAAATGCAAAACTATTTTGAAGGAAAGCAGGCTTGGTGGCAGGGGGACGGTGTTTTGTCCCAAGTGTCAGAAATAAAAGCTCCGATAATCGGAGCTTTTATTTCTGATCCCGTCCGCCTAAGACGGATATGGTTTAACCTATTTCCCAAGTCGGATCGGCTTTTATTTTTTTCCAATCAATAAATTTTTTATTTTTGGCTTTGTAGTATCCGGCTATTGCCAGCATGGTGGCGTTATCCATACAATATTTTAATTCCGGTATTAGTAGTGGTATACCCAAAGGTTTGATTTTTTCTTCCATAGTTTGACGCAATTTGGTATTAGCTGTGACTCCGCCACCCATCACAACGGTTTTGGGTTTATATTTTTTGATAGCGCGAACGGTTTTTTCTGTGAGCACATCAATGATAGCTTGTTCAAAACTTGCGCAAAAATCTTGTAGTTTCTTTTTGTTGTTAGCTGGATTTTTTTGTAGATGATAAAGTACAGCGGTTTTTAGACCCGAGAAACTAAAGTTGAAATTATCTTGATTGAGCATAGGTCGTGGAAAATCTATTGCTTTACCATTTCCTTTTTGAGCCAAGATAGAAATTTTTGGTCCACCAGGATAAGAGAGTTTGAGCATTTTAGCAACTTTATCAAAACATTCTCCGGCTGCATCATCCAATGTCGCGCCGATTAATTTATAATTGCCTGGTTTTTTCATCAAAATAAGCTCGGTGTGCCCACCGCTGACAATCAGAGCCAGAGCGGGGTATGCAATTTTTGATTTTTGATTTTTGATTTTTGAATCAATTTCGACCGAATGGATATGGCCTTCGAGATGATTCACGGAAACCAAAGGTTTTTTTAGGAAGTAAGAAAGATTTCGAGCAGTTTCTACTCCAACAATCAATCCAGTGATAAGTCCTGGACCGGAAGCTACAGTTATAATATCCGGTTTTCCTTCTTTGCTTATCTCTTCAACCAAAGGGATAATTTTTTCCGCGTGCATGCGGCCGGCGATTTCCGGTATAACTCCGCCAAATTTTTTATGTAAATCTATTTGTGAAGCGGTTTTTTCCGCAATTACAAAAAAACCCTTATTCGAGCATTCGACTAGGGCAACAGATGTGTCATCACATGAACTTTCAATCGCTAAAATTTTCATAAAATCAATTTAAATACTTTTTGCTTCGAAGAGTTTTTTCCAGTTGAATTTTTAATTCATTGTGACCTTTACCGCCTTTAAAAAATAATTCGCGTTTTTTTGCATCATCCCTACTTAAGTATGCTTCGTAATAAATCAATTTCAAAGGTCTTCGAAATTTTGTTGCTTTTACTAAACCGTTGGAATGGTTTAAATACCTTTGTTTTAAATTATTTGTATAACCAATATACAATTTTTTGTCTTTTTGACTGTATAATATATAAACGTAAAACATACCCTCCTAAAGTTTAAGGACGCTAAGCGTCCTTTTAAGATTACGTTAATTTAATTGTGGAGTGGGACGCTAAGCGTCCCTATCACAACGCTCAGCTTAGAGTGGGACGCTAAGCGTCCCTATCACAACGCTCAGCGTTGTGTCAGGGGGGAGAGTCGAACTCCCGACCTAAGGGTTATGAATCCTTCGCTCTTACCAACTGAGCTACCCTGACAAATTTTGTTTTATATTTATATCAAAATTGATTTGATTATAAATAACCATTGTCTTCAGGCAAGTCCTGCCCGTCCGCAGTTCTGCAGGAACGGAGGCGGGAGCTACCCTGACATAAGTGTAAATATTATAGCTTATTTTATGAAAAAGTCAAGACGAGGAGTATCCTTTACAAAATAACTATTTTGTGCTAATTTAAAGTAAATAATAATTAAAAATTTTTTATGGAACCATATAATCAAAATGAAGGAGAAAATAAGGTCTTGAAGGAAAATTTAGAAAATCAAGCGGTTAAAAAAGAAGAAGCCCCGTTGGTTAACAGCAAGATTCCCAAGATCGTAATATCTTTGATAATTTTCTTGGCCGTTGTAGTTTTAATTTTTGTAATAAATAAAGTTATACAAAAAAATGATAAAAATAAGCCTGAAGATGATTATCTTGTTTGGAAAAACAATGTTACTACTACATTAGAAACGGATTTGGTCACAACCACGCCGGAAATAGCTACGACCACACCGACGACAACAGTAAAAAAAACTACAGTTATCAAAAAAGCCGCTACTTCTGTGAAATCTCCGTCTACTTCTTTGTCAGCCACGGATGATTATCTCAAAGCGAGAAATACTTACCAAACTTCCGGCTATTATTTTCAGTTTTTAAACTGTAAAGGAACCCCAGGTATTTTGACGGTCAAAAAAGGCGCCAAGTTGATGCTGGATAATCGTGATGATAAAACGAGAAAAATAGTTTTTGTTGGTAAACTTTACAATATCAATGCCTACGGTTACGCGATAGTTACTGCAGATAAACTCGGTAAGCATTATATCACTTGTGATGGTGGCGGTGCAGCGCAAATAACCGTGCAACCATAAAAATTTAATTTAGTCATAGTGATTCCATCCCTAAAATTTGAATTAAATAGAACGACTCCGCCCTTTGCAAAGAGCGGAGTTTTTATTTTTTAAATTGTTTTTTTAAAAATAAAAACCGGCAAAAATGCCGGGTAAAATAGTGATGAGAAAGAATAAGAGTTAAGTTTTTAGGTTGTGATAAACAAGGAGGAGAGGGTTGATAATTTCTTGCAGTCAAAATTGACGCAAGGAATTATCAAAAGTCTCAACGCTGTTTATAGTCCAACCTTCGATTTTTCGGCAATCGATTTGCCGGCTTTTTTCAGAAAAACTAAACTGTTTTAGACGGAATAAACCGGAAGCAAAGCGCTCTTCAAACGAAAACTTTTTGAAGACAGTTTTCATCTTGGACCTAACGGGTCTTATATCGAAAACTTTTAGTTAGTTTTCAACTGAAGTTTGACGATTTTCAACCGAGGACATTGCAAGCAAGTTCTCGGCTTATATCGGTTATAAAATAAAAGTTGTTTTTTGGACACCTGTCCAGATTATACGCAAGAGGACAAGAAGAGCAAAAAATTTAAGAGAAGAAGAAAATAAAATATTCAAAAATGATTGGAAGGGCAAAAAGACAACTCTGAACTTAAACTTATTCGGTACTATTTTTTCGGGGGATAAAGAACGAATCAGTTCTAGCTATGCCCCCTGGACAAAGCAGAACTTTAGCTAGAAGGTATTATATCATAAATTAGCCAAATTTTAAATATACAAAAACATTTTTGGCTTTATTTTCTCTAATTTTAGAGAAAATTTAGCTTGGGGATAACTTACAAAAAAACCCGACTTAAGGTCGGATTTTTTTGTTTTATCTTAGCTGTTTTTATGGCAATTCTATTTCTTTTGTTTTTCGACCAAAGAGTATATAGCCGATAATTATCAAAATACAAATGATGATAAATGATTTATAAACCGGAATATACAAACTTACTATTTCAAACAAACTTACAAAACGTAAAGTGATTGTTCCGTTTACCGTTTCCACATTATTGATTAATTTTGTATCTTGTTTACCAAGTTCAACCAAATTATTTTCCGTGTTTTTTATTTGATTATCAAAGTTTGCTAAATCTTTTTCATGTTGAGTCATGGTTTTTATCAATTCATGAGTATGATCTGATCGTATACGACTCAAATAATTTATCTGATCGTTTATTTTTTTGAGAGTTTCCGTATCGGTTGAAGAAACGGTTTTTTTCTGAGCTACCAAAGCGTACATGGAATTATCTAAACGAGAAATTTCTTTGTTTAATGAAGCGATTTTTTCATCGTATTTTTTAATATTATCCGCGCGCTCCGTTTTCAGATTTTCCAAAGTAGTACTGGAATATTGAGTTTGTTGTTCGATGTTTTGTTTTTGCCACAGCAAGTTGGTATTGTTCTCATGAATGGAAATAAATTTTTCCGGAAACATTTCGGTAACTTCCTGCACAAAAGATTCATAAGTGGATTTTGGTAGGACAAAACTGATGCTGGCGTATTTTTCATTCAAGTTAGCGTTGTCTATACGACCGTCATAACCGCGAATTATGGTTTTGAGACGAGTGTGCATTTTTTCCACTTTTCTGGTTTTAATATCCAATCCAAAAGTTGTTTTGAGATATTCACGTGTATCGGTAATGTCCGCGTTACCTCTATAATAATCCGGAGGCATAGGAGATATCATCGGTTCCGGTTCGGGCATACTGATCTTGTCGGCAATTTTTGCGACAAAAGATTCTTCCATTGCCAGTCCGGTTGCTTGTATTGATTTATTATTCAACCCTGCGGCGCTATCATAAGAAACGGTTTGGCTTTCTTGTCCTCCTTCGTAAAAATCAACAGTTTCCACAGATGAAAGCGAGTTGATTCTTGAATTTTGCCAAAAGTTAAGCGTCAAAAATAGCGCTAAAGCCGGTACTACTGTCAAAAATAACCAGCGCAAAGCGAAAGGTTTTTTTTCTTTGACAGACTCGTGAATAGGTTGTAAAGAATCCAAAACTTTTTGTTTCAGCACTTCGTTGTTGTCGGGAAATTTTTTTGTCTTGTCTCCCCAGTGTTTGAAGCTGTTGGATATTTTTTTATTAAACATACTTTAATTATTTAAGATTCAAAA
>CAYUIA010000042.1:0-1359 GCA_964444635.1 uncultured Gammaproteobacteria bacterium
TAAGAATTGAATTGAAGGAGGGGGCAATTCAATCTCAATACCAAACACATTTGTGACCTCTTTTGGTGCTATTTTGAATTTTCAAGGTTATATCAACTTATCAGATAATCCCGGGTTTGTCAAGTTTGTTCTTGGGGATAAAATCCGCTATTATTTTACGGCTTTTATCACTTCATCAAAGATTTTTTTATAATCTTTGGCCAATTCAACCAATACTTTACGATTCAATTTGATATTCTTTTTGTTGAGTTCTCCGATAAGTTTGCTATAAGTAGTGCCTGCTTGACGAGCTGCGGCGTTGATGGAGATATTCCAGTTTTGACGAAATTGACGTTTTTTGGCACGACGAGAAGCAAAAGCGTGTTGACCGGCTTTCATTTTTGCCACTTTGGCCAATTTGATTTTGCTTTTTCTTCCCCAGCGGAAACCCTTGGTGTGTTTGAGTAGATTAGTGCGTCTTTTGTTATGCATCAGACCTCTTTTGACTCTGGTCATATTATATTACAATTTAAAATTATTATTTATTTCACAATGCTGGCGGAAATGTGTTTGGCATAAGAATCAGCCATCACCAAGTCGCGTCTTTTGTTACGATTTTCTTTGCCGGTTTCACGAGCGTTAAAATGGCCTTGGCCGGCGACTCTTTTTAGAATTTTGCCATTTTTGGTTACTTTGAACCTTTTGGCAATAGCTTTTACGGTTTTTAGTTTTGACATATTATATTTAATAAAAGCGGGCTAAGAATAAAATATTGCTTAATTTTACGGGGCTTAGAAAGTAATATTTTATAACGCTTTTTGTTTATAAATTAAATTTTAAAAATTATTGCGGTTACCGATCTACCTTGACGTTCCGGCTCCTGATCGTATTTTATCGGTGTTTGAACGTTGACTTCGGAAATGAATTTTTTCAATAGTTCAAAAGCCAAAGCGCCTTGCTGCATCTCGCGTCCTTTTAAGATAACTTCCACTTTTACCTTGTCGCCGTTGTCCAAAAATTCCAAAGTTTGTTTTTTGCGGATTTCCAAATCATGAGTGCCGATGCGGATAGATAGGCGCACGCCTTTGGTTTTGGTTTCTTTTTGATGAGCTTTTTTGATACGAGCGGCTTTTTCTTGTTGATATTGAAATTGACCGAAATCCATTATCTTACAAACCGGAGGGTTAGCCTTGGGGTTTATCTCTACCAAGTCCATTTCTTGTTCTTGAGCCGCGCGAATAGCTTCACCTGTTTTCATCACACCCAAATTGTTGTTTTCGTTATCCAAAACACGCACTTCCGGTGCGATAATTTTTTCATTGAAAAAATATTTCTTTTCATTAATTTCAGGTTTTCTTTTTTTGTGTGAGATGCGCATAA
>CAYUIA010000042.1:1459-3392 GCA_964444635.1 uncultured Gammaproteobacteria bacterium
TAGTCGTTGTAAAACGACTGTGGGATGCTAAGCGTCCCGATTACGACGCTAAGCGTCGTGGAGATGGCGAGAGTCGAACTCGCGTCCAAAAAGTTTTTAACAAACCCTCTACATACATAGTCAACTTATTATTTGTCGGCGATAAAATATTAAATTGACGAAATTTTTATCGCTTAGCCGAAAGTCTTTCGAAATTATTTGTTCGGCGACAAATGATTTCTACGCGAAGTAAGTGACACCGTAACCGACTACTTCGTCTTATCGGCACGATGGCGCATGAAACCTAAAATTAGGCCATGGCAGGCGCAAAGCTCATCGCATTAGCGAATGTTGCTCTGGCTTTTGAAAATAAGTTGGCACTTATTTGTTCGCATTTGGTTTTTAACGAGGCTAAATGCCGCCCCGGTATGCCAGCTTGTCAAGGAACTTTTGTCGAAACCAAACATCCCCAAGTTTGAATGTCAAATTTCCAATTTCCAATTTCAAAATATTTTGATATTTGTCATTGATTTGACATTGGATATTTGAAATTTGAAATTTTTACTTATTCTTCATCGCTCTCCTCATATCTCGTTCAGCATCTTTTTTCTTGATGCTTTCTCTTTTATCAAAAAGTTGCTTGCCTTGAGCTACGGCAATTTCAATTTTAACTAAGCGGTTTTTAGTATACACGGAAAGCGGGACGATTGTCAAGCCCTTTTCTGCGAATTTTCCCTGTAAATAGCGAAGTTCTTTCTTATGAAGTAAAATTTCTCTACTACGAGTCGGATCATATTCATCCAGTTTACCCGCCTGTTTATATTTACTTATTGTTGCGTTGGTTAAATAGGCTTTGTTGTTATGAAAAGTGATAAATGACCCTTTGAGAGAAATTTGGCCTGCTTTAGCTGATTTTACCTCGTGTCCGAGCAATACCAAACCCGCCTCGTATTTCTCGAGGATTTTATAATCAAAAAAAGCTTTTTTGTTATCAGCTAAATGGGGCATATATTTATATAGGGTAATTTTAGCATAAAAATCAATAAAAATCAAGTGTTTTATAATTCTTTTTAATATTTAAAATCTTTAAATCTTTTAAATTTTCTCGGGGCTTGATTTTTTTGCTATTTTGTGCTATAATATAGGGTATTAAATAAGCCCACATGAAAAACATATCTTTTCACCCAAAATTAGCGGCTTTTATCGATATTATCGCTAACTTAGCGATGTTTTGGGGGCTTTTTCGTCTTCATCACTGGCAAACTTTATTGGTTTGGTTTTTGATTCGCACAGTGATTTGGATTTTCTTCATTCGCTTGGTTTACTATCCCAAGGAACTTTCACGATTGCGCCATTTTATATCTTTGGCGTTTTTTAATATCGGAGTTTTATTTTCCCTTATTTTTATGGAGTGGGGGCAAGCGCTTACCCTGACCGCTCTTATTTTTATTATTTTTTCCGCTGTCAGTTTTTGGCTTCTACCGACCAGGAGCGAGCCGGGAGCTATTTTTTATGTTATCAAACCTTATCGTCGTTGGCTTTTCTTGATGGATGTTTTCGGCCTCTCTTTGCTTTGGAGCTCTCTTTATGCCGGATCGTCGTTTCAATTGATTAACTTCAATTATTTTTGGTTGGGTCTTATTGCGGTTTCTTTTTTAACCGCCTTGATTTCTTATTGGTGGTGGAAAGAATATTGGTTGGAAAATAGCGACAGACTTTGGTGGAGCGCAATAATTTTTTTCTTTATTTTTTTGGAACTATCTTTTGTTCTTTGGCTCTGGCCGTTGGGATTTTTGGTTAACGGTTTGATTTTGGCGTGGTTTTGGTATGTACTTTGGTTGATGTTTCGGTTTAATCTGAGTAAAGAGGGGATAAACTGGCGTAAACAAAATATATTTTTGATAATTAATTTGATTTTATTTATCGGATTTTTATTTTTAGTAAAATGGAAATA
>CAYUIA010000042.1:3492-5180 GCA_964444635.1 uncultured Gammaproteobacteria bacterium
TTGTCTTTTCGTCGCCTTAGTCAAAATCTGGTGATATTTTTGTTGGCCACTATATCCGGACTTGTTGCCGGTTTGGCCGGCGGAGCTATGGCGATAGGTTGGATTTGGCTGGAATTTGGCGGAGGAAATTATTGGTTGGTTTCCCAAATAAACAATAGTAATCAAAGAATAGAAATGGAAGAAGTGATCAAAAAAGAAACTGCTCAAAAAATAATGACCGTTTATAAAAACTCTCAAAAAACAGGCGAAGTCTCTTATCTTTCATCCTCTGACAAAATAGGGGAAGCTGCTTTGGTGAGCAGTGACGGTTGGCTGGCGATGTATTTGGAAAACGAAAAGGATTTGAACTCCTTTTATCTATGGAAAGCCGTGAGTTTTGAAGGAGGTATTTATCAAGTGGAAAAAGCAGTTTATGATAAATTTACCGAGGTTGTTTATTTCAAAGTCAAAGGCACTGTTAAAAAAGACGGTCAAGAAGTCAAAAATGAACAGTTTAAAATAGTCAGTTTTGCTGATGAAGATTCTCCCGGGACGCAGGTTTTTGTTTTTCAAAACGAAGCTTGGATCTATAATTTTTTAGACTCCGGATATTTTTCAGTTGATAAACCGCATTTGGATTCCGTCCCAAAAAGATTGACTATTTTGGGAAATAAAAACATTCCTTCCGGATCATTAGTATTCAACACTCAAGGTAAGATGTTGGGCTTGGTAAATGAAAAAGGTGAGATGATAAACGGTTATTATTTAACCAGGGTTTTACCGGGAGTATTAAACAAACAGCAAATAATTTATCCGACACTTTCGATTGAAGGTTGGTTTTCCGCTGAACAAAAAATAGTTATAAACAACGAAATTCAAAAAGGTTTCTTGGTGGTAAATATTTTAAAAAATGACGCTAAATTGCAAAGAGGAGATGTAATTTTGGAAATCAATAGTCAAATTGTGGAAAACGAGAGTTTGTGGTATAATTTAAAAGGAGAAAAAGCCCGTTTGAAAGTTCTAAGACGAGGCAAAGTTTTGGAATTTGAAGCGGAAATAAAAGAAAATATTTTTAAATAATAATTTAGTTTTATTTTATGATTTCAATTATTTTGAAACATTGGAAGATGATTTTTTTCTGGGGATTGTTTTTTGCGTCTGTTAGTATCGGGGCAAGTATTTTATTTCCTCGTCAATACAGCGCCGACAGTCAAATACTTATCATTACTCGAGATCGCTACGGAGTAGATCCTTATACTCAAGCTAAAGCAGCGGAGAGAGTTGGAGAAAATTTGGCGCAAATCATGAAGACCGCGGATTTTTATAATAAAGTCATGGATTCCGCCCATACTTTTGATAAAGATTCTTGGAAAAATATTTCCACCGAACGTTTGCGTCGTAAAAATTGGCAAAAAGACGTGTTAGCCAATGTTGTTTATGGAACTTCTTTGATGAAAATCACTGTTTATCGCGATACCCCCCAAGAAGCTATTGCTTTAAGCAATGCCGTAACCCAGACTATTACCGCTCGAGGTTGGGAGTATGTCGGCGGTGACGTGGTTATCAAAGTAGTTGGTGATCCTTTGGCTTCCCGATGGTATGCCAGACCCAATTTCGTAATGAACGGAATGTTTGGTTTTCTTGTTGGTGCTTTTTTGGCCGCACTTTGGGTTATCAGATATAAAAAACACCACGTCTTCGGTTCTTAA
>CAYUIA010000043.1:0-5108 GCA_964444635.1 uncultured Gammaproteobacteria bacterium
GCTCTTAGTGTTAGATTCATATTTTTATTCTTTATTTAATAATTGTTCTTCAAATTCTTTTTTAGCTTTTTCAATGGCCAAAAGCTGTTCCGGATTGGTGGTAACTATCTGATCTTCAAAATTGGAAGCCAGCACTTGGATACCGGCGTGCTTACTCCCGGCAAAAAATATTCCTTGCCCCACTGAAGAATTGAGTAAAAACATCCTCTCACTATTGGTCAAAGCAAAAGATTTTTGCACCAAATCTATGGCGGTCGGGCTTTGTTTGAGCAGAAGCTGCAAAGCTGAATTAGTTACTATAGGCTGACCAAATTGCGAACGCAAAAAGTCATTCACGTCTTGAGTGATAGTGGTAATGCCTAGATAATATTTACGACAACGTTTAACCAACGCAAAGATGAAGCTGGCGCTATCCTCGTGTTGCATCAACCACCAAGCCTCATCAATAACCAAAATTCTCTTCTTACGCTCGGAACGAACGATATTCCAAATAAAATTTACAATCGTATAAATCGCCATCGGACGCAACTCGGCTTCCAAATCGCGAACCCCAAAAACCATCAACTGGTTGTTCAAATCTACGTTTGTCGGAGAATTAAACAACCCGCTAAAAGTCCCTTCTGTAAATTTGCTTAATTTCAAAACCAACTCTTCGGAATTGGTCATCCCTTCCAAAACTTCTTGCAAATCTTGCATTATTGGCGCTTGTACACGACTCAAATCGGCATCGCGAGTAATATCTTTTTTGGCATAAGTTTCCAATAAAGCTTTGTCGATAGTTGAATCTTGCTGAGTATCCAAACCGCCAAGCATTATCTTGAGTAAACCTTTCACTGTGATGATAGCGCTCCTGATAATATCCTCCACACTCATTTCCAACCCTCCGGTTTGTCTAGGTAAATCAAAAGGATTGATTTTAGCCTCTGACGAAAGAGAAATGTTGACATAAGTTCCACCGACCGCATCGCAGAGATGTTTGTATTCCATTTCCGGATCTATCACGATAACATCCACTCCCATCATCAACGAGCGCAAAATTTCCAATTTGATAGCATAACTTTTTCCCGCTCCGGAGCTGGCAAAAACCACCATATTGGCATTTTGCAAAGAAAAACGATCAAAAACTATCAAACTATTATTGTGTAAATTTATTCCATAAAAAATACCGTTATCAGAAGTTAACTCCGCGGAAACAAAAGGAAAAGACGCGGCAATGGGTGAGGAATTCAAGTTAAACGGGATATAAAGCTCATCGTTGCAAAGCGGTAAAGTAGAATTGAATCCCTGCTCGGCTTGATAAAAAACTTTATGAGTGATGATAAGTTTTGAACCAAAAATACCCTCTATATCTTCGCTGATTTGATCCAATTCTTTTTTGTCTTTGGCATAAACTGTCACATAAAAGCAAAATTGAAAAAAATGCTCCGTGCCTTGCGTCAAATTATCACGCAATTGTTCTATGTCTCGCAAAGCTGTTTCACGTAACGGATCGCGCGGCGCGCCCTTTTCTCTATCTGCACTTAATTGCGCCTCCAAGGCACCGACTTTATTTTTGAGTTGTTTCAAAATAACGGCTGATTTTACCGGATAAAAAAACATCCCGATATCCATAGTAACAGCCAGATTTATGACCGGCGAACTCCAGCCTACACTGATATAACGCGGATAAGCGGAAATAAAGATAGTTCGACAATAGATATCACCCAACTGCAAAAAACTGCTTTCCACTCTGAAAGCCGCCGGGGACACCAAATCACGAATTGAAACTTCACTCTCTCGATAAACTCTTTCCTCTTGCAAAGTAATCAATTCTTCTTCCGCTTTTTTCTTGAGCTGCTCTTTTTCACTTTCGTAAATAGTTGTTTGCTCTTTGGTAATTTTTCCGCTAATAGGTTTGAAGGCCATAATTTTTAGCTTAAATTTTTTCTACTCGCATATAATCCAAAGGCGCCAAAGGTTGGCTCTGTGCAATATCGGGATTATAAGTGGAATAATATAATTCTATCAAAGCTTGAGTATCCAAACGGATAACTTCCAAATTCATACCGAAAAGTCCGGATTCTATGAGACGAACCCTGGCGTCCAATTCCGCTTTGCGTTTTTTGAAAGTTTCCTCTTTGATACGAATAAGATTTACCGGGTTCAGAGCATCACCAAGCCTTGTCCAAAAACCTTTTTT
The DNA here is from genome assembly GCA_964444635.1 of uncultured Gammaproteobacteria bacterium. Lineage (GTDB taxonomy): Bacteria > Patescibacteriota > Patescibacteriia > Magasanikbacterales > GWA2-37-8 > JAKLGL01. Next base: position 2,180 of record CAYUIA010000043.1, read on the forward strand.
CTTGTTAGTCATAGGATCATACGGAATGACAACATAAAATTGTTTGGAGGTGATGTTACGCAAAGTAACTGTTTCACGAATAAAAGAAATATAATCTGAAATTTGCGTTTTGAGCAACTCGTTTTCTATCTGTTCGCGGCGTGCCTGCAGATTTTCCATGTACGGTTTGATGTTGAGCTTGCGCGATTGGATACAAATCTGCAACGGATGATCCAGAGAATTTAAAAACGAAACATACGAAGAAATAATAGCCTCTTGTTCTTCTTCATTAAGCAAACCGAAATTTATACTGCTGACCATCAAAACAGCTCGCAATGTCCCGTCTTTCATCACTACGGTATCGTTTTTTATCTCCGCTATCGGCACATGAGCCTGGGAGTTGGGAATACTTTTTTTCTTTTTTGTCATTTGCTCGTTTTTCATATTCTTTTTGGTAAATTAATTTCTTCTTCCGGGCCATAATAACCTCCGGTATTTACCGCCAATGAAAGCTGGCGAATCCGGCTATGGGTTATCTGTCTGACTTTTATTTTTTCTTCCGTCGGGGCGACTTTTTGCAGGTCCTGGATCATCTTCAACTCCATATCGCTATAACGCCTATCCCAAATACGCAAACTGGGCCGACGCAAGGTTTGAAAAATGTTTAATAAAAAATAATGAAAAGGCTGTCCGTTTATTTTGACAAAAGCCAAAATGAGGGCGAACCCACCGACTAAACATAATAAAAAAATAAACAAAGCCGTATCAGCCAACTTGTAAGCAACAAAAATAATCAGAGCAGCCGTCAATAGAATAACAAACTGACGCGTCGTTACCGGACCGATAATTTTATCCTCTACATCGATAAATTGTGGCACGACAAATTGTTCCATGGTTTTAAAAGTTGAGTTAAGCCAAAAATTTATTTTTGATTTACGAAACCCGCCAAATTTTCAAGATTTGTTTATAAATATTAAATCTCTTTCTCCATTTTTATAATCAAACTTATCTCTTCCGGAGTCAGATTGTCGGTTTTGCGATTGATAGTTAAAATGTTTTTACCTTGATTAAAACTGTCGCAAATTTGTTCTAAATAATCTCTATATAACGGACTTTTTTGCCAAGCTTCCAAAGCTTGCAGATACAGTAAAAAAGATTCTTCTTTGAGATTGGTAAATTTTTGTTGTAATCTGGAAACGGCCTGCTCGGAAACGGAGGCTAAGTGTCGCAAATCATTGACGGTAAAATTCCTAATTTCTTCCACCGGACCTATAACTGTGTTTTTCGGGGGCAAGATATCTCCTCTCGTCGGGCCGATTTTATTTTCCTTATTTTTTACTAGTTGAGAAATGACATTTACCGTTTTTTCTTCTTTTTCAAGCAAATCATCCAGTGATTTTATTTCTTTTACTTCTTTTTTAAAAGGCGGTTTGTGGACAAAAGCGTTAAACGGAGAGGAGGGTGACGGTAGTGTTTCTCCTTCTTTCATCGGCAAAACATTTTTCAAAGGAGCTATTCTTTTGAGCGGTCCGGATGTTTCATTCTTCTCTTCGCTCATCAACAATATTTTCTGTTTAGCCAGATTTAAAAGTTCTTTTAGTTGTTCTTTTTTGAAATCAGCCCCGCCCAAATATACCGGCTGTGTCAAAACGTCACTTATCTGATCTTCACTTTTAATATCTTTCAAAAAAAGTATTAAGTTATTTTTCAAATTAGTAAAAGCCTGATCCGAAACTTTGAAAGAAAGGCTTTGTAAAATCTCTTCAACTTCTTTTTCCCTCTTGTTGAAACTACCGGGTAAAATATTTTTTAGATCTTCATCTTCAAGAGGGCTTTTAATATCGTCTTTATCCAGTATCGCTTTTTCTTCTTTTTTTACAAGTAAAGAAGGCTCTTTTTTTGAATTAACAACACTGTTCAAAACAGGTGTTTTTTTGTTTTTTAAATCAGACAGCTTCATTTTCGCAAATGTACCGTCTTTCTTTTTTACTAAAATTGTTTTTTCCTCTTTCATATTATTGCGAAAAATCAAACATTTGTTCGGCGGCTTTTTTTACCTCTTCGTCGGTTAATTTATCCAAAGCTTCTTTATCTACATAACCGGAATTTAACATCATTTCTCTGAGCAATGTCGGATTTGAGAAAGCCTCTTCTTTATTCACAGGCTTATCATTATCATGAACAACCACTTGCAAATTCATCGCCTCTTTAAAATCGTCGGAATTAAATATTTCTTGACTAATGTACAATAACTCCTCATCTGACAAACTGTCCAATAATTCTTTTTCCACGCCCGAGGAAAGCAAGAGCAGTCTTATTTGTTCCGGATTTTGAAAAACCTCTTCAATATTAAAATTTTCCATTTCTCCTTGCTCTATAGATTTAACCCAGCTTTCCAAATTTTGAATAGGTAAAGAATCAAAACTTTGCTTATCACAAGCCGCACCTTCGGCGCAAAGCGGATTTTTCCCTTGCAAAATTTCATCTTTATCTCCAACCCCGTCACCATCAGTGTCACTGAGATAAGCGCTAGTGCCATAAATATATATTTCTTCAAAATCAGTCAATCCGTCTCTGTCAGTATCTCTATAATGCAACGCCTCTACCGGATCGCTAAATTTTTCTTTTATCAAAACATCCGGTATAACATTGCTCAAAGCATAAGGACGATAAAGGTTCGCCCTAATCTGAAAAAAACTTATTATCAAAAATAAGACGGCAAAAATAAACAAAAACGCAAAACCGAGTTTTTGCTCCAAAGTCAACCCTGTTTTTATGGGATTTTCGTCCATATTTAGATAAATTTTCTACTTTTTCATTATACCATTTTTTGCTTTTTGGGGATAGTGGATAAGTGGCGTTGGACTTCAGACTACGGACTACAGACCGAAGACTAAAAACAAAAAACTCGCCGTTTTAAAGCGAGTTTATCATTGTAAAAAGTTTTATC
>CAYUIA010000044.1:0-5091 GCA_964444635.1 uncultured Gammaproteobacteria bacterium
GCCGGAAATTTGAAAGCTATAGCCCAGCGCGGTGATTTACCGGTAAAACCTAAACGTTCTTGATAATGGCGTTGATTAACTTTGATTACCACTCCGTCAATCCAATAATCTTCTTTTTCTTTTTTCTTTTGCCACTCTTGCCAAAAAGCAACCACTTCCTGCAAATTTTTACACAAACAACGATAAGGATTGACTTTGAACCCCAAAGCTTCCAAGCGCTTCAACTCTTTTTCTTGAGTATCGGGTATTATCCCGGAAGAAATATCATAAATAAAAGTATCCAAATTTCTTTTGGCTACGATAGAACTGTCCAATTGTCGAATCGTACCAGCCGCGGCATTGCGCGGATTGGCGAAAATCTGCTCACCGGCTTTTTCTCTTTCTTTATTGAGTTTTTCCAAATTGCTTTTTCCCAAAAAAACTTCTCCCTCAGTGATAATGTCTATCTCTTGCGTAATTTTAAGCGGCACACTTTGGATAGTTTTGATATTTTGTGTCACATTTTCTCCGACTTTTCCGTCTCCGCGAGTAGCTGCGGTTTTCAAAACACCTTTTTCATAAGTAAAAACTATATGCAAACCATCTATTTTGAGCTCGCACATATACTCAATATCGCCGGGGCGCTTACCTGTTTCTTTTTCTAGATAATTCAAAACTTTATTTTCCCAGTCTTGCATATCTTCCAGTGAAAAAGCGTCGTCAAAACTCCACTGCGATACAGCATGTGTAACTTTTTCAAATTTTGGCAGCGGTTTACCTGCCACGCGCTGGGTCGGAGAATCCGGCGTAATAAGTTCCGGATTTTGAGCTTCCAGCTCATAAAGTTCTTTTTTGAGACTATCAAGCGCCGCATCGGAAATCTCTTGTTTATCTAAAACATGATATTGGTAGCGATAATGATCGATTTCTTTGCGTAATTTTTCTATGCGTTTTTTAATTTCGTCGTAAGACATAAAATTTTAAAATCCTAAATTCTAATTTCTAAACTCTAAACAATATCAAAATTAAAATATCAAATTTATACAATCGTTATTTTAATATTAAATATTTAATATTGTTTAGGATTTAGGATTTAGAAATTAGAGCTTAGTTTACTTTATAAAATTCATATACCACCTTATTATATAGTCCCCATAATACATCGCAACTAGCGTCCCAACCACAAGAAACGTTCCAAACGGAATTTCCGAACCCATTTTCCTTTTTTTCATAATAATCAAAGATATTCCAACCAATGCGCCAAGCCAATAAGCTATCAGCAATACGATGATGGTTTTGCTTATCCCCAAAAGCGCACCTATCAAAACTCCAAAACGCACATCCCCCCCGCCTATCCATCTGCCTTTGGAAAATATATATTGTAGCGCAAAAAAACCAAATCCGAACAAAATACCGTAAAAAATAGAAAGATAATCCGGTTTGTCCAAAAACAGCAATCTGATAAATACTATACTTGTCGTCGCCCAAATAACTCCAGGTAAAATCTCTTTATACAAAGCGTCATATAAAAAGATAAAAACCAAAACCGAAGCAATAAACAATTCAAAAATCAAATTGTATAAACTGAAATAAAAAGAATTATAATTAAACCACCCTACAAAAACAAATAGCGCGCCGGTAAAAAATTCTGTCAAAAAATAATACAAAGGTATTTTGACTTGGCAGGTTTTACAACGTCCGGCCAAAAACAAAAAGCTCAAAATAGGTATATTTTCATACCAAGCAAGTTGTCTCCCGCAAGCGGGACATAAACTGCGTTCAAAAATAAATTTTTTATTATTTTTTAAACGCCAAGCTAGGCAGTTGAGGAAACTACCGATGATGGAGCCGAAGATAAATAATATAAAGAAATATGTTAAATTCACAAAAATACTTTATTAAAGGAAATATCTCAAATCTCAAAACGCAAAAGTCAAAACCAAAACCTTAAATGTCAAAACTAACACAAAGTGTCATTACGAATCCGCAAAGCGGATGAAGTAATCCCACTGTTTTCTGAATTTTGTGGGATTGCTTCGTCATTATATTCCTCGCAATGACAAAGTTTTAGGGTTTTGAGTTGTAGTTTTGAGATTTGACATTTGAGTTTTGAGTTAAAAAACTAAAGATTATTTTAATGTGATCGAATTTACTCAAAATATTATATTCATTATTTTACTCCATTTCCCCACTTTTTACAATAAAATAAAACCCGCCGATTTCTCAGCGAGTTTTATTTGGAATTAATTCCTATCAATTACTACGGGGTAACATTTGTAAGACCGTTTTGAGTAGCTTCGATAGTACCGGTGAAATTACCAGAAGTACCTTCTAATGTAGCTTGAATGCTATAAGAAGTAGTAGCTCCTACGTAAGAATAATATTCACCTGGTAGCGGACCGGCTGGAACTTGATTCATATAGGTGATAGCTGGAGCAGCAGAACAAGTTTCCTCAAAACCTTCGGTGGTGAAACAAGAAGTACTTGCAGTACCCAAGTCTGCAGTAACCACTGGATAGGTGTTGTTTTCGTTGAAATAAAGTTCCAACGCAGTTTGTAATTGTTTAAGATCGGAAAGTCTTTTGGAGTCGCGAGCTTTTTCACGGGCGTTACCCAAAGCTACAACTGCCAAAGTGGACAATAAACCGATGATAGCGATTACTACCAACAACTCGATTAATGTAAAACCTTTTTTATTCATATGTTCACCCCCTTTCTATATTTAGGGATATTTTAATACTGGTATAGTCTATCATATTTTCTATTTTTCTGCCAATACTCTTTTTATTTTATCCACAAGCTCACTCGGTGAAAAGTGAATTTTGATAAGATAATCCGCGATTCCAAGCGCCAAACCTTTTTCCACATCTTTTTTCTGACCGAGCTTGGTAATGATAATCACCGGAATATTTTTAATTTTTTTATCATTCTTTATCCGAGTCAAAATATCAAACCCGTTTTCTTTGCCCAGCGCCACTTCAAGCAATATCAAAGACGGTTCTTTGGTCCCTGCCAAAAAAATCCCCTTTTCTCCTGTCTTGGCGGTTATTACTTTGAAACCGTTCATGGCCAAGTTTTTTTCGTAAATATCGGCTAGAAAAGCGTCGGGCTCTATAAGAAGTATATTGGGTTTTTGAATCATAAATTTTAACAAAAACTCTAAGCTCTAATTTCTAATCTCTAAACAATATAGAAATTTAAATATTTAATATTGGATATTGTTTAGGATTTAGAGCTTAGGATTTAGAATTTTTTACACTATCTTTCTCAGTGCCAATCCTATCGCCACCGCCATTCTCGGACCTATCTCGTTAAGCACGGGTTTGAGTTTTTCTTGATGAACCGACCTGGCCCACGGATCACCCAAAAAACAACGCATCTGAAATTTATCCGACAAAAACTGCGCCAAATAAGGAATTTTGGCCGCTCCGCCGGTCAAGATGATTTTTTCCGGTCTTTTTTCTTCGTTTCCAGCTTGTCGCAGATAAACATCAAAACCGTATTCTATTTGTTTGACTACAGGATCCAAAACAGGATGAAGCAGATTCAAAAATTTTTCTTTTTCCAAAGAATTTTTTCCATTGCCCAGATGATAACGGAAAAGATCCATTTTGATCTGTTCTATTTCTTCCACCTTTACCCCAAGAGCTTTTTGTAAAATAGCATCTATCTTATTTCCACCCAAAGTCAACGAGTGATGAGTGATAGGAGCGCCTTGATCAACGATAAAAAAATTGGTTCTCTCCGCTCCCATATCAATAAGCATAGTAACCGCATTATCGCGTCCTATCAGAGATCTCGCCAAAGCCACAGATTCAGGCTCCAACGCTTCCAATGTCAAACCGGCTTTGGTAAATACTTGAGTATAGAAAGTCACCAGTTTTTTACTAACCGCATTAACAATGACTTTTTGGTTTTTGGAACCGTTGTTGATGATCTGATAATCCAAAGCCATCTCATCTATAGGCAGTGGCAACAATTTCTTAACTTCGGCTTTCAAAACCGCATCAAATTCTTTTTTGTCCATTTGCGGTAAATTGATAACCGTATGAAAAACGGCAGAAATAGGCAAACTGGCAGTCGCCGCTTTGGAAACAGTTTTACACATTTTACAAACCGCCCGCAACTCTGATGCATAGTTTTCCACCTGTGCCGGATCCTGGGCTTGCGGGTTTTCTATCATTTTCATCTCCTTACCCACAGGAGAGGTTTTTATTTGAGCTAAATCATCCATACTTCTTTCACTGGCGGAAAAAAGACGGTGGATATTTTTCTTTTCAAAACTACTGCCATAAGTAAATAATACCGGGCGATTTTTTTCTTTCTTCATTTCCACCAATTTGATGCCGTGAGCGCCCAAATCAACCCCGAGATAAGAAATTTGTTTGGAGAAAAACATACAATGAAAATTTTTAATTTTTAATTTTGCAATTTTTAATGAATTTTCAATCGCAGTAAAATTATACCATATTTTATTGTTAAAAGCTACAGGAGTTGAAAAATGTGATAAAATAAGTTAAAATCTTAATGTCATTGCGAGGAATGTAATGACGAAGCAATCCCACAAAATTCAGAAAGCAGCGAGATTGCCACGGCCCTTCGGGTCTCGCAATGACACTCATTCTAAAATCAAAAATCTAAAATACTTTTATGTCTCTATCCCTATTCAACACTCTGGGTCGTCAAAAACAACTTTTTACCCCTATCAAAAAAGGCAAGGTCGGTATTTATACTTGCGGGCCCACAGTTTATGATTACGCGCATATCGGAAACTTACGCTCTTTTGTTTTTGAAGATGTCCTCAAAAGAGTTTTGCAATACAATAAATATAAGGTGAAGCACATAATGAATATCACTGATGTCGGACATCTGGTTTCAGATAGTGACGAGGGTGAAGATAAGATGGAAAAAGGCAGTCGTCGCACCGGTAAAACCGCTTGGGAAATAGCCGATTTTTATACCGAGGCTTTCAAACAAGACTTACAAAATCTCAATATTTTATTTCCTGATAATTTTTGTCGCGCTACCGATCACATCAAAGAGCAGCTAGACTTAATAAAAAAATTGGAGAAAAAAGGTTTTACTTACAAAATTAAAGACGGTATTTATTTT
>CAYUIA010000045.1:0-1791 GCA_964444635.1 uncultured Gammaproteobacteria bacterium
AAAATCTTGCAAAGAACTTACCACTGTCTGATCGGTTAAATTTAATAAAGAGTTAAAAGTTATTTTACCTTTACCTGTTTTTTCAAAGTATAACCCTCCGGCAGATGACGGATCGTCTACTGATCCCAAATTGGAAGAAATATCTTGCTGTGAAAATAAACAACCGGCAATAGAAGTTAATGTTGGCGGAGTACTTGAAGCTTCTTGTTCGCAAGTATAATCAATAGCATTGTTAAACCATCCTTTGCTTGGAGTTTCATCAATCAACCAAGAAGTATCTTGTTGCAAAGACGCCGACTCTCCATCTTCAGGAACATCGGCAATATGAGGCTCTCCCATATTAAAACCATAACCATAAGAAACCGTATAAATATTTGTTCCCAAATAATCCACCGTCAACATCGCGGTAGTGGTAGGCAACGACATAGCAAAGGTTATAATTCCCCTCTTCGGGATCTTACTCATCAAAGTACTCGTACTGCCTCCCGGGCCCATAGCGGTAACTATAAAATTCCAGTTACCGGAATCAAAGTCAATATCATTTTCAGTGGTATTTAGAAGCTCGACCCATTGCGTTCCTTCAACGGTAAATTCATTAATCAAAACATCTCCGGGGCCATAACCTATGGCCTCAACTTTTTGGTTATTAAAAACAAAAAGACCCGTACAAAACAAAGCCATCAGTGATAGCCAAAGTACAGGTCGAAAAAATCTCCCCATATAATTTAAATTATATTAAAAAATTAAAATAATTGATGAGTTTTTCATCTATTTTTATTATAGCACTTTGCCTTTTTTATTACCAACCGCTTTTTGAACTTGTCAAGTATGGACCCTTGACGGATAAAGCGACCAATATACAAATAATCAATATTCCGCTGTAGCTAGTATAAAAATAATGATCAAATAAAAAGGCCGTAACTACCAAAACCCAAAGCGGTAAAATTTCTCGGTTATTTTTCCAAATTTCTTTGAAAAACCAGTAAGCCAAGAATAAAATAAATATTACACCGATTATCCCCCATTCAGCCAAAAATAATAAATAAACATTATGAACCGGTTGATAAAACCAAGGTGATAAGCCGGGGTTTTGAATAAAAAGCACATAAACATAATTTCCCGGACCCACACCCAACATCGGATGTTTTTCAAAAATATTTTTGAACTCTCCATATTGTCCAACACGTTCATTAATAGACCTGCTTTCTAGATAATTTTCTGCTGTAACTCTGGATTGCAAAAGAGGTAAATAAATAATGCTCAAAATAACAAATAAAATTATCGGCCAAAAAAGAGGTTGTAAGATTTTCTTACCCTCTCGCCAAAAAATCCACAACAACCCAACAAGTAGCGCTATAATCGCAGCGCGAGAAAAACTAAAAAACAATCCGGCCATTATCAAAAGCTGACCAATAGATAACATGATTTTCTCTTTTTCTTTTTGCGTTTTTTGATAAAGCCAAAAACCCAAAATGAACATTATGCTTAAATAAAACCCAAGATCATTAGGCCAGCCAAAACTGCCATAGGCTCGTAACCAGCGCTCACCACCGCCGGTTTGCAATACTGCAGCCCCGAGATCGCTTTGTTGGTGCAATGCCCACCCCAGCCATTTGGTCGCCCAGGTTCTTTGTATAATAAATTGGGCGGTTCCAATAATCGCTTGCAACACTCCCCCGCTCCAAAGCATCAGAGAAATTTGTTTGAAACTTATTTTATTTAATAAAAGCGTAACAGCAAAACAAGCTCCGCCAAGGAGAAAAAATATTTTCATCTGCGCCAAATCTCTAT
>CAYUIA010000045.1:1891-4997 GCA_964444635.1 uncultured Gammaproteobacteria bacterium
AATTTTGTTTTTTGAGCTTCCGCGGCTTGTTTTTCCATCAAATCTCCGTAAGCTTTGCCCCAGGTTTTTTCCAATATTTTTTTAAAAAAACTTTTTATTCTGCCATTTTTAACTTCTTTGATATAAAAAGACAAACTTTCCGGAAAATTTGGTAACAGCTCCGCTAACCAACGGTTTTCTTTGATAATTTTATCACCGATCCTTTGCGGATCATAAAGTGGCAATAAAGTCGCCAGCCAAAAACTCAAATAAATATCTTCCGGCACAACACGAATATTTTTTAAATCCAAATTTTCTTCGTTTAAATAAAAAGATAAACATATTCGATTGCCAGTTTTATTTTTACCCACCCGCAAACCAAAAATAAGTAGAATTATATTGGTTAAAAACCTGACTAACCAAAGACGTTTTTTAGCTGTTACAATAAAAAAATCAATATCGCTATTTTTTTCCGCTGTACCAAACGCAGTGGAATTACAAACAAATATCGCGCTGATAAAAGGTATTCCGCTAATCTTTTTTGCCGCTTTGCGCGCAATTTTGAGTTTTAATTCACTTTCCAAAAAATGTTGTCTGCGGTTTTCAGTAATATCTCTATCGGGTAAAAAATAATAACCGTATTTCTCTGCTAGAATTTTATTATCTGCCAATTCTTCCAATTTTTCCGATAATAAATTATTGTCGGTTTTCAATTTCCAAAGATAAGAAAAAATTTCCTCTTTAGTTAGAGGATAAGAGAATAGAGAAAAGAAAGACAGGGTTTTGATAATGGCTTTTTGTATTTCGTCCATACTAAAATATAATACCGTAAAATATTAAAATGACCAAGTCCCAACTCAAATAACTCAAAACCCAAAGTTCTGTCATTCCCGCCTCCGAGCGGGAATCCAGTGGTAAACTTGTCTGGATCCCCGCCTTCGCGGGGATGACACTTTGTTTTGGTTTTACCTTTTGAATTTTAAATTTAACAAAATAAACCCGGCAAGAAGCCGGGAATATTTTTAAACTTTACTAGCATCACGCTGTTTATATATGAGCACCTGCTGTCCCCAAGTCAAAAGAGTGGAGAAAAACCAATATAGCGTAAGCCCGGCTGGAAGTGTCGCACCAATAAAAACCGTCATAACTGGCATAAAATAAAGCATTTGTTTGTTCATCATCGCCATCATCTGTTCGTCTTTGGCGCCTTCGCCGGCATTTTTAGGCGGTTGTTTGACTAACATGGCTTTGGTTTGAAAGAATTGAGCTGCTCCGGCCAAAATTGCCAACACCAAATTGGTTTTGGCCATATCAAAAATCCAAAAGGAAATATTGTTAAGTTTACCGGGATTAAAAATAAAAGGATATATATTACTACCCAAATTATCAGAAACCAAACCATCTCGCATCACCATGTAAAGCGCAATAAGAATTGGCAATTGTACAAGCAAAGGCAAACAAGAAGCGAACGGGTTGACTTTATTTTCTTTATAAAGCTGCATAGTCATCATCGCTTGTTTTTGCTGGTCGGTTTTGTATTGCTCCTTGATTTCCTTTATTTTTGGTTGTAAATCTTGAACCGCTTTTTGTGATTTGATAGAAGAAGACATCAGAGGATAAACCGCCGCGCGAACAAGCAGTGTAATCAGTAATATTACCACCCCGATATCGTGTCCGGGAATAATGTTATAAAGAAAAACAAATATATTTAATATAGGCTGATATAAAACGACGTGAAAAAGTTGTGAGAACATAAAATAAAAACTCAAAAGTCAAAACGCAAAAGTCAAAACTTTGGTGTCCCGACTTAGTCGGGACGATTAATTAAAGTTATCTATTCTTCATTTTCTTCTTCTGTCACTGACTCTTCTGCGGACTCTTCACTACTGACTTCTTGGCTTCCACCTTCGTCTTTGACATTTATAGCCCAACCGGTTAGTCGAGAAGCTAAACGAACGTTTTGTCCGCTGCGACCGATAGCCAAAGAAAATTGATCTGTGTTTACCAGAACTTGAGCTGTTTTTGTTTCTTCATCCAAAATTACAGAATTAATTTTGGCCGGCGCCATAGCATTGGTTATGTATACAGTCGGATCGTCATTGTATTTAATAACATCGATTTTTTCACCATTAAGCTCTTCGATGATAGTATTAATACGTCCACCGCGTTGTCCAATACAAGAACCGATAGGGTCAATAGAACTATCATCGGTAGATACGGCTAGTTTGGTGCGATAACCAGCATCCCTGGCTATTCCTCTTATTTCCACCGAACCTTCGGCAATTTCCGGAATTTCTTGAGTAAAAATTTCACGCACCAAATTTTCATGAGTACGAGATAAAATAATTTCCGGTCCGCGAACGCCCATATTTACTGAAACTACATAAAATTTCATTCTGGCTCCAGGACGATAATGTTCACCGCGAACTTGATGATCGGAAAGCACGATACCGGTTACTTTACCCAAATCCACTAAAACTTTTCTTGTTTCCGCGCGTTGAATAGTACCGATAATTATTTTTCCTTCTTGATCTTTAAAATCACCGAAAACCATATTACGTTCAGCTTCACGGATTTTTTGGATAATCACTTGTTTAGCGGTTTGAGCGGCCATACGACCAAATTCATGCGGAATCTCCAGTGGAATTTCCAAAACATCGCCAAGTTTGGCTTTTTTGTCGTGCTCTTTGGCATCTTTAATCATTATTTCCAATTTCGGATTGAAATGCGGCAAATCAGCGATTTCTTCTTCGGTCAATTCTCTTTCTTCTTCACGGGCTTTTTCGCGACGAGCAAAAAGTTCTTCTTGAGCTTTTTCCAAAACCTCTTCTTCAATATCTTCTACCACGGTTTTGACATCCCACATTTCTACCCCGGCGGTTTCCGGGTCAAATTTTACTTTAATATTTTGTTGCTTATTGCCGAAATCTTTACGATAAGCGGCGGCCAAAGCGGCCTCGATAGTTTCCATCACCACTTCAAAAGAAAGGTTTTTTTCTTCGCAAAGAGCTTGAATGGCTTTGACGATTTCTGATGACATACAATGTAAAAATTATAAATTATTAATTTTAAATTTTAAAAATTTGGTTAAGGTATAAAAAAAGCAGCTTTTTATCAAAGTGCTTAC
>CAYUIA010000046.1:0-2206 GCA_964444635.1 uncultured Gammaproteobacteria bacterium
AAAATACCAATAATCGTTTTTTTCCGGATAAATTACCGCTTTTATAGCAGTTAAACTAGGGTTGGCTATAGGTCCTGGGGGTAAACCGCGATATTTGTAAGTATTATAAGGCGAATCTATCTGTGTGTCTGCAAGCGATACGGCCGGAGTGGTTTTACCGGTAATATAATTAACAGTCGCACAAGATTGCAAAGCCCATTTCATATTGAGACGTCGCCAAAAAATATCCGCTACTTTGGCCATACTAGTAGCATCCGGTGCTTCTTTTTCTACGATTGAAGCCATGGTCAAAATTTCAAAAAAAGTTTTATTTTGTTGCACTATTTCCTCTCTCATCTCCGGAGTTATTTTCTTTTCCAAGTTATCAAAAATTTTTCTGAGTATTTCTTCTGGCTTAGCATCTTTATAAATACGATAAGTATCTGGAAATATAAATCCTTCGTAAGATGAATTTTTTTCTTTTTCTTTTAAAATAGAAAACGTAGGAAAAAGCTCGGACAAATCCGGAGCGCCATTTCCCAGTCCTCCATATTTATAAGCCGGCTTACCCAAAAGACTGTAAATTTCTTCTTCATTTTTAAACAGTCCTTTTTTCACCCAGTCAGTGGCTACTTGTCGCAAAGTCCAACCGGGAATAATAGTAATATTGATTTCTTCTCTGGGTGGAGCCATTTTTTTCTTTGCTTCCTCAGCCGCTTTGTGTTTTTGATAACCAACAAAGCCGACTGCCAAAGGCAAGCCGACAAGTATAAATATGGAAAAAGTTATTATTTTATTATTGAAAGACATGTTAAAATATTATAATATTATAATATTTAAATATTATTTTTCCAATTCTCTCTCGCCCACTCCAACCTCTCCGGTACACCAATATCTATCCAATCTCCATCAAAATTATATACATCCAACTCTTTCATCTTGGGGAACACATCATATTCTACACTAAAATTACTCAACTCTTCAGGAAAATGATTGCGGGCTTTGTGAGTAAAAAGATAAATACCTCCGTTTATATATCCGGGAATATTTTTTCCTTCTTTTTCTTTAAATTCCAATAAATTATTTTTTTCATCAAAAACCAAAGTTCCATAAGAGCTGGAATCTTCTACGCGCGCTCCAAGCAACAAACCTTCTTTATCAGGATTTAATTTTATCAACATTTCACGCAGATTTACTCCGGTTAAAATATCGCCGTTTAAAATAAATGTTGGCAAAGACGGATCGGCTAAGTAGCTAAATGCATGTTTTATAGCCCCGCCAGTGCCCAAACGCTCTTTTTCTACGGCATAAATCAGTTTTACCCCATTCCTTTCTTCTCCAACTTCTTTTTGAAGAACTTCAGCCAAATGACCGGCTGCCAAAACAACCTCTGACAATCCCAATTCTTTTATTTTTTCTAACTGCCAATCTAAAACAGTCTTACCCTTAATTTCCAACAAAACCTTGGGTATGGACTTGGTAATATCTTTTAACCTGGTGGACAATCCTCCACAAAGAATTATCGCATTCATAAAAACTAGAAAATCAAATTTAAAGCCAACAAACAATAATAAATAAACAAACTGGAAACAAGTGCGGTCAAAAAACCGGCTAGAATATCCAGTGGATAATGGACTCCGCAATAAACTCTACCCCAAGAAACCCACAACGCCAAAATAAATAATCCCGAAACAAAAGGTAGGCCGAATAATAGAGCTAAAAAAAATATCAAAAAGGCCGACATAGCATGATCGGAAGGAAATGATTTCCAACTCATCATCGGTTTAAACATTTGTTTGATTTCCGGCATTTGAATCTGTGGCCTGTTTTCACGTACCAAAAAAGCTATTGCCAAATCTAATGCCCAAGCAAAAATCCAAGCTACCGGTAAAACCGCCAAATAAAGATAGGCTTTTTCCAAAGCTGAGGCCCCGACTAAAACTGAAACAAAATACCAGCCAATACAGCCAAAGATTACAAATTCACCGCCTGCTCGACCAAAAGCATCCATTATTTTACTTTTACCTATCAAATTATTTATTTTTAAAAATATTTTGGTATTTAAATTCATCATATATTTTTTGTTATTCTACCAATAAATCAACGATTTGGCAAACTTGGAGACTACTTGCCAAAAATCAAAAAATGCGCTAATATTTATTCACATTTACGCGCCCATAGCTCAGTGGTTAGAGCACTGCCCTTATAAGGCAGGGGTCGATGGTTC
>CAYUIA010000046.1:2306-4587 GCA_964444635.1 uncultured Gammaproteobacteria bacterium
CCCTTTTTTTATTTTTATGAAAAAAATATTATTATTTTCCTTATTTTCTTTATTTTTTGTCTCCCCTATTTTTGGGGCATCTTTGGATCACAATAAATCAAACCTTAAAATAAGCGTCTGTGCTGTTGAAAATAATGATTTAAAAGAATTATCAAAGATTAGTAAAATTGAAAATCAAGACAGTTTTACACAAAAAGAGATTGCCAAAATTTTAACAAAAATAAAAAACAACGAAAATCTTTGTCGGCAAAAAATAAACCAAACAAAAAATATTGATTTTGCTTTTCCTATACTTTCCACAAAAGAAACTGACGCCTGCGTGGCACTGGGCTTATTAAATGAAAGCAAAAGTCATTATCTGAATTTTCTTGATTTTTCTTCCGAAGAATTAAAAAAGAAGGGATATAAAAACAAAAAAGAAATTGAGGATTTGCTTTCTCTGATAGAAAAAGAGATTAAACAAAATCAAGTTTATTGTAATAATAAACATACTTTACCAAAACTATTGCCTTCTTTTTTAGAAACAACTCCGGAAATAATGTTACATTATTATAAAAATCAAACTTACCATGTGATAAAACAAGCCGCAAATATACCGACTTTTATCAAAAGTTTTCAGGAAATAGAGGCTCGGACAAATATTTTGGTAAAAGAATTTTTAATCCATGAAAACGAATTTGAAGCCGAAGATATTTTGAAAATAACACCGGTTTTAATTTTCCATCCGGAAAAAATTTATTTTTACAATCGTTTTTATATCGGAGATGAAGAAAAAATATTTAATTTTAATTTTCCCGTTGAAAATCTTCAGTTGATCAAAAACAAAGAAAAAACTGCTTTGTTTTTTGAAAAAACCGAAATTCAATTAAAAACCGATATTACTGTTGAGGAAAATACATTTTTTTATAAAAACACGGAGTTAAACCCGGCTTTAAAAAACTTTTTTGACCAAAGCAAAGCAGACAAAAATTTGTTTGAATTATACGATGAAGACGAGACCGTTTATCTGACAGGAACAAAATTAAAAAAAGAAAAAATTCTTGGAATTTTACCGGTCAAAATCCCGATTTGGCAAAAATATTTCTTATCAAAAAAAGAGTTTATTTTACAAAAACAAACTAAGCCGTGGTGGAGCTTGTTTTGCTTTTAATTTCTTTTGTTTTGAAAATGTGCTAAAATAAACAAAAAGATATGGCAAAAAATAAAAAATTTAAAGTAACCGATAACGATTCTTCGCTTCGTTTAGACGTTTTTTTGACGCAAAAGATGGATATTAGTCGCAGTCAAGCACAAAAATATATTGAGCAACAAAAGGTCAAACTAAACGATGCCATACCCTCTAAAACCGGCGCCAAAATAAGTGCCGGCGATATTGTGATTTTTGAAGAAAAAGAAATAATATCGGAAAAAAAAGAAAAAATAAAATTCGCCAAAGAAATTGTTAAAAATCTTCAACCAGAGATAATTTCCGAGGAAAAAGATTTTTTAGTGGTAAACAAGCCCTCAGGACTACTGACACACAATACGGAAAAAGATGAAGTTTCCTTGGCAGAAATATTGGTAAAAAAATTCCCAGAACTCAAAAATGTAGGTGAAGATCCTCTGCGCCCGGGTATTGTTCATCGCCTTGATAAAGAAGCTTCCGGACTTTTAGTAGTGGCTAGAAATCAAAAAATGTTTGATTTTTTGAAAAAACAATTTAAAGAAAGAACTATAGACAAAGAATATGCGGTCCTGGTCCATGATAAAGTAATAGCCGATACTGGGAAAATAGATTTTCCTTTAAAAAGAGGAAAAAATATAGACCGTGTCGCCGCTGTTCCCAAGATAATTCGCGGGATTGAAAACGAGGAAGGTAAAGAAGCGTTGACGGAATTTTGGGTGGAAAAAAGATTTGTTAATTTTTCTCTTTTGACTGTCAAAATATACACTGGCCGTATGCACCAAATCCGCGCTCATTTTTTGGCTTATGACCATCCGGTAGTTGGAGACCCTATTTATTTCCAAAGAAAGCAAAAACGCAAGTGGGACAATCAACTCGGGAGACTGTTTTTACACTGTTTCAAATTGGAATTTACAGATTTAGAGGGTAAAAGAAAACACTATGAAGTAGAATTACCTGATGAATTAAAAAGTTTCTTGAAGAAAATAAAATAACACAGAAATCCCAATTCCCAAATCCCAATGACCAATCAAATCCTAAATCCCAAACCCTAAAAATATTTAGTCATTTGAGCATTGGTCATTCATTGGGCATTGGACATTGGGGTTTGGTCATTAA
>CAYUIA010000047.1:0-4385 GCA_964444635.1 uncultured Gammaproteobacteria bacterium
TTCACTCGGTTCTTTTAATAGTAGTCAATTTATAAATCCATTTAGTTATTTTTTGATAGCTCATAATGATTATGGTGATGATGTGATTGCAGACAAAAGTTATAGTTCAAATACTTTGGCTGATACCAATAACGGAGCTTTATTATTTAAAGAAGAGATACTACAAGATATTTTGGTTTGGGGAAGTGTTTCCAGTAGTTTTTCCTATGGAGTATCGGCGAGTAATCCTACAAATACAAAATGTTTATCGCGTTTACCAAACGATGAAAACGGAAACGGGCAAAACACGGGAGATAATAGTGTAGATTTTGTTGAAAGAGTATGTAATCCACAAAACTCTTTTAGCCCGTCACGACCTTTATGGGAGCCGACTACTACCACTGATCCTGGGACAACCACAGATCCGGGTACAGATTCGCCAACCACCACCCCGAGTTCAACTCCGGAAATAGATTTTTCTTTTTGGACCAGCATAAAAATAAATGAATTTGCTTGCGCACCACAGGGTGATGAAAATGAATGGGTAGAATTTTATAATATTTCCACCACTTCTTTGGATTTGTCCGGCGGTTATCTTTGTGACGACAGAGGATTGTCTTCAACTTCCAGTTGTAAAAAAATCTCCAGCACTACCATAGAACCACTTTCCTGGTTTGTTTTTGATTTGGATACGAGAAGTTTTTTAAATAATGATAAAGACAGCGTTGTTTTACGTGATCCCTTGGGCCAAGAGATAGATAAAATATTCTATGAAGGGGTGCTGACGCCCAAAACCGGTCAAAGTTTAGCGCGAAAATCTGATGGGCAAGACTTAGACAGTAATAATGATTGGGCGATTACTACAAGTATTACCAAAAATAGCGCTAATATTATTACAACACCAATTGTCAGTTCTGGGGGCGGTGGTTCATATACCCCGCCAACAATCGTAGAAACAGTACAAAAAGGGGAGGAAACACAGGTTTTAGCCAGTTCTACTGGTAATGTAGTTTTGAATGAAATTTACCCTGATCCGCCAGGTTCAGATAGTTTAGATGAATTTATAGAAATCAAGAATATTGGTGAAGAATCAGTTGATTTGAAGGGGTGGAGTATCGGAGATTTAGTAAAAAACTATAAATTATCAGGGGTTTTGAATTCTGGAGAAATAGTGGTATATAAAAGGGAAAAAACCGGCATTGCGTTTAACAATACTACGCCAGAAGAGGTAAAATTGGCTGATGCTAGCGGAAAAATAGTTAATAAAATAAGTTATGAAAAGGCATTTGAGGGCAAAAGTTACATGCGTAGCACTGATGGAATTTGGCTATGGACAGCGGAAATTACCCCAGGGTTTGAGAATGTTTTTGTAAATGTGGACAACTTGGGGATAAGTGTGGATATAAAATACCCAAAAACCGCTGAAATAGGCGAAATGGTTATTTTCGATGCTTCTGAGAGTTCTGATAGTCGGGGCGGTCAACTCAGTTTTTTGTGGAATTTTAGCGATAATCTGACTTTAAACGGTGAAGAAATCAGTCGAGTATTCACAACTTCCGGTATTTTTGTTGGAAAACTCACAGTTAGTAGCACCTTGGGCAATACTGTGGATAAAAGCATAGAAATCAAAGTGGATTTTTTGGAAAATCTGCCTCAAAGCAAGGTGATGATAAGTGAAGTCTTACCCAATCCGGAAGGTACGGACAAAGGTGAATTCATAGAGCTTTATAATATGGATGAAATTGGTGTGGATTTGTCCGGTTGGAAGCTAAAAAATAAAAATAATAAAACCTACAGCATCCCCGAAGGCATCAAAATTGAACCGAAAAATTTTTTGATCCTATATCAAGAAATCACCAAATTGACTTTGACCAACACGGAAGACAAAATCACTTTATTTGATGAAATGGATGAAGTAATTGATTTTGTAAAATATGAAAAAGCTCCGGAGGGGAAAAGCTATTCTTTTTTTGAAGGTAGTTGGTTTTGGACTACGGAAATTAATCCGGGAAAATTACTGACAAAGGAAAACGGAACTGCCGGACAAAAAACAGTTTCGTTGGTAAGTTCAAAAATTAAAAATTATCAAATAAAAAATTTGGAACAAATCAGAGACAGTACAATCGGAGATCTGGTAATCGCCGAGGGCTATGTGGCGGTGTTACCAGATATTTTCGGATCACAATATTTTTATTTGGTTGATGGAAATTATGGTGTACAAATTTATAGTAATAAAAAAGATTGGCCAAATATAAAAGTCGGTGATAAAATAAAAATAAGAGGAGAAATTTCTAGTGCGATGGGAGTAAAAAGAATAAAAACAAAAACCAAAGATGATTTTATTATTTTATCAAAAGAAAATTCTTTATCACCAAACAAACTTATTTTGGATGAAGTGGAAGAAAATAATTTTGGCGCGTTGATAAAAATAACAGGTGAGATTACGAGTTTAAAAACAAATTATTTTTATCTAGATGACGGTAGTGATGAAATTTTGGTTTATTTCAAAAAGAATACGGGAATAGAAAAAAAGAATTATAAAGTCGGTGACATAGTAGAAGTCACCGGAATTTTAGAAACCTCTTCCAAAGGTTCGCAACTTTGGCCAAGAGGAAAAGAAGATATAAAAAAGGTGGGGGAGATAGAAAACCCGGAAGAAAAGGAGATAAAAAGCGTAAATACGACCAAAGAAAGAGCGGGTAATTATTTAACCGCTACACTTGGCGGATTTTCGGCATTATTTTTTGGGTTTTTCTTGAAAAATAGAGGAACGGTTTTGAAAGGGATAATTTCTATAGCGGCAAAGTTAATAAAAAGAGGATGATTAAATAATAAATAAAAAACAATCCGGCAAATTGCCGGATTGTTTTTGTAGTTAGCGAAAAAATGAAATTATATTTTATCAATAACTAAGGAGAAATTTTTGTTAGGCTCCAATCTCCATATTTAAAGTGACGGTCGTAAACTCCACTGGTGCCAAAAGTTCCGCCAAAACGGAAAGTCGTATCCATTCCCGGAGTCAGGGCCTTCCAAGCAGGAAGTTCGGTTTTACCAGCTGTAGGATTTTTACCCCAGTCCGGATTTCTTGAAAGAGTTTTTCCATCGGGACTAACTTTTACAGCCCCGGATTTTATCTCTATCATTTTTGTTTCATAATCCTCGCCTAAGTTAAAATATAGATACATACTTGCGGAAGAGTCTGTTTTTTGTTCCGCGGGGTTTCTTGGTAAAGTCAAATTGATTGGACCGCCGAAACTACTAACAGGATCAACTCCGTTACTTCCGGTACCAAAACTTGGATCGCTGACAACGGCATTGGTTGCATCTAGAAAAACAACTTCACTTTCAACAGAAAGAGTTTTGAGAGTTAAGACAAGTGTAAAAGAACCCGGAATCCATTCAGTTAGGGTTTTTCCGCTGAAGCGTTCTACATCTTGATATTCATAATTAAATGTTCCTGAATAAGTTCCGTCATAAGAGAATTTTTCCTCCGCAACAACAGGTGGTGTTGTAACTTCTTTTTTAACTGACGGTAGTTGAGGTTTTTCACGAAAGAGAGACCAAAGTATTATTAAGACAAATAGCACCAATACGATCAGTAGTACTGGAAAATATTTTTTCATATTTTTAATTAGAGAATGAGTTAATACTTTAAATATAACAAAAATATTCCTTGGGAGCAAGGCAATTGACCAAAATAAATAGTAGCTTAGTGGTTGTATGGGAAAACTAATTAAATGGAGGAGTCTTGATTTTTTTCGTAAAATGTGGTATTTTAATTCTACTCTTACGGAGAGATGGCCGAGCGGTTTAAGGCAACAGTCTTGAAAACTGTCGTCCATGAAAGTGGACCGTGAGTTCGAATCTCACTCTCTCCGCCAAAAAACACCAAAATTTTCTGGTGTTTTTTTAATGGACAAAAGAGATTTTTTATTTTAATATATAACAACTTTAGGAGAGGTGTCTGAGTGGTCTAAAGTGCGGCTCTCGAAAAGCCGTGTCCCGCAAGGGACCGTGAGTTCAAATCTCACCCTCTCCGCACAATATGCCTCAAGTTTTTTTCCTGCCAACTGAAACCAGGCCAGCAAATTTACCTCCGCTTATTAAAATGGAAGGCAAATTTTGGCATACGGGCATAATCCACGAAGGTAAGGTTTACGAATGTTTTAATCATGGCCGAAATTCTGTAAGCGAATTTGACGAAAAAAGAAAACAAGAACTGAATGATCAAAAAGCGGTTTTTGTAGATATTGGTGTTAATAAGGATAAATTGTTGTCAGAAATAAATTCCGGCACGGATTGTGCCGAATATGTGGCTAGAGTAGTTGAACTGTCAACAAATACGGGAGATAAAAAAGAATATTGGCCTGAGGAAGTATATAATTTCATTATTAAAAAATAAAAAG
>CAYUIA010000048.1:0-4385 GCA_964444635.1 uncultured Gammaproteobacteria bacterium
CCAGTCGCCAAACCTAGTTCTTTCTTGTATTGTTTCAGGTCTTTGATGAATGCTTTTTCGTTGTAATATCAGCACTTTCCCGCCTTTTCTTTTACCTTGCTTTTTTCTTTTAACTCGATTGGTTCTTAGGTGAGCGTATAGTTTTTTATACTTTTCCGCTTTATTGTACACATAGTAGTAAATACTTTCATGGCTAATCAATACATCTGCCTGGTCAGCTTTTAGCCGACCGGCAATTTGTTCCGGAGACCAGTTTTCTTTTATCTTTTCTTCAACATATTCTTTTAACAAAGGGTATTTATCCAATTTACCGTTACGGCTCTTATGACGCCTATTTTCATATTTATTTTGAGCAATATCAGCTCTGTATTTAATCCTATTACCATCGCTTGTTTTTTTCAATTCTTTACTTAAAACACCATGAGTTCTTTTCATTATTTTCGCTATATCTCTCAGACTCATTTTGGTTCTAAACCAATATTGCAACATCTGTCTTTCGTAGTAAGTTAGATTATTTGACATATTTCCCACTTTTATGAATAAAGGCATATTTTATCATATTAGTGGTTCCAGTAGTTTAGAATCTTTCCTTTAGCGAAGCCCTATTGACAAAAGTGCCAAAATGTGCTATGATACTCCGTTCTTTGAAAAATAAATTACTGCGGTTTTCTTTTGATTTATTTAAATTTAAGTAGTTCAAAAGAAAGCCGTAGAAATAATCTTTTGGCTATTTCAAATTAGCGTCTGCTTGTTTTTAAGAAAACAATATGTTTGACAATGGTGTCAGGTGTAAAGTTTCGTTTAGCAGTCAGATGCGGGAGAATGAAGATGGGAAAAAATTTTGTAACACCAAACCAGATGAAAGAATTCTGGGAGCTCGTAGAAAAAGGAAAAATTAACAGAGAGAATTTTCAAAAATTTCTTTCTAATCCGGAAAATATTATCAAGAATAATAAAATTGTTGATGATATCTATTCGGTCGTAGTCGATTATGATATGTCGCTTGCCGTCATGATCAAGGCCGGTAAGTACGACTGGGTCAACAATGATATTACTGCTGAACATTTCCCTGTCACGGGAAGTGGTAAAACGGAAGTTAACGTGGAACTTGTTCATCTGAATAAGTCGGTTAGTTCCGAAGCTGTTCTCGCTCATATGGAGGCAAACGGTCTCCGTCCGGCAACTCTTGCAGAGCTTTTAGCCTTTGGGGCGAAATACACGGAAATTCAGATAGAATTTCCCGTAATCGCTCTCGGCTCTTCCTGGGTTGACTCGGGTGGTGATCGTGGCGTGCCCGGCCTCGTCAGGCGCGACTCCGAGCGTGGCCTCGACCTCGGTTGGTTTGACGGCGACTGGGGTGGCTATGGCCGTTTTCTTGCTGTCCGCAAGTAAAATTCACTTGGGTTCTTGTGTCCTTGGTACTTGTTCCTTGGACACTTGGACTCTTGGTTCGTTCTTTATACTCCTGCATGTAATGTGCAGGAGTCTTTTTTTATACAAAAACAAAAATTCGCCCTTTCGGACGAATTAAAATTTTTTTATATTAGCTAAATTAGACTACCTTGTAGGGCGTAGCTTTAGCAAAACCCTATTGACAAAACCATTAAAATGTGCCACAATATCGTGTTCTTGCATTTTAACTGGTAAGTCTCAAATAAGCGTAAGTTGCGTTTATAAGAGACAAACCAACAGTAGAAGGAGAGTGCTATGAAAAAAACAAGCGATTTTTTAAAGGGAATGGGAAAAGCTTTTGAAATTTTTAGGACCATTGTCAATGCCGTCCTGGACATCGGCGGTAACGACAGTGATTTGGAGCGCATCTTGACGGATACTGATCTTTGTAAACAGATTGCCGGTCTTGTTGTTAAGACAAAGAAATCAATTTGTGTGAATTACGCAATACCGTTTACCAACATGATCGGAATGGGAAAGTATGATTGGGTCAACGAAAATATCACTGCCGAACATTTCCCGATTACAGGCAGTGGTAAATCCGAAGTTGATTTTCAGTTTGTCCATCTGAACAAATTAGCCAGCTCAGAGGAAGTTCTTCTCCACATGGAAAAGAACAATCTTCGTCCGGCTACTCTTGCAGAACTTTTGGCTTTTGGGGCGAAGTATCCGGAAATTCAGAGAGAGTTTCCCATAGTTGCTCTTGGCTCTTTCTGGATCAATGGCGATGGTATTCGCCTCGTACTTTACCTCGGCAAGGACAATTCCAAGCGTTTCCTCAACCTTTATTGGTTTGACCGTGATTGGAGTGGTGACTGGCGTTTTCTCGCCGTTCAAAAGGTGTAATTCTCTTAAATTTTCGTTCATTCTTTATACTCCTGCATTTAATGTGCAGGAGTTTTTTTTACCCAAAAACAAAACCGCCTTTGCAGGCGGTATTTTTTTATTCTAATTCTCCAATATAATATTTATTTAGCAGTATTTGTGTGATTTTGACATGAGCGGAAACTTTTTGAAACATTTCCGTGATATCTTTTCCGCAACCGTTGAGTATTTTATCTCCACCCGGATGCAGGGAAACATAATCAGTCACATCATAAACTTTGTTTTCCAAAACAACTCGACAACTTTCTTTGGAATTGTGTGTTTGCACATCTGTCAAAGTATATTTTGTTTCCGGTGTAGTTGTTTGCTCTTCTGTAATTGCGATTTTTTTACCACAACCGCCGATAATAATAATTGCCGTTAACAAAGTGACGACTAAAAATTTTTTAGACATATTTTTTTAATATCCAAGCATGGATAAAATACCAAGCATGCTGTGGAAAAAACCCATTACTAGAGAAATATAAGCCATACGATAATGCCACTTTGGCGGGATGGTCATATTGCCTTTGGTGTTCATTCTGCCAATATATGCGGTGAATAGAAAACAAAGGAATGTAAAAATTCCTCCCCAAGCTATCAAAGGCAAGCCGATGATAGGGTAAAACGCGATTTGTCCGATCATATTGATTTAATTAAGAATTAGTAATACTATTATAACATAAAACAAAATTATTTAATATTTAAAATTTAAAATTTAAGATTTAAAGATTGTGAGTGTTTGTCATTGCGAGGAATGTAATGACGAAGCAATCCCACGAAGTTCAGAAAGCGGTGGGATTGCCACGACCCTCCGGGTCTCGCAATGACGACGCAGTTCGTAATTTCGTAATTTTTCGTAAGTTCGTACGTATTTATTGTAACCTATGCCTACGCTAAAAGTAATTTATGAAGATAACCATTTGATAGCTGTTGTGAAACCGGCTGGTTTGGCGACTCAGGGGGATGAAACAAGGGATGTTTGTTTGATGGATGTGGTCAAAGATTATCTCAAAGAAAAATATAATAAACCAGGAAAAGTATTCTTAGGCTTGCTTCATCGTCTAGATAGACCAGTTTCTGGAATTGTATTACTAGCCAAAACTAGCAAAGGTGCAAGTAGATTATCCGAGCAAATCAGAAATCATGAAATGAAAAAAGAATATTCCGCCTTGGTGACAGGAAAATTGAAAAATAAAAAAGGCACGCTCATCAATTTTCTCAAACACAATGAAAAAAATAATAAAGCGGAGATTTTTGACAGGGAAGTTGCGGATAGCCAACGCGCAGAATTGGATTATGAAGTAGTAAAAGAAATAAAAGGAAATACTTTGGTAAAAATAAATCTCAAAACCGGACGCCATCACCAAATCCGCGCGCAATTCGCGCATTTGGGGCATCCGCTGGTCGGCGATATCAAATACGGCGCCAAAAATCCGCTACCTGACAAAAGTATTGCTTTGTTTGCGGATAAACTTACTTTCAAAACCGCGACGGGTGACAAAACAATAAAACTTCAAGCGGACTTGCCAAAAAACTTCTAAAATTTTAAATTATGTTTTGTCGATCTGTCCCGATTGACAAATTTTTATTATTGTGATAAAGTTATATATTAAATTTTTGCTCTTTTTAATAATTATTTCTCAGGAGGAAGAGAAATGTATCGCAAGATAATGATTGGTGGTTGTGTGTTTGAAGTAATTCCTTGTTTAAAAAGGAATGAAAAAAAAGTGCAGGGAGAAGAAATCCTTGCTCGAGCACAAACAATGATGGTAAATTCCGGAAGAGAAGAGGATTATTATGTGCGAGAACACCAGAAAGAAATCCCGAAGAAAATGCATAACAAAATTTTTGTTTTTCCGGGGATTGTTATTACTGGGGTTTACGGCCCGCATATTTTGTGTACTTTTTTCCAGAACGAAACACTCATCGGTTTTTATTGGCCGGTTTATAGTGAGTGGGGGGGGGGGAGAATTACTGTTTTTTACAAAAAAAATCGTAGTTTCTGTATTTATTCTTCCCGCATTGGTTCTTCCGTGCGGGGCTTTTTTTATTTTTAAACCCCTTTT
>CAYUIA010000049.1:0-4374 GCA_964444635.1 uncultured Gammaproteobacteria bacterium
TTTTCTTCCCAGCCCGCACTCATAAAGTCAGACACCTCGGCATTCCAAATATCTTTTGGGTTAATAAAATAATTCACCGCCTTTTTAAAGCGGGAATAGGTGATCTTAGGAAAAAACGACAACAGTAAGTACATTGGTTTGAGAAAAGTTGTTTTAACTCAAAACTCAAATGTCAAAAGTCAAAACCAAAGCCTTAAATGTCAAAACTGACGATAAGTGTCATTACGAATCCGCAAAGCGGATGAAGTAATCCCACTGCTTTCTGAATTTTGTGGGATTGCTTCGTCATTACACTCCTCGCAATGACAAGGTTTTAAGGTTTTGAGTTGTAGTTTTGAGTTTTGCGTTTTGAGATTTGAGATATTATTTTTGCGTAATTTTGCCAACAATTTCTTTGATAATATCTTCCAAACTTGTCAGTTCCGTCTTCGTAAAATTCATTAGCACAAAATTGGCAGTATCTCCCATCTTTTCTTTGTCCTCCCAGGCTACACCAATGCGGATGCGGGCGAAATCTTGCGTGCCCAGGTGTTCAATCAAGGATTTTATTCCATTGTGTCCGGCTGCGGATCTATCTGTTTGATATTTTACTTGTCCAAATAGAATATCTTTGTCATCGTGTATCACTACGATATTTTCGGGTTTGATTTTATAAAAGTCCAATATTGCGCGAGTACTAATTCCTGATAAATTCATGAAAGTTTGCGGTTTGGCCAAAACGATTTCTTCTTTTCCGTTTTTTATTACTGCAATCTCAGCTTGGAATTTTTTGTTTAATTTAAAATCAACCCCCAAATTTTTTGCGAGTGCGTCTATTACCATAAAACCGACATTATGACGAGTTTTGGCGTATTCTTTTCCTGGATTGCCCAATCCTATAATTAATTTCATAGAAACCAAAGATTATTTATGTAGTTATAGTATAGCTTATTTTAACATTTTGTAGCAAGTATTATGTAGTATGTATTATGCAATTTGTTCATACATAATACAAACTACATACTACATAATACAAAAATCGTCCCGCTGAGCGGGACGATTTTATTAACGGTATCTTTGCGCGGTGCGCACAAACTTCCTTTTTTTCTTTAGCGGTTTACTTCCGGCTTTTCTTTCCTGTCTATTAAATGAAACTTGTTTTAATTTGGAAACTTTCATGATAAGCGGAGTGGCAAAAAAGCCGAATTTTTCGCGCAATCTTTTTTTGAGATATTGGATGTAAGAGTTATGTAAAGAAGTTTTGACTTTGATAAGCAATTCAAACACCGGCGGATTGCTGGCTAGTTGTTTCAAGCTCAAAATTTTTGGATGACGAACACCCTTGCCGGTTGTTGGCATCTTTTTATGAGTAGTGTTTTTGAGAAATTCTTTGAGCGTGGCATCATCTATTGTGATTTGTTTGGCTTCATACGCCTGCTTGATAAGCGGGAAAATTTGGTGCACGCGATATTGGGATTTGGCGCTGACAAAAACAAGTGGTGCGAAATCCAAGTGAGGAAAATTGTTATAAATCAATTGTTTAACTTCTCCTCTAAACTCATCGTCATTGGCTTCGGCTTTATCCCATTTGTTTATGACGATAATCGTGCTTTTGGTATGTTCTTTGAGAAATCCGCCAAGTTGTTGATCTTGATCGGTTATCGGTTCTCCGGCGTCCAGTACAAACAATACGATGTCGGCTTTGTTTATGGTATCCAAACTTTTGGAAATGCCTATTTTTTCCAATTGACCACTAACTTTGGTTTTACGTCTGATACCGGCGGTATCTATAAAAAGATAATTTTCTTTTTCATATTCCACCAAAGTATCGTGCGGTTCGCGAGTGGTATGTGGCATATCGCTTACAATCACTCTTTCTTCGCCTATCAAGGCGTTGAAAAGAGTGGATTTACCAACATTGGGTTTGCCAATAAGAGCTACTTTTATAGGTTTGATTTTTTTGGCAGTTTTGGGGCGGAGTTTGGTTTTGGCTAGTTTTTTATAAACAAGATCCAAAAAATCCCCAACATTACTACCGTTACCGGCAGAAACCGGAAACGGCTCACCCAGTCCTAGCTTCAACCACTCACCATTATGAATTTTTAAACGTAGCGATTGGTTATCGGCTTTATTGGCTAAAAGTATCACTTGTTTATTTTTTTGACTTTGACGTAAATATTTGGCCAGTTCTTTTTCTTGCGGCAGAAGCTCATCTTGAATATCTACTACAAAAACTATCAAATCAGCTTCATTTAATGCTATTTGTGTTTGAGTGATAATCTCTTTTTCCAAAGGAACACTTTCGTCAAAAGTAAGCCCGCCGGTATCAATCAAGCGAAATTGTTTGCCGCGCCAAGAAGCGGTGCCGATATTACGAGTACGAGTAGTGCCGGGAATATCAGAAACTAGAGCATGCGCGGTTTCAGTAATTTTATTGAAAAGCGTGGATTTGCCAACGTTAACTCTCCCGACCAAAGCAACGGTAGGTAAATTTGTTTCTATGATTTTTGCGGGAGTGGACATACAATAAGTTTTAAAGTTGAAAGTTGAAAGTAAAAAGTGTGGGGATTAAAAATTTAAATTCGTATTTAGAACTTTCAACTTTTAACTTTCAACTTTTTACTCTTTGGTATCCGTGCCAAGAACGATAATTATATCAGAAATTAGCGGATTTGTCAAGGTCTGTTCTTCTTTTTCTTCATCTTCTAACCCTTCGTAATTATTGGGTAAAGTGGCGGTAGGGGTGGAAAATTTTTCTAAATACCATTGTGGGAGAGAGTTTACAATTTTTCCGGGTATTTCTTTGGTAAGGGCTTCCAAAATTTCCGGCTCAAGTTCTTCTTTAGCTATATAGATAGTAGTCTTTTCTACCGGCCTGGTTTCGGCATTGCCGATATTTATAATATTGAAACCGTTATCACTGAGTTTGCCTTGATATCGTGAAGCTAATCCGGCTCGCCAGGTGCCGTTATAAATTTCTATTTTTACATTTGGCCAAAGAGGGATAGAATGTTTTTTTTCTGTGGAAGTCGAGTTTTCATTTTTTGTTGTACTAAATTTGTAAACTGATTCATCGTCAATTACAGCCGACCAATTTGGCGTGGTAGTAACATTGAGAAATATTTTGGCAATAGCATAGTTGATATAATCAAGTTTTCCTCCGCGAGGCGCTAACATAAAAGCGCCATTAGCCGCGATGTATGGAACAGTAAAACCCTCCACCCCACTATCAAGTACTAGGTTTTTGATATCGTCTTGCTTGGTTTGTCGAACCAAGTTGCCAAGATATATTATCTGACCGATGTTTAGATTGGTATTGATGTGAGAAGATAGGGAATCGATGATTTCTCTGACTTTCATCGGGTTGCTATAAATTTCAAATGAAAGTAGTTTGTCTTTAAGTTGCGCCATGACTTGTTGTTGGCGGCGAGATCTGGCAAAATCAGAATTTTCACCATTGGTACCGTGACGAGAACGAGAATAAATCAATGCGCGCGCTCCGTCCATATGCTCGGTGCCTTTTTCAAACTGTACCGTTTGATAGGAATAATTTTCTCCCGGATAAGCCTGGTCAATAAAAGAGTTTTTTATTTCAACATCAAGCCCACCAACTAAGTTTATTATTTCTTCGAAAGCTTTGAAGTCTACGCGAACGTAATAGGGGATGGATATGTTAAAAGTTTCTTCAAAAATTTTACGAGCGTATTCTCCGCCTTGTCCGGGGTAAAGCACTTCTCCGATAGCGCTGGCATAATTTATTTTATTTATTCCTTTGTCCGCTATTTTTACTCCCAAATCTCGCGGAATAGAAATCATCGCCACTTCACGGGTACTGGGTTTTATACTGACAATGATATTGGTGTCTGATAGATAAGGCCCCTCATGTCCGTTACCACCAATACCCAACAATAATATATTTATGCGGTCTTCTTTTTGTCCTTCAACCATTTCTCCTGAGTGAAAAAGAAGATTTTTAACTGAAGAAAAAATTCCGAATTTTTTCGGTTCCAAAAGGCCCAAACCGCCATTTTTGGCTGTCTGGATATTTTGAAAAGCCAAAAGAGATAGCATAACCAAAAAAATTCCGGTTAAGCTGTACCAGAGCCAAATTTTTTTGGGTTTTTTTAAATCAAAATCGCCGATTTTTTGCTCTGTAATCGGCTTTTTTTCATTACTTTCCATACGAAAATGATTATAACATGGTAAGTTTTTAAATTCAACCCTTCATGTTGAAAAAATTCTATTGATAACTTTTTGGTGATGTGTTAAAATTAGGTAGAGAAGGGGGTTTTTGTTTTTATAACCAGAGGAACAAAATAGGATTCATAGCCCCAGTAGTAGATCCTTCGGATCACTACGGGGTAAACTCAGTTGGTTACCCGCCCGTATTGAACG
>CAYUIA010000050.1:0-3722 GCA_964444635.1 uncultured Gammaproteobacteria bacterium
GCTCCGAGTTGGATACTAATAGTAAAAGTAGATAAAAAATCACTATGCGGTAAAGCAAGCAGATCGGCGGTTAAAATCATATGCCCAGTGGAAGAAATGGGTAAAAATTCGGTAATTCCTTCAACAACAGCAATGATAATAGCGTGAAGGTAGGACATAATTGGATATCTATTTTTTTGTTGTAGTAACGGTGGAAGTAACGACAATTTCTTCTTCCATAGTTGTAGTAGCGTTTGGCACGGTCGGAATTTCTATTTTTGCTCCATCAACTTCCGCCACAATCGGAGCAAACGGAGTTTTGTCGCAATAAAAATTTATCTCCGTGCAACCCAGTTGTAGCCATTCATAGATACGACTCGGATCCTCGTCTATCGCCATATATACCTGATAAACATGTGGAAATTGTTTGAGAGTATTTTCTATTTGCGATAAGAATTGCGCGCTACCGCAAGAACTGTTGGCGTTTGGGATCAAAGTGCGTAAATCTTTGAGATTAACCAAGGCTACATTTTCTACCACTTTTACACTGCGCAAAATCTTCGCCGTAGTAGTGTTGAAAAAACTTTGGAAACCGGCTTCTAATTGCGCGTCACTTGGACCGGCAAACAAAGCGCGCAAAGATTGTTCTTCGTAAGAAAGAGTACCGGAAACCGGGATTTCTACCGGATAGACTAATCGACAATCCAACATTTCCGGGTTTAATTTGGTGTTGTTGAAAAAAACTTTAAATTTATTTAATTTGAATTCTTTACCGGAATCTATTTTGAAACTGTTCAAAACTTCATTTACCCCGCGGTGCAAAATAATAAATTCTTCCATTTGCGGAGAAGTATAAGGGTTATCCAAAGTGCGCACCAAAACAAAAACATGGTTATTGGTATAAGCAAAAACCTGTTGATTCAAGATGAGCTCTTGAGAATTTTTATAATTTTGCCAAGTTTCAAAAGGGTAAGCGACTATGCGAAAAATCGGATATTCCTGTCCCGGCAAACCATTGTATGCAAAGGACAAAACAGTGATATCATTTTGCGTTTCTTCTACCAAGCTAAAATTATCAAGCCAAGAATCTGGAAATGAGAGTGAAAAACCGTATTTATCCGAATGATAAGTTTTTTGCGTGTAACCCTCCATCTTTTGCGGACCGCTTTCTTTTTTGATACAGCCGGACAAAAATACACTACTTACTATAAAAAAACTAATAAAAAAATATTTAAATGAGTTTGACATAGAATTTTTTCAACTCAAAAATCAAATGTCAAAAGTCAAAACTTTGGTGTCCCGACTAAGTCGGGACAGTTTTATCACAGACATCCCGATTTAATCGGGATACATTAGTTTTGAGATTTGAGTTTTGAGATTTGAGATATTATTACTATCCCATTTTACTCTAAAATAGATAAAAAAGCAATAAAAAAGGCGCAGCTATGAGAAGCTGCGCCAAGGTACGACACAAGGTACGAAACAGGACAAAAACAATTCGGATTCTTTGACAGGGATAAAGGCGAAGACAACATTCTCCGGTAAAAACCGCTTTAGTAGGACCTTTTTGGTCAGCGTGTTAACCATCAGGACCTCGAGACTGTTGTTTCCAAGAACTTGGATTGGAGAGGATAGCCAAGACCACATTACAACCTTACCTCTGACAAGCAAGAAAAAGTTATTTAGACGGCGGCTTTCATCTTCGCACGAACCGTCAAACAACTGGGTGCTTCTGTTTAAAAAGCCGTCGTTTCCGAAAAAAACGGGGTAGGCTTTACCGAAAAACTCGGCCGGTTTAAGCACCTCTTACAATACGCTTGTTGCACCGCTATGACCTAGATGAAGGAAACAGTGCATAGGTGTTTTGATTGCAGTAGATAAAACTACAAGGTCTTTGTTGGCAACCAAGTCCCTAGCACAGATAAAAGAAATTAAGTTGTTTTTTTCTGTGCGAAAAAACACTCCGTCTTTCTGAATAGTGACCGCTTACCTGTCTGTCAAAGAACATGTTTTCTGTCCCAAAAAAAACATAAGAGAAATTATAAACCTTTTTTTGCAAAAGTCAACCTGTGGATAAAAAAACCCGGACTAAATCCGGGCTATATAATCAATTACTCAATTTTTTCTTGAAAATCTCTAGGATCTCTTTCAAATTGAGTGGTTTAAGAAAAAGAGATTCCGAAAAAGTTTCTTTTACTTCATCGTACAATGGCGAGTGAATACTAGCTGTCATAAACATTACTTGCGGACACTCTTCGCCGAGAGCTTCAGAATCAGCTTCTATTACTCTGATAACATCAAGCCCAGAAATAAAGGGCATATGTAAATCAGTTAATACAATTTTGATCTCTTTTCGATTCTGCGAAAATTTCCGTAATCCTTCCTGGCCGTTTTTGGCTGTGATTATTTCCAGATCAGTTCCGCGAAAAAATCTCGCCATAACAAAAAGCGAAAGTTCGTCATCGTCAATGATTAAGATTTTCTTTTTTTCGTCCATCTTATTCTCCTTTTTTTAAAAAAATATTAAAGAACTCAACGGACTATCTTAGCACAAAACCAAATAAAAATCAAGGGTTGGTCGCCCTTGATTTTTATCTTGATAAAATTTTAGTCTTTACCATGTGCAACACTTTCTTTTATACCTGCAGCGGTAATAGAAATAAAGTCAGCCTTCCCTTTTATAGCTTCTATATTTTCCGCACCCATATATGTCATTCCTGACGCTAGCCCGCCCAAAATCTTCTTTATTATTGGTGCCACAGGACCCTTGAAAGGGACGGTTGTCATCTCCCCTTCCACATGAACTACTTCGTCAGTTTTTTGACCATCCATCTGCATCTTCTTGATAGTAGCGGCAAAACTAGCCATCCCACGATATTCTTTGAATTTATTTTTTCCTTTGGCAATTATTTTCCCGGGGGTTTCTGTGGTACCGGCAAACATAGAACCTACCATCACCGTATCCGCTCCCGCACCAATGGCTTTACTGACATCACCTGGTTGTTTAATACCGCCGTCAGCGCATATCGGCACTCTGCCTTGAGATGCTTCATAAGCATCCATAATCGCGGTAATTTGGGGAACTCCGGCACCGGTCATCACACGGGTTGTGCACATTGATCCCGGACCTATCCCGACTTTTATCGCATCGGCTCCTTTGTGAATAAAATATTCAGCAGCATCTTTGGTGGCGATATTTCCCGCCATCACATCAATTTTGGGAAAATTCTTTTTAATATACTCCACAATTTTTCCCATACGTTTACAATGACCATGAGCAACATCCAAAACAACTATATTTACTCCGGCTTTAGCCAAAGCCGACACTCTTTCTTCAAAATCTTTAACTCCGACAGCTGCGGCAGCCAATAATTTTTGTTTTTTAATCTTTTCTATTTCCTTTGCTTGTTCTTTTATAGTCAAAAACCGATGGACAACTCCCAGACCCCCCAAACGACCAATGGCGATAGCCATCTCGCTTTCACAAACCGTATCCATATTGGCGGCCAAAATCGGCATATCCAATTCATAATTTTTGGTCACTCTGGTTTTAAAACTGACATCTTTACGAGAAAAAACTTTGTTATATTTTGGAACAATCAAAACATCGTCAAAAGAATATCCTGAGCCTATAATACGAGCCATACAAATAATTTTAGATTGAGGATTTAAAGATTGAAGATTTTTTGTAGCCCGTAGGGGAATCGAACCCCTCTTACTGCCTTGAGAAGGCGGCGTCCTAA
>CAYUIA010000051.1:0-3453 GCA_964444635.1 uncultured Gammaproteobacteria bacterium
TATTATACCATAATTTAATCTAAAACAAAAATCCCCCGAAATTTCGGAGGATTTTTTGAATTTTTATTTTTACCAAAGTTTTTTTGTTCTTTGCCAATTTTCCGTAACTGCCAAAAGCGGTGAAGCGATGAAGATAGAAGAAAAAGCCCCTACTCCGACACCGATAATCAAAGCTAAGACAAAATTACTGATTGTAGCTCCGCCAAAAAAGTAAAGCGCAAACAAAGTAAACAAAGTTGTTGCTGTAGTATTGATAGAACGGAAAAAAGATTGATTCAAACCGTCGTTAACCACCTCGGCAAAAGCGCGATTTCCACGATTAATCAAATTTTCTCTGATACGATCATAAATTACTATGGTATCGTTGATAGAATAACCAAGTACGGTCAAAAGCGCCACCACAAAAGCCGTGTCCACTTCCACGCCTTTAAATTTTCCCAAAACCGCAAAAACACCCATTACCAAAAGGATATTGTGAAAAACAGCCACTAATGCCAAGACGCCATATTTCCAGCTTTTAACCGGTTGAGAAACTTTGCGAAAAGCATAAGCTACGTACAAAATAATAGCTAAACTTACAAAAATAATAGATAAAATAGCACGTTCTCGCAATTGTTTACTGATGGAAGCACCGATAGTTTCAAAACGATTTTCTATCAAATCAGAATCTTCGCTAACGGTTTTAATTTTTGCCAAAATTTCTTGATGTTTTTCTTCATCCAAAAAAGAAGTGCGGATAATCAAACTGTTGCCTTCCACTTTTTGCACCATGGTATTTTTGATCCCCGATTCTTCAAAAATCTTAACCACTGCTTCAGCGGCCGGTCTTTCTTTGTTAAATTCAATTTCCAACAAAGAACCGCCGGTAAAATCAATCCCCGGTTTTAAACCCCAGGCAAAAATCAAAATCAAAGATAACACCGAAACCACCAAGCCCATGCTCAGCCAAATTTTGGAATATTTTACAATTGGTATATTCATAGAATTATTATTTAATTTCGTTGTTAGATTTTTCTTCATTGCTTTTGCCGGCACCCAAGAAAAGAATATTGCCTTCTGGTTTAAACCAAGCAAAAGAAAAACGGCATAATATCCTGGTAACTGTTATAGCGGTAAACATGGAAGCAATAACACCGATAGCCAAAGTCACAGCAAAACCTTGCACAAAACCGGTACCAAGCCAAATCAAGAAAACACAACTGATGAGAGTGGTAATATTACTGTCACGGATAGAGCTCCAAGCGCGAACAAACGCTTCTTCTACGGCTGTGGCTAAAGTTTTTTTGTTTTTTAATTCTTCCTTGAGACGTTCAAAAACCAAAACATTTGCATCAACCGCCATACCGACTGAGAGGATAAAACCGGCAATACCCGATAACGTCAAAGTAACACCCAATAATTTGAAAATTGCCAAAGTAAGGGAAGCGTAAACAATCAAAGAAATAACTGAAACCACACCCGGCCAACGATAATACAAAATCATGAATAAAATCACCAAGATCAAACCGAAAATCCCGGCTTTGAAGCTGGAAGCAAGCGAATCAGCACCCAAAGTAGCATCCACTTTTTGTTGAGAAATAAGTTCAATAGGCACAGGTAGTGCGCCGGAATTTAATCTTTGCGCCAACAACCTGGCTTCTTCCCAAGTAAATTCTCCGGAAATCACAGCATTACCATCGCGAATCGGCTCATTTACTGTCGGCACACTGATAGGTTGCCCGTCTAGGAAAATAGCCACCGGTTTACCGACGTTACGACTGGTCACATCTCCAAAAATCTTGGCTCCGTCAGTGTCAAATTGCAGACTAACTTGAACTTGGCCGGTGCGAGAATCAGAAACAACTTCGGCTCTTTTGAGTTGTTTTCCGGAAAGTCCGGAATCTACCCATTCTTCGGCCGGCGGTACAAAATCGGTTTCATTTTTTGTTTTAACAAAAATTCTAGCCACTTCATATTCCTTAGTCACCCTCTCGTCTTTTTTGTATATAAGATGAAAACCAAAAGGTGTTTCTACGATTTCCGAAATTTGACCTTTGGCGGTAGCAAAAGCCGCATCTTCAAATTCCGGCACCATATCGCCTTTTTCAAACCAACCCAAATCACCGCCTCTTTCATAAGCGCCCGGTTCAGTGGAATATTGTTTTACCAAATCGGCAAAATTATTGGCCGTGGCTTGTTTTTTCAAATCTTCAATTTTTGCTTTAGCTTCGTTTTTATTTTTATACAAAGCACTATCGCATCTTTCCGCGCCTTTATAGCAGATGAGTAAATGAGCTGCGTCAACTTGAGTTTGCCCTTCTTTTTCGGAAATTCTCTTGAGAATACTCAAACCATCATCTGTTTTGATCGCGGTTTTACTGGTTTCACCGTTTTTGTGAGTTTGCGCCCATTCATATATTTCCGGATATTGCATCTCGGTGATAAAACCCATATTACCGTTATTACTTTTGGAAATCAAATCTTCACTATATCTGTTTACTGCGTCGGTAAAATTTATTCTGCGTAAATCAACGTAAACTTGATTAATCTTTTTTTCAGCCGCTTTATTGTATTCATTCATTTCTTTGGTTTCTTCCGCAGTCATTTCTCTGCTACCTTGAGTATTTTGTTCTTTAAAAGCCAAGACCGGAGTTTCACCGATCATCCCGATAGCCTCATTCACATCAGTCACCCCTGGCAACTCTACGATAACTCTGTAATCACTGCCAACTTTGGTAGTTTGAACCAAAGGTTCAGCCACACCCAAACCGCCGCGAACGCGTCTTTCAATAACATCCCTAACACCCTCAACAGCTTCAGCTCTATCCGCTTCCGGGATACTTATCGTATCAGCTTGATAAATCAAATGGGCTCCGCCTTGTAAATCCAACCCCAGATTAAAACCATTATCCGGCAACAGCGGAACACCGATACCGAGTTTTTCATTAATAAATTTAAAACTGCTATTGACCGCGCTTGGATAAACAATAACCAAACACAACAATAACAAAGCAAACGAACCGGCCACCCTCCATCTGATTTGGGTTCGCGTAAACTTTTTTGGTGCAAGATTGCTAGCCATAAGTTAAATAGTTAAATAAATACTATAGTTAAATTTAGCCAAATTTTACCCTTTTTTTTCTATTTTGGCAAGCGATTAGTCCACATATTATTTTTATCCGAATAAGCTTAAATTTGACTTTTTTTTGATTCTATTTTTTTAAAAATCAATTTAGCTAACATTAGCCAAAACAAACACTTCAGCCTATAGGCTGAAGTGTTAAAAAATCTATTATACCCGCCACTGGATTCCTGCATTTCCCAAAGGGAGGTCTTCGGCCCGCGGGAATGACATTTATTTTTATTTTCCGCAACAGCGTTTAAACTTCTTCCCACTTCCGCACGGACACGGATCATTGCGTCCGATTTCTTTAAATTGACTATTTTTTCTGACAACTGTTTGTTTTTCCCCGG
>CAYUIA010000052.1:0-3434 GCA_964444635.1 uncultured Gammaproteobacteria bacterium
AAAAATTATATAATAACCCCAAGAATTAAGCAAATTTCTTATTTTTGATATTATGCAAAAAATATTAACTCTCTGTATCGTTCATGATGAAGGTAGAGTGCTTTTAGGTATGAAAAAAAGAGGATTTGGCGCTGATCGTTGGAACGGTTTTGGTGGTAAAGTTCAACCAGATGAAACTATAGAGCAAGCGGCTATTCGTGAAACACAAGAGGAAGCCAACATAACTCCAACAAAAATGGACTTAGTCGGTAAACTGAATTTCAAATTTCAAGATGGCGCAAGCGAAGAAATGGAGGTTTCGGTTTTTTCCGTTACTGATTTTGATGGTATTCCAAGTGAGACCGAAGAAATGCGCCCCCATTGGTTTAATAAAAGTGAAGTACCTTATGACAAAATGTGGGCTGATGACAAATATTGGCTGCCTCTGCTTTTTGCCGGTAAAAAATTTAAAGGAGTTTTTGAATATACGGATTACAACATCATGCTCAGCCATGAAGTGGAAGAAATTATTTAAAATTTTTAATTTTTAATTTTCAATTTTTATTGAATTTTTAATGATTAAATTTTTAAAACTAAAATTTACATACTTAATACTAAATACTTTATACTTAATACTCATCTATGCATCTTTCTGAACGTTTTAGCAATCATCTCAAAAATGTTTTAATAAAAGCCATCCAGCTGGCTACAGAACTCAAACAAAAAGAGGTTAGACCTGCCCACCTCTTGTTTTCGCTGTTTAAAGAAAAAGGTTCACTGGCTCATGAAATATTGGATAAAGCCAAACTGCAAGAAAATTTACTGGAAAATAAAATTCTCAGTATTCCTTCTGAAGATGGTAAAAATCCCGGACAAATCCCCTCTCAAACAACAGCCCAGACATCACTATCTCCGCTATCACCGTCTGCTAAAACCGTTTTGGAAAAAGCTTTTTTGATAGCTTCGGAAAATAACCATAATTTTTTGGGTACCGAACACTTGCTTAGCGCACTACTACAAGCCAATGACGGAGATGTCTCGGAAATACTGCAACAAAGTAAAATTTCTATTACAGACATAGAATCACAATTAAAAAATATTTTAGTTGGCACCTCGCAATTCCCGCAAATGGATGAAATATCCCAAACCATGGATAAAATTTCAGAAAATTTTGAAAGTGATATACCATTACCTCCGGAAATCATGCCTAAACAAAATAAAAAATCCATGGGTCAAAAACAAGAATCAGCCTTGGATTTTTTTGCGACCGAATTAACCAATCCAGAAATACAAAAAAACATTGATCCTGTTATTGGTCGAGAAAAAGAGCTTGATCGTCTCATCCAAATAATCTGTCGCCGTAATAAAAATAATCCGATATTACTTGGTGATCCGGGAGTCGGTAAAACAGCGATTGTTGAGGGTTTGGCCAAAAAAATTACACAGGGTGATGTGCCGGAAATAATAAAATATAAAAAAATATATGCACTTGATATGGGATTACTCATCGCCGGCACCATGTATCGCGGAGAATTTGAATCACGTTTGCGACAAGTGATTGAAGAAACTCTACAAAATCCCAATATTATTTTGTTTATTGATGAGCTGCACAATATCGTCGGAGCCGGCAGTTCGCAAGGAACGATGGATGCGGCCAATATATTGAAACCCGCTTTAGCGCGCGGACAAATCCGTTGTATCGGTAGTACTACCGGAGCGGAGTTCAAAAAATTTATTGAGAGCGATGTGGCGTTGGAACGCCGTTTTCAACCGATAATAGTACGCGAACCGAGTCCTGAAGAAACAATAGAAATCCTAAACGGTCTGAAAAAAAATTATGAAAAATATCATCAAGTAAAAATCAACGACAAAGCCATAGTTTCCGCAGTTAATCTCGCCAATCGCTATATCAATGATAAGTTTTTACCTGATAAAGCCATCGATCTTATTGATGAAACGGCTTCGGCCAAAAGACTGAGTTTTGGCGCAGACCCCAAACAAAGTCGTCTTTGGCAATTGCGTAAAAAATTAAACAAAATAACTTTTGACAAAGAAAAGGCGGCCTTGGATAATGATTTTGGTTTGGCTATGACTATGAAAGAAGATGAAATAAAAATAGCTCATGAAATAAAAAATTTAGAAAGAGAAATTACTCAACAAAAAGAAAAATATCTTGGCACAGTCACGGAAAAGGATGTTCTCCAAACTATCGCCAAGATTATAAACACCCAACCCAATGAATTGATTTTGGACAACAGAGATCGCTTTGCCAAAATCAAAGAAAATCTCAAAAAAAGACTGGTCGGTCAAGATGGTATCATAGAAAATATTGTCAAAACCATAGAAAAATCTCAACTTGGTTTGACTGACCCGCAAAAACCACTGGCCTCGTTTTTATTTGTCGGCGTATCCGGAACCGGTAAAACCGAACTGGCCAAACTTTTGGCACAAAATCTTTACCCCGGATCCGAAGCTCTGATAAAACTGGATATGAGTGAATTTAACGAATCTTTTGGAGTATCCAAATTGTTAGGCTCCCCTGCCGGTTATGTGGGTTATAAAGAAACCAACCAATTTACCGACAGAATAAAGATGAATCCATATTGTATTGTTTTATTTGATGAAATAGACAAAGCTCATCGTGACGTTACCAAGCTACTTTTGCAAATGTTGGAAAACGGATCTATCACCGATTCTACGGGGAAGAAAATTTCTCTAAAACATGCTATAATAATATTGACCACTTCCCTGTTTGCCGACGAGCTACAAAAAGGAGCGGTCGGTTTTGGCGATACCAAAGAAAAAGGGTTTGATGCTCAAAATAAACTTTCCGAAAAACTAAAAGAAAGATTTTCTCCGGAGTTTATCAATCGCTTGGATAAAATATGTCTTTTTAATCAACTTGATAAAAAACATTTGGAAAAGATAGCTCGCTTGGAAATAGAGCTTTTCAACGAAAGACTGAAGAATTATAAAACTAAAATCACAGCACCGGAAAAAACTCTCTCCTGGGTGATAGACCAACTTAAACCGCAAAATCAAAACGCTCGAGAACTGAAAACTCTCATTGAAAACCAAGTGGAAGAATTAATGACGGAGATTATACTAAAAGGCAAAATTAAAAAGCAATACAGTTTGAAATTACAGAAAGAAAAACTGATAGTCATTTAACTTTTGAATTTTAAATCTTAAATTTTAAATAAAAGGATATGGCGGACAATCTACCCGACAACAAAAAACCATACCAACCGCCGCAGCCTTTTGAATACGAACAGCCGGATTTACCATCTTCAACCGCCAATGCCAGTGAAGAAGCTTTTGAACAACAAAAACAGCAAAAAGAAACAAAACAGCAAGAAGAGCAAGAAAAACAAGCCGATTCGGATTTGTCGCCGGAGCAACAAAATGAGCTTTCTCCTCGTTTTAACCAAGAAAAACAAGAAAGAAAGGTTTCC
>CAYUIA010000053.1:0-3282 GCA_964444635.1 uncultured Gammaproteobacteria bacterium
GGATTGACTTTTTGTTAAATATGTGATAAAATGTTTTATTAACGTTCATTAACATTTCAAAGGAGAATAAAGACATGAAGTATGGTCTGGTTCTTGGATTTACCTTTGTACCTGCCGAGCAGGTGGAAAAACAAGATAAATTGTCCGCTCGGACAATTGCGCGATTGGAGAAAGCTATACAAATTCATGAAAAAAACGAACATGTTTTTTTTGTGGTTTCGGGTGGAATATTCAATCATCCTCAGGTTCAAACGAAATCAGCCGGTGAGCTGATGAAAGAATGGTTGATGGCGAAAGGGATCAGCCAGGATTTCATTCTTGTTGAAGATAAGTCTCTTGATACTTATGAGAATGTCGAGAGGTCTATGGCTCTCATAGGAACCAAGATTTTTTTACAACATCTCCCTTTTTATTATAAAGACATAGTTTATGTCACGCCGTGTAAAGGAAAGGTGGTGGTTGTAAGTGATCATTGGCACTTGAAACGCCTTAAGAGATTGATGCGAAACGTGGTTATTCCGGTTGTTTTTGAAGAATCGGGATACAAACTCGGTTTCCTGAGGATTGTCAAAGAACTTGTTTTTCTTGTTATTACCCATCTTGATCCCGAAGGAGAGGGGTATTTAAATTGTTTCAACCGAGAGAAGCGTCGTCAGAGTTGATAGTTCCTTTGAATAATTTTTGCCGGTCCTATAAAGGTCCGGTTTTTTGTATTTAAAAAGTATTTTTTTATTTGTAAAAAGCAAAAAAGCCTGGTATAATAACAGAAGATTATGAGTAATAATATTGCAAAAAACACGACTTTTATGACCGTGGCTTCTATAGCACAAAGGGTCGTTTCTTTTGTTTACTTTATTATTATTGCGCGGGTTATCGGAGTGGAAAATACAGGGGACTATTTTTTTGCCTTGTCTTTTTCAACCATATTTTTGGTAATTGCCGATTTTGGGCTCAATAATGTCCTGGTGCGGGAATTGGCACGCAACAGAGAGCAGGGTAATAGTTATCTCAATAGTTTGTTAAGTTTGAAATTTTTTCTCGGATTATTGTCTTATGTTTTGATAATATTGTTTGCCAATATACTCGGTTATTCGGAGTCCACCAGACAATTGATTTATGTCGCCGGTATCACGGTGATTTTTGATAGCTTACAAAATCTTTTTTATGCATCTTTACGCGCGGCGGAAAAACTCAAATATGAAGCTTTTGGGATTTTCATGTCTCAAGTTATAACCATGATAATCGGAACAACCGCTTTGCTTTTGCGCTGGCCTCTTTATTTTCTCATTTTGGCTTATACTATTCCTAGCTTTTTATCCGTTTTTTACGCCGGATATTTTACAGCCAAAAACGTAGGCTGGAAATTTCATCCTGTTTGGAAAAAAGAAATTTTGCAACCTTTCTTTTTTATGGCGTTACCATTTTTTGCAGCCGCGATTATCGGTAAGCTTTTTTCTTTTAGTGATTCACTTTTGATGAGTAAAATTTTGGACAAAACTCAGCTTGGTTATTGGAGTGTTCCTTATAAAATAGTTTTTGCATTTCAGTTTATTCCCATAGCTTTGACCGCCAGTCTATATCCGGTCATTTCTGCGCTTCATACCGGGGAAAATAAAGAGCGTATCGCGCAACTACTCCTCAAAGGTTGGCGCTATCTATTGCTTATCGTCATGCCGTTGATGTTTGGGATTTATGCGATTGCTGACAATTTTATCGTTTCTTTTTACACTGTCGCCTATACTCCTTCGATAATGGTTTTGAAAATTTTAATTTTTACTTTGGTTTTCAGTTATCTCAACTACACTATGGCCGCTTTATTGAATGCGGTTAATAAACAAAATGAACAGACTTTACTAATGTTGTTTGCCCTGGTTTTGAGCATTTGCTTAAATCTTTGGCTTTTGCCAAAATACTTAGTAACTGGAGCGGCTATTTCAGCTCTGCTTAGTAATGTGATTTTATTTATTTGTACATTGTGGCGCGTGCGAAAAATCATTTTCTTGCCGTTGCGTGATATAATTACTTTGTTTGATAAATGTCTCTGGCCGTCGGTGATTATGGCGGCGACAGTTGTTTATCTGCAAAATTACTGGCATTTTATTTTTTGTATAATAGTTGGAGTATTTGTTTATACAGGTGCGGCGTTTATTTTTGGCGGTTTGACACGAGAAGATTTAAATATTAAAAAATTTATTTTGTAAACTTTTATCAAAATATGAAGATATTGATTATTACTTTGG
Source organism: uncultured Gammaproteobacteria bacterium (assembly GCA_964444635.1). Taxonomy (GTDB): domain Bacteria; phylum Patescibacteriota; class Patescibacteriia; order Magasanikbacterales; family GWA2-37-8; genus JAKLGL01. The sequence continues at coordinate 2,241 of CAYUIA010000053.1, forward strand.
AATATCCGCCAAAAATAGGAGGAATAGCTACCTACACTTTCAACTTTACTTCCCATTTATCTCCTGATGAAGTGGTGGTTTATGCGCCTAAACAGCCGGCAGATAAAGAATTTGACGCTAGAAATGACTGGAAAACATATCGTCATAATCCATATTTCAATTTTATCTGGCCTCGTTGGTTGAGAATGTTTTGGCAAGTTAAAAAAATAATTAAAAAAGAAAAAATTGAAAAAATTTACGTGCACCATGTTTTGCCGTCCGGATATGTGGCGTATCTTTGTAAAAAATTTTTCAAAATTCCGTATACTATATTTTTTCATGGAACCGATTTGGAAATCGGTCTCAAGAAAAAAGCGCGAAAAATAAAAATGGTGTGTGAACAAGCGGAAAAAATAGTGGTGAGCGGAGAATTCCTCAAAAATAAACTGGCGACGCGCTTTGAAAGTTTGGTGGAAAAGATCGTGATTTTGCATCCTTGTCCAAGTGATTTTTTCAGTCAAAAAGTAAACGAAGAAGAATTAGAAAATTTACGCGTCAAGTTGGCGCTTAAAGGTAAAAAAGTTTTGATTTCCGTTGGAAGAATGGCTGACGGTAAAGGTTTTCCACATATGGTTCGACTATTGCCGAAAATTTTGGAAAAAGTTCCCAACCTGGTTTGGTTGGTGGTGGGTGATGGACCAAAAAGAGAGGAGTTAATAAAAAATATTCAAAAAAATTATTTACAAAATGTTGCGCGCTTTATAGGGTTTGTACCTCTTGCTGAATTGCCAAAATATTATCAGTTGGCCGATGCTTTTGTTTTACTTACTCATAAAGATGATGAAAGTGAAGAAGGTTGGGGGACTGCATTTTTGGAAGCGGCCGCTTCAGGTTTACCGGTAGTTGCCGGACGAGTGGGGGCGGTGGAAGAAGTGGTAGAAAATTTGGTTACAGGTGTGATAGTGGATGTTTATCAAGATCAAGGAGTAGTTTCTGCTGTTACCGAACTTTTGAGAAATACAGATTATGCCAAACAAATGGGAGAAGCGGGAAGACAACGCGT
>CAYUIA010000054.1:0-2001 GCA_964444635.1 uncultured Gammaproteobacteria bacterium
TTTCACACCACTGATTTTGCTTTTGGTGATTTTTGGAAAAAATTCAAAAATAGCCGGTTTGCTGAAAATACTATTTTGATATTGATGGCCGATCACGCTATTTTCCCGGCCGCTTTGGAAAAAAAGCATTTTCCAGATTTTGGCGGTCAAACCACTTTTTATGATGAATTATTTTTTGGTGTTTATTTGCCGGAAAATATTTTACCAAAAGAAAACGAAGTATATGGTAGCGGTATTGATTTGGCGCCGACAATTTTGCATCTGTTGGATTTACCCGCCCCCGAATCTTTTGAAGGTTATTCATTGCTTGGAAGTAGAAAAAAATACCCTAACTTGATAGGGATGCACGAATTCGGTCTTTATTTGAACCAAGAACTTGTTGATAAAAATCGTCAAGAAAGTTTTGCTATGCCAACCGATGTGGATTGCGAAGAAATTTCTTCAAGTAATCTTTTGACTTTATGTGAATTGAAAAAATATTATGATTGGAAGAGAGGGATGTTGTTATCGGGTAGATTGTGGTAAAGCGCTAAAAATATTATAATAGTTTATGTAGTCAATTAACAACAAGATTATGTCGTATCAACTATTAACCAAAGAAAATTTGAAAGATTTGATAAAAGATCAACCGGATAGGTTTTTTTACCAGCCTCAGGCTGGTGGTTATTTGAATTTGAAAAATCTGGATTTGGCTGAGGTGGAAAATATTGAATTTGAAAAATTGCAAAAATATGCGCAAATTATTCGTGCGATGATTTTTACTACTGTGCAAGCGGCCGGGAATGGTCATCCTGGAGGTAGTAGTTCCAAAGTTGAACAATGGTTAGCTTTGACATTGACCGGAATATTATCTTTTGATCCGTTAAGCCCAAAAAATTCGGCTCGCGACAGAGTTGTTTGGAGCGCCGGACATTGCACGCCTTTACTTTATGTCGGACAAGCGCTTTACTATGAAGCTTTACGTCGAGAAGGTAGACAATTTTCTCAAGCAGTGACAAAAAATATTTTTCCTGAAGATTTAGTTCGTTTTCGTCGAATTGACGGACCTGGCGGACATGCTGAAAGTACTGTGCCATACAGTGATTTTTCCGCCGGACCTTCAGGTCATGGATTTTGTGCTGCCGGAGGCATGGCGATATCACATAAAAGTTGCGGCTTACCGACCAATGTTTATGTGTTTATGGGAGATGCGGAAAGTGAAGAGGGTATGACTTATGAAGCTCGTAATGTTTTGTCATCTGTTGGAGCGGATAATCTGATAGTTAGTTTGGATTTTAATAAATACGGTTTGGATGGTAAGATAAATGAAGTTATTTCTTCCGATTATATTGCTCATTGGCAGGGTTTAAATTGGAATGTTATTGAAGTTGACGGACACAATCTCAAAGAGCTTTATTATGCTTATCGTTTGGCCAAAGAAAAAGTTTTTGACAACAATTTGCCGACCGTAGTTATCGCTCATACGATAAAAGGTAAAGATTATGGCTCTTTGCAAGACAGTGAAGAATCTCACGGTCAAATTTTGAACAAAGAAGAATATATAGGGGTTTTGAAAAAACTTGGTTTTGAAGTTTCTGGAGAAAAAGGAAACGCGTTTAAGGATTTGAATACCATTTTATCCGTACTAAAAGATGAAGATGAAAAATATATTGTAAAAAATTTGGATTTTGGAATGCAAAATATTTTGTCGGAAAATAAACTTTTACAAAAAATGAAACAAGATCTATCTGATCGACCTTTCATTTCAGCCATTCATCTGAAAAGACCGGAAAAATTACCGCCAGAGTTGGATTTTAAAGTCGGAGACAATATATCCACTCGTCAAGCTTTCGGTCTGTGGCTTAAATGGGTTATGAAAAGCAGTGCTTTTGTTTATACCGGCGCCGGAGATTTGGGGCGTTCAATTATGACCACGGAAGCGGAAAAATTTTATGGTTTGATAAATAAAGAAAATCCATTTGGTCGGGGAATCAAATTTGGAATCGCGGAAAATAATATGGC
>CAYUIA010000054.1:2101-3228 GCA_964444635.1 uncultured Gammaproteobacteria bacterium
TACTCTGAATTTTTGAGTGAGTTTTTGGAAGGTAAAAATCTAAAAGAAAGAATGATTGGGGTGGATGAGTATTTGAAATCCGGTACATTGGAAGAAGTTTATGATTATGCCGGATTATCATCGGAAAAACTTTATCAAAAGATAAAAAATATTTTGGCTAATGTTTAATTTATGTTATTGGAAGAGATTTTAAAAAACGAACCAAAATATAAAATAGATCAAATTTGGCAGGGTAAATTTAACCCTGCTTTGAATTCGTTTGCGGAAATTACCACTTTGTCCAAAGATTTGCGAGAAAAAATAAAAGATTTTCCTTGGCTTTCCGTAAAGCAAATTTTATTGCAAAAAAGTAAATCTGATAATACGCAAAAAGCTTTACTTGAATTGTCCGACGGTCAAACTATAGAAACCGTATTGATGGGAAGAATCAACAAACGAGAAACTCGTGAAGACGATTTTCGTAATACGATTTGTTTATCCACTCAAGTCGGTTGTGGTATGGGTTGCGCTTTTTGCGCTACCGGTAAAATGGGATTCAAACGCAATTTGACCGTGGATGAATTGGTGGATCAATTTCGTTTTTGGCAAAAATATTTATTTGATAATGGCGGGGGAGAAGTGGATAATATTGTTCTCATGGGGCAGGGCGAACCATTACTCAATTATGACAATGTCAAAGAAGCGTTAAATTTATTTATAAAATACGGCAGTATTGGACAAAGTAAAATTACCATGTCTACATGCGGGATAATCCCGGGGATGAAAAAGATGATTGAAGACAAAGATTTTCCTCCGGTTCGTTTTGCGCTTTCACTTCATAGCGCAATTGGCGAAATCAGAAAAAAAATCATGCCAAGTCACGCGGATAATTTTTTTGATTTTTTGATTGATTGGTCCAAACAATATCATGCCAAATTTACTTCACGTACGCAATTTATCGGTTTGGAATATGCATTTCTTTTTGGAGTAAACGATGATGATAAAAATCTCAAAGCTCTGATTAAATTGGCGAGTAAGCTCGGTCGGGTAAGAATAAATTTGATTCCGTACAACGACATTACGGGAATATTTGTTGGCTCTGATATGGAAATTTTAAAAAAATGGCAGAAGAAATTGATGGAAAGCGG
>CAYUIA010000055.1:0-3136 GCA_964444635.1 uncultured Gammaproteobacteria bacterium
AATTGGTGGAAATGGAAATTTATTGTTTGACTACTGATCAAAAATCACCATTAATTTTGAGTACAATTATTGGTCCGAATATCAAAGAAGACGACAGCAATCTAGGAGCCTTATTTATAGAAGTGGTAGACTCACTAGGTCGTCCGGTACCGCAAGCAGATGTTCATATTGAAATGTCAGGTTCTTCTTCTTATAAGGACGATGTTACAGACAATAATGGTCATCTTTATATTATCAATGTTCCGACCGGAACTTTTCTTTATGATATTACTGTTAGTAAAGACGGCTACACCACCGATGCTACAGTTTCAACTACCGCCGAAAACCCTACGCCGGTAAAACCTTTTGCTACGGTTTTGGAAAACAAAGTGGCTGAACTTAGTTTTTCTATAGATTATCCGTCCAATTTGCAGATAAAAACCCTCAATCCCACTTGTGGCGCCATCGGTAATGCTAATTTACGTGTTTATGGTAAAAAACTTTTGGGCATCCCTGAACTTTTGAGATTTGATATAACCAGTAGTACCGATGCCAGTGGAATTTTGAATTTCAATAATATTGAATGGGATGAATACTATTTTGCCCCCAGCGGCACTACGTATGCTTTGGGCGGGTCTATTCCTATGTTGTCTTTAAATCTCAACGCCGGAGAAACTCAAGTTTTGACTTTGATTTTAAGGTCTTATGAATCTTATCCTCTTTTAGTTAGTGTCAAAGATAATATTACCGGTATGCCGATTTCCGACGCAACAGTTAATATCATTTCTACATCTACCGGCTATAGCGACACCTATCAAACCGGTTTGGGTTATAGTCAACAAACGGACTGGAGTGGTGGTTCCGGACAGCTCATAATGTCTGATTTTACGAAATATTATAGTGATGACAATAAATTGGATATTGACGAAGAAGGAAAAATAATTTTGAAAAAAATCGGCGATGATTATTATGAAGAAGGGTGTTTGATGTCGTCAATCTTTGACGTTGGCGCAGAAGTTGATTTCCGCAATGTTTTTAGCAAGCCTTTTATTCAGCCAACGGAAGTCGGTACTAATTCGGTCAAAATGCAAATCGCCACTAGCGATACTTCCACTCCGGCCAGTTGGGATTTTTGGGGACCTGATGGGACAGAAAATACATGGTATTCATTTGAAGAGACATCTATTAATTCTGCCCATGACGACCAGAGATATTTTCGTTACAAAATTTGTTTGAGCACCGCCAGTACCACTTTTACTCCGGAAGTTACAGATATCTTTTTTACTTATACCAATGATTGCGTACCGCCGGGACAAGTTTTTTTCAGTCCGCTGGATTTTGGATCTTATTTTTTGGAAGTTATCAAAGACGGTTATCAACCGGTTACAACAACCGTTGAAATACCAACCACTTCTCATGAAGTTATAAATATGTTGGCATTATAAGTTATGTTTAAAATATTTGATAATAAAGGGATGACTTTGATGGAAGTGATGTTTGGTTTTAGTATTTTTTTAGTGGTAATTTTTGGTGTATTTGCTTTGTTTAGAACCAGCTCACAAGCCGATAAAAATGTATGGGAAAGCACTTTTGTGCAAGCGACAGCATCCAAAACGGTACAGAGATTTGTTGATGAATTGCGCACGGCCAATTATTCCACAATCGGCAGTTATCCTTTATTGACCACTACAGGTACGGAAATAATTTTTTTTGCCAATATTGATGGTGATAGTTTGATGGAAAGAGTTCGTTATTTTGTCAGCGGAACAACATTTATGAAAGGTATTACCAAACCAACCGGAGATTTGTTGTATAGTTACAATACCAGTACGGAAGAAATTTCCGCGCTTATTTATAATTTACAAACTCCGCTTGAAAATATTTTTACTTATTACGGAGAATCCTATGATGGCGCTACCAATACTTCCAGTATGAGTTATCCGATAATTATGCCTTTGGTAAGAGTAGTGGAAATCAAATTAAAAATAAAACAAAGCAATTTGGCCGATGCGCCTGTTTTTGAAATTCAGTCCAAAGCGCAATTGAGAAATTTGAAGGCGAATTAACGAGAATATCAAATGTCAAATTACCAATTTCCAATCAATGACAAATATCAAATAACAAATTTCAAATTTTGACATTTGGATTTTGAAATTGATTTGACATTGGATATTGGAAATTTGAAATTAAAAAGTCGGAAGAAAAATATGTTTTTTAAGTTGAGAAAAAATAAAATTATAGATAACCGCGGCGGTGCGCTCATTTTCGCGCTTATTTTTGGCACGATAAGTTTTTCTCTTGTGGTAATGGGGATTTCCGGCTATGCGCTTTATCAAAATAAACTGGCGATGTCCAAGCATGCCAGAGAAATGGCTTTTCAAATAGCCGATGCCGGCGTAGCTTATTATCGTTGGCATATTTTTGCCAATGAAAACGATTATCAAGATGGGACCGCTACAACCGGCCCGTATATTCATGATTATTTTGATAAAAATAAAAACAATATCGGTAAATTTTCACTGGACTTGACTGCTCCGCGCACCGGCTCCACTGTTTCCACTATCAAATCTACCGGCTGGTTAAATGCATACTCCGGGGCAAAAAGAACTATCAAAGCCAGGGTCGGTAAACCATCTTTGACGGACTATTCTTTTTTGACCAATTCGGAAATTTGGATAGGACCGGGTGAAGTGGTACATGGCAGGATGCACAGTAACGGAGCGGTAAGATTTGACGGTGAAACAGATTCTCTTGTCAGTAGTCAGTTACTCGGTTATTACTGCCCGCCATCTCAACCGCTTTGTTCAGGCAGTCCCCACAAAGGCGGTGTTTGGGGCGCTGGCGGACCAAGTGTGTTTTTTGTTTATCCGGCCGGATTTAAAGATTTTGATTTGGTAAATAATAAATTGGACGAGATCAGAACAAATGCCATTAATTCTGGTATTTATTTGGATGATTCTCCCAATCGCGGTTGGCATATAATCTTTTCTACCACCACTCAAAACGAACAAGTGGTTATGCAAGTAAAAGTATATAATGTTAGTCTTTGTGAAGGAGACGGGTGTTCTTCAAATTGGCGCTCATCTAATTATTGTGGTAACTATAAATGTCGTAATTGTTATAATACTGATCATAAAAAACCCGGAGCTACAGCTTG
>CAYUIA010000056.1:0-3113 GCA_964444635.1 uncultured Gammaproteobacteria bacterium
TGAGGGGTATTATCAAAAACGCCGGAAATATGAATTTTTATAAAAACATCGTCTAAAAATTAAATAATAAAAAATAAAAAAACCGCTTTGGTAAGCAGAATTATAACTGTGGATAAATATTGACCGAAAAAAAATTTTATGATATATTGAATTTGTACTGAAAAGTACCGTAGCCTGAACGATACCAGGATCGTATTTATACCTCCGTCCCCACAAGGGGCGGAGTGTTTTTTATATACATTAAAAACTCTTTCAAAGTTTCCGCGGGCACCAAAACATCCGCTACTTTTTCCAATTCAATACTCATTCTGTTTCTTGTGCACACAACAACAATCTTTTTACCTTTGGTTTTAAGATAACTTAAAAGTCCACCGAAATCACTATCACCTGAAAACAACATAACCGTGTCATATTTGTTAATCTTAGTTAACATATCCATGGTAATCTCCACATCAAAATTACATTTCGGTGTTTTACCTAAAAATTTACCGTTTTCATCATAATGCGGAATCATTTTAACTTCTTTGGTTTTTACTTGAAAACCGGATTTTTGAGCTTTGTTAATTCTAAAAATAGAATTGCGACTTTTGATATTTTCGCGATGTTCTTCCGGCAACTCCGTAATCTTTTTGAAGTGTCCGTAATAAAAAAGTTTCTTTTCAGGATTCACCCAATTACAAACTTGTGCCAATTTTTCTATGTCAATTTCCGAACAATAACGAAATTTATTTTCTTCCGGCCATAAATCTTTTGCCCAAGGTCGAACATTACCAAAATCAACAAAAACAAAAACCCTTCCGTATTCGGAATTGTTGAAAAAATAATATTTACCTTTGAAATCTGTGATATCCACAAAAAAATTTATTTTTGTCAGCAAGGTTTTGAAAAGCCGTAACCTTTCAAGGTAATCAAACTGAATAAATTATAACAAAATTTTTCAAAGTATCAAAGTGTCAAAAATTCTAAGTATCAATAAGTGATTAAAAATCTAAATATCACACTTGCTTGTCCGTCTCTGGGGACGCTAAGCGTCCCTCTGGCGGGCGGAGACGAAAGACAAGCTCTTCGCCGTCACCCCACTCGCGGCCAGGGTTGGCATCGAAGCCGTGAAGCCACAAACCGTCACCATCGCTGTCCAGGCCGAACACGCACGGGTAGTCATCACGGTCAGTGATTGGTTTCATTCCGATTACTATTTCTTGAGTTGGATTTTGCAATCTAAAATTTGGTCCTGTTTCAGCAGGACAAAGTTCCAGACCAAGTTCTTTGGCTTTGGCAAATATTTCATCCGTAGTTCTATTTTTTGTTTTGAGATCACTTACTCTTAAACGGATAAGGATTTCTTTTTCTGTAATTTTAGAAGTGATAAAATCCGAACTGTTTAACATATCTTGCGCATAGTCGGAAATATTGATATTTTGTTTTTTCATTTCCGCTTCTAGTTCTTTTTTGCTTTTGCCACCTATTTCAATATTGTAACGTCTGATTTTACCTTCGGGAAATTCGGTGTAAACATGTTCGGTTTGAAGAGTTTGAAAAATATTGGGAAATAATTCGCCAACATAGGCTTTGGTGTTTTCATTGATTTCTTTTTGATTGTGAGCTATTTGATCAGAGGTGCAATCAAAAATTATGAGCATATCTTGCTCTGGATTTCTTTGACTTCGAATTTCTTTTATACGCGGATCTGTTTTGTAACCAAAACCTTGGATAGGGCTATCTATTTCGTAAAGGAAAGTTAATTCGTCTTTATTTAGCTCTTCGTTATTTTGGGTTTTTTTATCTATTTGGGTTAGGAATTTCATATCCGCGGATTTTTTGATATATTTTTCCGCTCCGGGAAATTCGTTCATTTTCTTTTGCGCAATATCTACCATATTGCCTTCAAGATTTTGATCATTATCAGCCACACCTCTAACTTCACCGATATCATTACCTTGCATTCTGATAGCTATGCGCGGAATAGTCGGTTTGCCTTGTTTATCCAAAGTGTAATAAACATAAAAATCACCGCCTTTGAGCTGAGTTTGGGCGGTGCCAAAACCTTTGGTGCACCAAGCCGTGCCTTTGTTTTGAAGAGATGCCCAAAGCGCTGTCGGGTCCGTGTCTTTTTGATATTTTTTCCATTCACCTCTTGTTTCTTGTCGCATTTCCGGAGTGATTTCTCCGGATTGTTTTATCCCTTCGGCATATTGTTTGGCAAAAGAAAGTTTGGCAAAATTGGCAACTTTTTCTTTGGTAATTAATTGATCTTCGGGAATACTATCTTGTGCCGCCGCTTTTTGGGCTTTTCGGAGTTTTTCAAATATTTCCGGATCTTTATCAGCTTCAATCATTTGCTCCACATAAGCCAAAGCCCCTCTGTCAATATCAGGAAAAAGACGCACTGTCCCCGGAGAGCGTTTTGTAAATTCTCCTTTATCTTTGTCATAATCCCCCAAGTCAAGGATATTGCGAAAAGCGTAATATCTAAACCACATCGGATATGGTTCGTTGGCGTCTGACAGATACGAAATCCAACCATCCAAACTTTTCTCCACATCGGCAACAGCAATCTCTCCACGCTCTGCTAATTCTTCTTGTCCGTATTGAGCATCAATACCTAAAGTCCTGGCTGCGCGTTCTTCAACCCTAGCTGCACTTTCAGCCATTTTTTCTTTATTTGGACGAACATATTTATCCATTACCATTTCTCGAAGTAACGACATAGCTCTGGGACGAGATTCTCCGCCAATGGTTTTTTTCTTCTGTTTTTTCTCAGGATCAAGGACTAGGCTTTCCAAACGGTCAAGATAGTTTTGGATTGTAGATTCAGGGTCGCCTTTGACTTTCTCGCCGGTTTTACTTTCCGTGCGTTTTTTGGCACGCAAAACTTCTTCACTAGTGTGAAGATTATATTTGTTTTTGAGGAAGTTTGGATTTTCGGACATAGACAGAAAATTTAAAATTCAAAATTTAAGATTTAAAATTATAAAAATACATGCTTAAAAAACTCCTTTACTTATCTAAGTATAGCACAAATTAACGATTTTTGCAAGATAACGATTTTTTATATATAATTGACGAAAAAGGAACTATATAGTAGTATAGAGTTTAATAAATTTTATGAAAAC
>CAYUIA010000057.1:0-3015 GCA_964444635.1 uncultured Gammaproteobacteria bacterium
TATTCATTGGTTTTGAAATCTGATAAACGCAATATGACATCATGAGGATAAAAAGCGGCGGCGATAAAAGCTATGCCCTCGGCCAATTTATCTATGCAATATTGAGTTTTGTCTTTATAACCGAGAGTCAATTTATCTATTTTTTCTTTGACTGTTTTATCTTTTATTTTATCATAATTTATCAAAGCCATCGGATGAATTTTGATAAAATTGGTAAAGATAAACTCTTCTCTGGCCAAACCTACACCGTCACTATTTAGATGTGCCAAAGAAAAAGCACTATCCGGATCTCCGATATTCATCATGATTTTGGTTTTGGTTTTGACTTTTTCTTTTACTTCATCTCTTTGCACTTCAAACGGCATTTTTTTATCATAAACATAACCGACTTCACCCTCCGCACAAGAAACAGTTACTTCTTGGCCTGTTTTTATTTTTTTCCTTGCACCCTCGGCACCGACAACACACGGCACGCCAAGTTCGCGAGATACTATGGCAGCATGCGATGTTTTACCACCCTGCTCAGTCACGATAGCGGCCGCAATTTTCATGATAGGTTCCCAATCAGGATCCGTAATCCTAGTCACCAATACTTCACCTTTTTTGAAAAGTTTCATTTGCGCCGGATTTTCTATCACTCGCGCTTTGCCTATGCCGATTTTCTGTCCGATACTCAGGCCCTCGCAAAGAACTTTCCCTTTTTGTTTGAGTTTATAAGTTTCTATAACTGATTTTTTGGATAATAAATTTTTTACTGTTTCACTGCGAGCTTGGACGATAAACATTTTACCGGTTTCTCCGTCACGCGCCCACTCTATATCCATCGGATGACCATAGTGTTCCTCTATCTTCATTGCCCAAGAAGCCAACAATAAAACATCTTTATCTTTCAAACAAAAACTTTCACGATCTTTTTTATCAGTTATCGCTTGCTTGGTTCCGCCTTTTTTATCATAAACCAATTTTACTTCTTTACTTCCCAATCTTCTGGAAATGATAGAATCATGTCCTTGGCGTAATCCTTCTTTGAAAACATAAAATTGATCCGGGATTATCCTGCCTTGCACCACATATTCTCCTAAACCAAAAGTGCCACTTACCAAAACTACTCCGTCAAAACCGCTTTCGGTATCCAGTGTAAAAATAACTCCCGACTGACCGATATCTGATCGTACCATTTCTTGAACACAAACCGAAAGAGAGACCTCCATATGATCAAATCCTTTGTCTATACGATAAGAAATTGCTCTGTCGGTAAAAAGAGAAGCCATGCATTTTTTCACCGCCAACAACAATTCTTTATCTCCACTAATGTTAAGATATGTTTCTTGTTGACCGGCAAAACTGGCATCCGGCAAATCCTCGGCTGTCGCGCTACTTCGAACCGCTACGCTCAAAACTTTTTTTCCAGATTTTTTTGTCAATTCACGGTAAGAATTCAAAATTTCCCTGCTAATCTCCCAAGGCATCTCCGCTTTTAACATCAATTCTCTGATTTTTTTTCCGGCAAAAGCCAATTTTTTAACATCAGTACCATCAATCCCTTTGAGTAGTTTCTTGATTTTCTCTTCTAATCCGTTTTGTTGTAAAAAAATACGATACCCCTGCGCAGTGACGGCAAAACCGTCCGGAATAACAACACCTTTTTTAGTGAGGTGTCTAAACATCTCACCAAGTGAGGCATTTTTCCCGCCTACGCTCGGAATATCTTTGATGGTAGTTTCTCTAAACCACTTGATGTATTTATTTTGATTTGGCATAAACCCCCTTAATTAATAAAAGCTCTAAATTCTAAAATCTAAACTCTAAACAAAAAAGTTTTAATATTTAATATTAAACATTGTTTAGGGTTTAGAAATTAGGATTTCGAATTTAATTTATTGTATCACACTTTTATCATTTTGAGAAACCCCTCTTCATCCACAATTTTTATTCCTAAATCCTTGGCTTTATCGTATTTACTTCCCGGGTTATCCCCAACTATCACCGCAGTAGTTTTTTTACTGACACTTTCGGAAATTTCTCCACCCAGAGATTTTATTTTTTCTTTGGCTTGTTCACGCGACATCGCCGACATCGTGCCGGTCAATACATATGTTTGTCCGGTAAGCGGACCGGTCTTTTTGTGCGCGATTTGTTTTTCTATTTCCACTCCATTTAAAATCAACTTTTCAATATATTTTAAATTCTTTTTATTTTTGAAATATTCTTCAACCGACAGAGCCACTTTTTCACCCACTCCATAAACTTGTTGTAAATCTTCCGCACTGGCATTTATCAGATTGTCCAAAGTTTTGAAATTTTCCGCCAAATCTTCCGCTGTTTCCTCGCCAACTTGCGGGATACTTAGCGCGTTGATAAATCTACTAAAAGAAATTTTTCTTTTTTCGTTTATCGCTTCCACCAAATTGCGCGCGGATTTTTCGCCGAACCTTTCCAAACTTTCCAAATCTCCGACAGTCAAAGAAAAAAGGTCGGCCGCGTCTTCTATCAAACCCTCGTTGACCAGTTGTTCCACGACTTTCTCTCCGCAATGATCAATATCAAAACATTTTTTACTCACAAAATGCGTGATTTTTTGCAGTTCTTGCGCAAAACAATTTTTGTTTTGGCAAAATAAAATCACTTGATTGGAATTATCCCCGGCATTCAATTTTTTATTGGAAACTTCACTGCCGCAAACCGGACATTTTGTTGGACGATGGAAACCTTTTTCTTTACCTGTGCGCAAACCAGTTAAAACTTTCACAATTTTTGGAATAACATCACCGGCTTTTTCCACAATCACCGTATCGCCTATTTTTACTCCCAACCTGTCTATTTCATCAAAGTTGTGCAGAGTAGCATGAGTCACGGTAGTCCCAACCAACTGCACTGGTTTAAGCTTAGCCACCGGTGTCAAAGCTCCTGTTCTGCCAACTTGAACATATATTTCTTCTACTATGGAAGTTCCTTGTTCAGCCGGAAATTTGAAAGCTATAGCCCAGCGCGGTGATTTACCGGTAAAACCTAAAC
>CAYUIA010000058.1:0-2953 GCA_964444635.1 uncultured Gammaproteobacteria bacterium
ACCTGTCCACCTTATTAGAATCTTCATCATCGGCCATAGCCGCTTCCAAAGACACATTGTGTTTTTGTTTTTTGTAATAATCCACCAAACAATTTTTGGCAATGGTCATAAGCCATGCACTTTGGCTTTTTGTGCTGTCATAACTGTCGAAATATTCCAAAGCTCGCAAAAATACTTCCGAAGTCAAATCCTCGGCCGCTTCTTTGTTGTTGCCTACACGAAAAAAAACAAAACGGTAAATTTTGTCCACCTGAGTAGTGTACATTTTTTCAAATAGGGATTTGGCGGATTTGTCCATACCTAATCAGTATATAACAATATACTTGTTTGTAAAGACAATAGTTACAAAAATTACATTACTTGTAATCTCAAGGGTTGACATTTTACCTAAAAAATGATATACTCCTTTAGTCGGCTACCACTAGTCGTCAGTTATTCTTAAATTTAACGACTATGTTCGTAAATTTTGACGAAGAAAACAACAATGTTGTTTCTGAAGAAACCAATCCGGAAGTAGAAGCTCCTACTACCGAAGAAACCCCTGTTGAAGAGGCCTCAGCCGAAGACACTTCAACCGAAGAAGCTCCTCAAGCTTAATTACCTTTAAAAAAATAACCCCGATAATATCGGGGTTATTTTTTTAATTGATTATTCCATATCTTTTTCTTTTCGGATTTTGCTTTTTACGACGAAAAGAAAAAAAATCATTTTTGTTTATTCTTTTGCGCTGATTTGTTTTTTCTTCTTTTTGCCAAATGTTTATTTTTATTCCCTGCTTAGCTTGCAAAGGCGGTAAAGCGGAAACAGGAATGCTTTTTTTGATCAATCTTTCAATTTGTAAAATATCTTTTCTTTGGTCCGGAGTAGCAAAAGAAATAGCTTTACCGGATTTTCCAGCTCTACCTGTTCTGCCGATACGATGAACATAGTCTTCACTATTACCGGGTAAATCATAGTTTATAACTGTCGCAATATCATCCACATCTATTCCGCGGGCCGCAATATCTGTCGCTACTAAAATACGATAACGTCCGGATTTAAAACCATCCATAGCGTTACGTCGTTGAGCCAATGTGCGATCAGAGTGTATTTCTACAGCCTGATAACCGCTATTGCGCAAATTATTGGCAATCCTCTTGGCTCCGTATTTTGTGCGTGAAAAAACTAAAATCTGACCGGTATTTTCTTTGAGTATTTTTTCCAATAATACTATTTTGAGTTCTTTGGGTGTAAAGAAAATCTCTTGCTCTACATTTACCGCGGGCGTACCGGCCGGAGCAACTTCTATTCGCAAAGGGAGCCTCATAAAACGAGCTGCCAAAGTTGAAACAGATTGAGGCATAGTAGCGGAAAACATTAGGGTCTGACGTTCTTTTGGCGCATTTTTGAGTATTTCTACAATTTGCGGCATAAACCCGATATCAAGCATTCTATCAGCTTCATCCAATACTATGATTTTGATATTTTGCAAAGTAATTGTTTTTTGATTGAGATGGTCAATCATACGTCCCGGAGTCGCTACAATGATATGGGGATTACGACGTAAAGATTGGATTTGCTGATTCATAGGGGCACCACCGATAAGCACGGTTGTTTTCAAACCCAAAGACCTGCCGATCTTATTTATAACCTCATCCACTTGCAGAGCCAGTTCTCTGGTTGGCAATAAAATAAGTCCTTGCGCTTTATAGATAGACAAACGTTGAATCATAGGCAAACCAAATGCCAATGTTTTACCGGTCCCGGTTTGGGCAATACCCACGATATCTTTATCCTGCAAAGCTATCGGGATACATTGATGTTGAATCGGGGTTGGGGTAATAAAATTATTTTGCTGGATAATCTCCAACAATTTTGGGGCTATACCAAGATTATCAAATCGGACAGCCGAATTGTTTTTTTGTATCATATATTTATTTAGTGACCCGATATCCTTTGAAGTGAGTCACTACCAAAATGACACAGTAAGCGAGGTTCGAGTCTCAAGTCAAACAAATTTTGAAGACTTGAAATTAAAGAAAAGCAAGTATAACACGGATGTTGGGTTTTGTCAACCAGAAATATTTACCAGCAGAGAAACCTCTTAGCTTCTCCTTTTTCCGTTTGGTTGCTGTTATATCGCTAATATAAATCTAAAACCACTCATTTGAGTGGTTTTAGATTTTGCAGGCCCACTCGGATTCGAACCGAGAACCTCGGTTTTGGAGACCGATGTTTTACCATTGAAACTACAGGCCTAATTATTTTTTGTAAATTTATCTTTCCAAAAAGACCCCCTTTCAAAAGTTTTTATTCTATGACAATTTGCACAACGAACTTTACAAACGGAAATTTCCTTAATTATAGTCTCTGTTGAATAACAATTTCGTACCATTTTTGAAATACCCATCCTCTTTTTACCTTCATGATCAAAATCCAACACTCTAATATCTTTAATTCCACAATCTACGCAGGCATGACTGGAAAGATATTCCAAAATAAATTTTCTCAATAAAATCGTTTGACCTTTATTCCAAACTCGAGCTTTGGTTAGATATTTTTCTTTATTCTTCAAATAATGTTCTTTACGATACTTGGCATGACATTCTCTACAAAAAGAGTGTCTTCGTCTTTTTTTGAGGTTTTTCCATCTATATTCCTCTATTTGTTTTTTCTCACCGCATTTAGAACAGATTTTTTTCATATGCATTTATTATAACACATATGGACTCCAAACACAAATTTTTTTGGAGTCATTTATTCCTTTAATAAGAAACTTCGCTTTGAGCGAAGCTTCTTTTATTTGTATTATTTGGTTTCTTTGTGAACTGTGTGTTTTTTGCAATGCAAGCAGTGTTTTTTCATTTCCAATCTATTTTTCAATATTTTTTTATTTTTATTGGAAAAATAATTGGTACGTTTACACTCTGTGCACTCCAACTTAATCATGTTATCTGCGTTTTTTGACGGCATA
>CAYUIA010000059.1:0-2939 GCA_964444635.1 uncultured Gammaproteobacteria bacterium
TTTTACTTGGGAGAAGTTCGGGAATATCTGTTGGAATTTCTTTTTTGGAAAAAGTGCTTATAAAATATTCTTGAGCTTTTTGCGCTTCTTCTTCACTATGATACATTTTTACCAAACTTTGTCCGAGCTTCATCTTGTAATCTCGCGGATTAGCGCCATTTTTCATTTCTTCTTTATATTTTTCTATTTCTTCCATCGAAGTATCAGTTGCCAATTCAAAATATTTCAAAATTAAAGAATCCGGAATTGACATTATTTTACCAAACATCTCTTCCGATTTATCGGTCAAACCGATAAAATTTCCGTAAGTCTTACTCATCTTTTTTTCACCATCCAAACCTTCCAAAATCGGTACAGTTATAATATCCTGTTCCTCTTGATCGTATTTTTTTTGCAATTTTCTACCCATTAACAAATTAAATTTTTGGTCCGTACCGCCCAATTCTACATCGGCCTCCAGAGCCACGCTGTCATATCCTTGCAATAGAGGATACATTATTTCTTGCATGACAATATCGTTTCCTTCCGCCAACCTTTTTTGGAAATCATCGCGTTCCAAAATTCTCGCCACGGTAATTTTTGAAGATAATTCCATAAATAAACGGGCGGAGTCAGGCTTTCCAAACCATTCGCTATTGTGTCTCAATTCAATATTATTAATATCGATAACTTTGGAAGCTTGCTGTACATAGGTTTCCATATTTTTTTTAACCTGCTCCGGAGTCAAAGGCGGACGTGTTTCATTGCGACCGCTAGGATCGCCGATCATCGCCGTATAATCGCCTATAAGCAAAATTACCTGGTGACCGGCTTTCTGAAACTGACGCAATTTTTGCAAAGGCACGGCATGGCCGATATGCAATTGCGAGCCGGTCGGATCAATACCAAACTTAATCCTTAATTTTTTCCCGGATTCTAATTTTTTTTTCAAACTTTCTTTTTCAATAGCCTCACTCACTCCGCGAGTCAAAAGTTCGTTGATTGTTTGTTCATCAATTTTGATTTTCATACTTTATAATTATTAAATAATAAGCAGGGTATAAAGTATCAAGTATGGAAACTTAATCTTAAATTAAAAGACCAAACCTTCCATACTTAATACTAAATACTATATACTAAATACCTTACAATTTTTTTAATTGTCCTTTAAGTTTATTTAATTTCTCTTGTGCTTCAACAAGTTTAGACCTCTCTTTCTCCACCACTACCGCCGGAGCGTGAGCCATAAAATCCTGGTTGGCAAGTTTTGTCTGTAAAGAAACAAAATATTTTTCCGTTTCTTCAATTTCTTTTTCCAATCTGACTTTTTCTTTTTCCAAATCAACACTCCCGAGCACATCCAAAAATATTTCTACTCCTCCTTGCACAAAACCGACATAATTTTTTGGTTTTTTGGCTATCTTTTTAATAATCAATTCTTCCAATCTCCCCAGTCCTTTGATAATTTCCAAGTTCTTAGATAATAATTTCTTTTGCTGCCCGGCAGAAATAACGGCTTTGATTTTTTTGGCTGGTTCTATTTTATTATCCGCACGGGTTGCTCGAATTCCGGTGATAATATTCTTGATATTGCTAAAACTTTCAGTATTTTCTTTAATTTTCATTTTTGGCCAAGATGCAACCATCAACATTTCATTTTCTCCATAAACCTCCTGCCAAATAGTTTCTGTCACATATGGCATAAACGGATGCCATAATTTCAAGATAGTATTTAAGATATAATTCAAAATTTCAGATTTAGAATTTTGACCTCCCCCTGCCCCCTCCTTCGTAAGGAGGGGATTTTTTGAAGATCCTTCAATTTTGGCGATTTCCAAATACCAATCCGCAAGTTCTCCCCAGGTAAAATCTCGCAATATTTCTCCACTAAAAGAAAAGTTATATTTTTCCAAATTATTCGTAACTTGTGCAACTATTTTGTTCAATTCACCCAAAATCCATTTGTCCGCTATTGTTTTGCCTTTTGGTTGTTTGATATCTTTTTGGGGTTGCGGAATATTGAGCAACATAAATCGCGAAATATTCCAAAGCTTGTTGGTAAAATTACGAAAACCGGCAATTTTTTCCTCGGATAATTTCAAATCATTTCCCGGAGTATTTCCAAGCAAGGTAGACAAACGCGTAGCATCTGTGCCATATTTTTCAATCATGTCTAGCGGATCAATAGAGTTACCGAGTGATTTACTCATCTTACGCCCTTGTTCATCTCTGACCATACCGTGCAGATAAACTTTTTCAAATGGAATATCTCCCAAGGCGTAGGTGGTCATGAGAATCATGCGCGCTACCCAAAAGAAAATAATGTCATAGCCTGTTTCCAAAACACTGGTCGGATGGAAATTTTTGAAATCAGCGGTTTTTTCCGGATAGCCTAAAGTGGAAAAAGTCCAAAGTCCGGAACTAAACCAGGTGTCCAGAGTGTCAGGATCTTGTGTCCAGCCTTCTTCTTTTGGAGCTTCAATGCCGACTTTGATTTTCTTTCCTTTATACCAAACAGGGATCTGGTGCCCATACCAAATCTGACGAGAAATACACCAATCGTTTAAATTTTTGATCCAATTGAAATATACTTTTTCAAAACGATCAGGAATAATCTCTATCTGTTTGTTTTCTACAACTTTAAGCATCAATTCTTTGAGAGTTACTTCACTTCCCGGTTCTATGCCTTTTATTTTTTTGCCTTTAAATTTGAATTTTTTGTTTACCGCCACAAACCATTGATCCGATGGCAATGGTTCAATAGGTGTTTCACAACGATAACAAACGGATAAATTATTTGGAATATCTTTTTCTTCAATCATCAAACCCTCGGCAATCAAATTCTCAATCACTTTTTTTCTGGCTTCTTTTACGGTCAAACCCGCATATTCTTTGCCGGCCTGCGCGGTCATCTTGCCGTCTTCGTCAATAATTTTGATTATCGGCAAATCATTTTTTAT
>CAYUIA010000060.1:0-2889 GCA_964444635.1 uncultured Gammaproteobacteria bacterium
GCTGATTGAGCGATATCTTCATCAATATTGAATTTTTTAAGCAGCGCATAACCAATTTCCGGATGAGAACCTTGTGTTTCTTGATCAACCGCTTTACCAATGTCATGGAAGAAACCGCATTTTTTAGCTTTTGCTTCGTCCAATTTTAATTCCCCGGCAATAATGGATGATAGGTAGGCCACCTCAATGGAGTGGTTAAGAATATTTTGACCGTAAGAAGTGCGATATTTCAAACGTCCGACAATGCTGACCATTTTTGGGTCAAGTCCGGTAATACCGAGTTTATATAGCGCTTCCTCGCCAGCTTTTTTGATATCAATAGCCAAGTCTTGTTTGGCTTTTTCTACAAATTCTTCAATACGTGCCGGTTGAATACGTCCATCTTCTATCAATTTTTCCAAAGCTAATTTAGCTACTTGACGACGGATGGGGGAGAAACCGGAAACGGTGATAGTTTCCGGAGTATCATCAATAATCAATTCGCAGCCAGTTAATTTTTCGATTGTTTTAATATTGCGACCTTCTTTACCAATAATACGCCCTTTCATTTCTTCGCTTGGCAAGGTTACGGCAGTTGATGTGGTTTCTGCGGCATGAGAAGAAGCGCAACGTTGAATTGCGGTGGTGATTATTTCTCTGGCTTTATCTTCATAAACTTCACTGGCTTCTTTTTCCACTTTCATAACTCGACTCATTAAGTCATTTTGAGAATCGGTTTCTATTTTACGAAAAAGCTGTTCTTTGGCCTGTTCCGGAGTCATGCCGGCAACTTGCTGGAGTTTTTGTTGTTGTTGTTGTTTAATTTTTTCAATATCTTCTTTAACTTTGTTTACCAACTCTACTTTTTCTTGAATTTTTTGTTGTTTATCTTGCAATTCCAAAAGTTTTTGATCAAACATGCTTTCTCTTTTTTCCAAGCGCTGTTGAGTAGCGGAAAGATCTTGTCTGATTTGTCTTTCTTCTTTTTTGGCTTCATCAATGATTTGGACTGCTTTTTCTTTTGCCTCCAAAACTAAGGTTTGGTGTTTATTTTTTGCTTCTTCAAGCATTTTTTCCGCTCTGGCCTCTGCGGAATTGGCTGCTTTCAAAGCGGTTTTTTTGCGCCAATAATAACCGATAAAAACCCCGCCCACTAAGCAAAACATTGATCCACCGATAGCGTAGATTACGATATTCATATAATATAAATAAAAAAATCCCAAGATTTTGGGAAGTCAAATTTTTTGGCTAATTTTAAGCCAAAAATTGCCTATTTTTTATCCTTTTAATACTCAATTACAAAACCGCCAAAAATATTTTTTGGCTCAATACAGCTAAATTTGAAGTTTTGTTATTAAGATTGAAATTTGACATAACCTGTCGGTTTTCTATTACAAAAGGATAAATTCACAAACAGTGATAAGGCAGTTTAACTTCCGGAATCAAGATTGTTAATGAATTAATTTTGTATCTCCATTATAGCAATAATTTGTCTTTTTGTCAAACTGGTTGGTCTTCAGTCTGCGGTCTTCAGTTTTTTGTAGCCTGAGGTCTGAGGACCGAAGTCAAACACATTGCATCTTTTAAGTCGTAGTCGCCAATTTTAGTTCGTTTTAGTTCTTGGCAATAGGCCCCGGTATTCAATTTTTTTCCAATATCTTCCGCCAGAGTGCGGATGTATGTTCCGGGGGAACAGGTGACGGTTATTTTTAAAACAGGATATTGATAATCCAAAATTTGCAAATCAAATATTTCAATCTTATTTGCTTTTCTTTTTATCTTTTTTCCTAAGCGCGCCAGTTTATAAAGTCGTTGCCCGTCTATCTTTTTAGCGGAAAACATTGGAGGGGTTTGATGTTGAGGACCGAGAAATTTAGTAATCATCTTTTTTATTTCAGGTTCGGTAGGAACTCTTTTAGAAATATTGAATAATGAATACTGAATATTGCCAGAAAATAAATTTAATATCCAATATTTAATATTCAATATTAACTTATTCAAAAAATTTATTTTAAATTGAGTAATTACTCCCGTTTTATCCCCAGTGTCTGATGTCTCACCAAGTTTCACCGTCGCTTCATAAGTTTTCGGTAGATTTTTGAAGTTTTCAATTTCTTGTGTAGCTTCGCGTCCGATTGCGACAATGAGCAATCCGGTAGCAAAAGGGTCCAGCGTCCCGGCGTGTCCCACACGCGGTTTTTTAACTTCCGGATTTTGTTGGCGAAATATTTTTCGGATATATCCAACCACATCAAAACTAGTCCAGCCTTCGGGTTTGTTGATTAGTAAAAAAGTATTTGATTCAAGTTTGAAATTGTTTTTGGTTATTATATTCATATTGCTTGTATTGTATCATTCGTGCAGATTCGTGTAAAAATTCGTGTTTTCTGTTTTGTCTTTTTTCATTTATCTATATATTTGTGCAGATTAGTGCAAAGATTCGTGTTTTCTAAAACAAAAGCCCCTTATGCAGGGGCTATAAAATAAAGAACTATTTTCGGCGACTTGTTTCCGGCTTGTCTTTGAGTATCGGTAATTTATAACCGGAGTTGACAAAGAGCTGAGCAGCCAGATGTCGCGGAATAGTCGTGTAGTCAAGTACTCCCACTACTCCCGCCTGTCTTTCCATGATGGAGGTAATGCGATAAGGAACGGGGCTAAGCCGAAGGGTTTCGGCCGCCGTCTCAACCGCTTCTCTGGAAAGAAAGACGACTTCCTCCCTGCCTTTGAAGCGAATCACTTCTGCTCCCTTGAGCTTTTTACCAGTGATGGGACAACAGCCTTGTTTTTCAAGGGCTTTGATCAATTCATCCATTTTTTCACCTGCTAACGAAAGTTGTTAAAATAACTTTTGCTCCAAAATCGGAACTGGAATATTTTAATATATTTTTCTAATTTTGTCAACTAGAC
>CAYUIA010000061.1:0-1563 GCA_964444635.1 uncultured Gammaproteobacteria bacterium
CACAAATGTGTTTGGTATTGAGATTGAATTGCCCCCTCCTTCAATTCAATTCTTATATACCGAACACTTCGTGACCTTTTTTGTTGAAAAACTTTTGTAAAGGAGAACAAGATGAGTAACAAAGTTTTTGAATGGTTTATTGAGCCGCTTAACCCTCAAACCAATGAAGCGATTGCGGACTATCTCAATTCTACCGCTTTAAAGGTTGATCTGATGCCAAGGCTTGAAGATGCCAAGGGTAAAAAACACGATTGTTTTCGTGTCCCCTATTCGGTAATTAATGTATTTGTCAAAAAGTATCAGAGTTTCATCAAGTTCCGTATTTGGAACAGGGACAAAAACTCTGGGCCGATAAAGGCTTTTACATTGTTTGGAAAAAAACCGAGCAAAAAAGCACGCCAGGTAGTTGAAGCTATCAAAAAACTGAAAAAATAAGTTCTTTTAGACGGCCTATCGGTCGTCTTTTTTTATTTTGTCAAAAATAATCCCGCCCTTATTTAAGGGCGGGATGGCGGGTCGGACGGGACTCGAACCCGCAACTTCCGCCGTGACAGGGCGGTGCTCTAACCAGTTGAACTACCGACCCAAACGGTAGTTATGTGTGCTAAATTATAACATATTTATAAGATATGTCAACGTCGTAGTGTTAATAAAATATCAATTACTCTTAAAACTTCCACCCTGGTCCACCATACTCCGGCAAAGCGCAGAAAGAAAGATCTCGACAATCCAGCGGTTTTTTAATCGGTTTTTTATTGATACAAATCACGGTTTCTTTTGACCAATTTACACATTCTTCCATACAACTATCGTAAGCATCTTGGATATCTTCCTCGGTTTCGTCCTCGGCATAACGCGCGCAGTCGGAATATTTTTTACAAGCTTCCGGACAACTATCTGAAATCACTTCGTCTTCATCGCATAGAGATTTCAAATTATTAATTTCTGTGATTATCTGTTGTTCTATTTCATTGATTTGATCCAAGATATTTCCTCCGTCATGTTCGGGAATTTCCGGTAACTCCGGCACATCATTAAAATAATTACCATCTGACATTTCCGGCACCTGCGATCCGGGTCTTGGGTCAGAATAGTCTCCATCTGATAAATCCGGTACTTGTGAACCGGGTCTTGGATCGTTGTTTGGGTAATATTCCAACAACTCCGGGACTTGCGAACCCGGCCTTGGGTCATTGTTGGGGTATGATTCTAATAACTCAGGAACTTGTGAACCGGGTCTCGGGTCGTTGTTTGGGTAATATTCCAAAAGCTCGGGAACTTGTGAACCGGGTCTTGGATCAGAATAATCGCCGTCTGAAAGCTCCAACGGCTCTGAGCCCGGTCGTGGTTCTGACTCAATGATAATAATATCTTCATCTTTGATATCGGGCAATTGCGGAATATTATCAAATAAATCGCTTTTTCTCTGTTGTAAATCCGCCAATCTGTCTTCCAAATCTTTTATTTGTTTGGCAAATTTCTCCGGATTTTCACAGCTACTAGACAACTTGTCTTTTGTTTTGGAGTTTTTTAAATCCTCTAAAAATTCTTGATAATCTTCCA
>CAYUIA010000061.1:1663-2839 GCA_964444635.1 uncultured Gammaproteobacteria bacterium
TTGTCTTTTGTTTTGGAGTTTTTTAAATCCTCTAAAAATTCTTGATAATCTTCCAAAAGCGCTTCTCCTCCCCCGTCTCTGCTCGGACCATCTCCCCACATTATATAAGCGCCGACACCGGCCATTGTCGCCACTCCTCCTAAAATCAAAGTTATTTTGGGTAAAGTCATAATAAAGTTATTTTAAATATTTTGAGTTTATATCATACAAAATAAAAACATTTTAGGCAAATGAAAAAGCGCCCGGTTTTTGCCCAGGCGCAAAAAATCAAAAAACTCTTTTACCACATTTTTCACAATACTTATGTGGTAAATTCAAATAACCGACCTTTTCATACCTGACAGTACAATCGGCAACCAGCCCGCAGTTTTCACAAAAACCAAAAGTTTTCTCTTCTTTTTTTTCTTCTGTCTTGACTACTTGATCTTCTTGCATCTTTTTTCTCCTCCAAAAAAGTTTTTAAACGATTGTTATATAAAGAACTATTTTTAAAAACCCGCCCTATGAAGGGCGGGATAATTTAATTTTTAAAATAATTGATACTAAATGGAAATTTCGCTATTTTTACTTCTTCGGTCAAACGACCTATCTCAAAAAATGAATCCCAAATAAAAGCCCCGAAAACCAAAAGAAAAGCGATTACTCCCAAAGCAATAAAAACTTTTGTCATAATCTCAATAGTGGTTTGACCATGACGACTGAAGTTTTGCTTTTTTTCCATTTGAGCAATACGTTCTCCGGTTTTGAGCACAGTGTCGGGGTTGAGTGAAATACTATCTATCCTTTCAGATACAAGAAATTCGGCAAATTTCGGATAATCGCTTGGCGCTTGTCCGCAAATCCCGACTTTACAACCGTTTTTATGCGCAGTTTTGATAACATCGCGAATCAATTTCTTCACCGCTTCGTTATTTTCATCATAAATATGAGAAACCAACGCACTATCTCTATCCACTCCGAGAGTCAATTGAGTCAAGTCATTACTGCCAATACTAAAACCGTCAAAAATTTTACTAAATTCGTCGGCCAAAATAACGTTACTCGGGATTTCACACATTACATAAACTTGCAATCCGTTTTTACCGCGTTCCAATCCGTATTCTTTCATGGTGCTCAAAACTTTTTTCCCTTCCTCTACCGTTCGACAAAAAGGCACCATCACGATAACATTTTTTA
>CAYUIA010000062.1:0-2797 GCA_964444635.1 uncultured Gammaproteobacteria bacterium
GCGGCGCCACCCATGATTTGCAATTTAATTTGAGTAAGTAATTTTTTTGCCATAGAATTAGACTTCAGTCTTCGGTCTTCTGACTTCAGAAAGCCGAATTGTTATTTACTATACTATCGAGAAGCCTCCGTTGGCGGAGCGATAGTTTGATTATTTTTTAAATATTTTATTAAACTATTTATTTTCTTTCCCAGCTCATTGCTTTGCTCATAGATTACTTCAAATTCTTGTTGTTCAATATAATTTTGGTCTAAAGCTATATATAATCCGGCGATTACTTCTTCCATTGAAGTATAAGCAATACGGAGGAATCGAATGAATTCAACATCTGATTTGCGATCGGAGCCCTCAGTTATATTTAATAATATTGATAAAGCGGCACGTTTAAGCTGGATAGTTAAGCCAAAAGTTTCGTCTTTAGGAAATTGTTTTGTTAAAGAATATATCTTATTTACGAATGTTCTTGCGATTTGCCAAGTGTCTAGCTGTTCAAATCTATAAGACATAATTTTTTTAGTCTGTAGTCCGTAGTCTGAAGACCGATTATATCTTTTTAGCTTGTAATGCATCCAATTCAACAGGGGTTTCACGTCCAAACATAGTAACCATAACTTTGATTTTTCCACGTTCTTCATCAACATGGCTGACTTTGCCTTCAAAATTTTTGAAAGGACCATCAACGATACGAACGATATCATTAACTTCCATATCAATTTTTTGCTGAGTGTTTTCCGCCATGACTCTTTTCATCAAACTTTCTATTTCTTTTTGATCTATAGGGGTTGGGGTAGTACCTGATCCGATAAAACCGGTAACGTTGGGGGTATTGCGAACCACATACCAAGAATCATCTGTTACAATCATCTCACAAAGCACATAACCGGGAAAAATCTTTTCTTCCACAGTAGTGCGTTTACCGTTTTTAATTTTTATTTTCTTTTCTTTTGGTACCAAAATATTAAAAATCTTGTCTTGCATATCAAAAGAAGCGATTCTTTGTTCCAAATTGTGTTTTACGTTTTCCTCATATCCGCTATAGGTATGCAATACATACCAGCGACGACCGAGATTCATCGTTTGTTTAGCCATATTATTTTCTCCTTTAAAAATAAAGTAAATTACTGAGTGATGAGTTTGGTTAAACCCAAATTGAACACGTAGTCCAAAACAGAAAAAAACACCGCCATTCCGACGCTCATGGCGATAACCAAAGCGCTGTAGTTGATGGTTTGTTTTTTTGTCGGCCAAGTGACTTTTTTCATCTCGGCGTAAGAATCCTTGAAATATTGGATCATTTTTTCGATCATATTTTTTGTATTTAAAAACGGCCTGTCAGCCGATTTACATCTGTAATATTAACACAAAGTTATTTTTTAGTCAAGGTTGGGTATACACCGGGGATTTGGGCTAAAATAAGATAAAAAATCCCAATGACCAATTCCCAATAACCAATCAATGGCCAATGACTAAATGACACAAGTGTCATTCTGAGCGTAGCGAAGAATCCCTTATTGTCAAACTTATTTCCTAAGGCCTTGTTTAAGGGATCCTTCGTTTCACTCAGGATGACCGTAGTTGGCAGTCTGTAGTCCGAAGATCGAAGACCAAATTCATTTGACAAAAAATTGCGGGGGGGGGGGTAGAATATAGGGTGTTAATTAATTTATTTTAAATTTTAATTATATGGGAGAAGGTAATAATGTACAAGAAAACGGGTTTTTAAAAAAACATGTAAGAGAAATGGTGGAAGAAAATAGAAGGGCAGAAGAGGAATCCGAAGAGGAAATGCGTACTAAATTTACGGAATGGAAAGAGTCTAATATTGAGGCGTATAATGAATGGAAAAAAAAAGATAGCAATAAAGATTTAGAAGGCAACGACGAATTGTATGCATGGTATAAAGAATTTGAAGGATGATGTAAAATGTAATTAATAATTTAAATAGTTTATATTAAAAACTTCGCCCGATCGGCGAAGTTTTTTGTTTGTTTTATTTTTTAGCTTTACAGCTTTACTGCTTACAAGCTTATAAGCTATTTAGATGTCTAGGTTCCTCACATCTTTCGCATACGTCTGGATAAACTTCTTTCTAGGTTCCACCTCATCTCCCATGAGGATTTCAAATGTTTCATTGGCTTTTTCCGCGTCTTCTACATTCACACGCAACATCATGCGTTTTTCCGGGTTCATGGTAGTTTCCCAAAGTTGCTCAGGGTTCATTTCACCAAGACCTTTGTATCGTTGGATATTGACTTTAACTCCGCCAATAACAAGTGATTGATTTTCAGAATCTTCGGCTTGATTTTCTTCTACCGGTTCTTCCTCTGTATCTTTGGATTTTTTGTCTTTGGCTTTTTCTATTTTTTTGCTTGATAATTCTTTGATAATTTTTTCTTTTTCTTCTTCATTATAAGCATAATGCATTTCTTTACCGAGTTTCACGGAAAAAAGAGGGGGTTGGGCGATATAAACATGACCTTGATTGATAAGTTCCGGAAAATAGCGGTAAAAGAAAGTCAAAAGCAGGGTGCGGATATGAGAACCATCAACATCGGCATCGGTCATGATAACAATACGATGATAACGAAGTTTAGAAATATCAAATTGTTCGCCAATATTGGTACCAAGCGCGATGATGAGAGATTTCAATTCGTTGTTGGTCAAGATTTTATCCAAACGAGCGCGTTCTACATTGAGCACTTTACCGCGCAAGGGGAGTATGGCTTGATTTTCACGATTGCGTCCTTGTTTGGCAGAGCCGCCGGCAGAATCTCCCTCTACGATATAAAGTTCACTA
>CAYUIA010000063.1:0-1318 GCA_964444635.1 uncultured Gammaproteobacteria bacterium
GTAGCCCGTAGGGGAATCGAACCCCTCTTACTGCCTTGAGAAGGCGGCGTCCTAACCGATAGACGAACGGGCCAAAACCAACAAATAATATAATAAAAAAACCAAAAAAAGTCAATCCGCCAAAACGGCGGATTGTGTTAATCTTTTTATTTATTTCTTCATCCAATATTCTTCTTGTCGCACTAATAACTCTCCTGCTTTTTCAGGTTCAGCCATTACTTCTTTGACTATTTTTTCCATCCTAGCACCTTGCGAACCTTTTATCAAAACAACATCTCCCTTTTCCATTTTATCTTGCAAAAACTTACCGGCTGAAGCACTATCATCAAAAACCGCTACTTTGTTTTCATTCATTCCCGCTTCTCTGGCCGCAACAGCAGTAAATTTTTTACTAGCTTGTCCAACAGTTAACAAATAATCAATTTCTTTTTCCGCCACTTTGAAACCTATTTCTCGATGAGCGTTTTCGGTATCAGTACCAAGTTCCAACATATCTCCTAAAACCGCTATTCTTTTACCTTTATCTTGAGGGTGAATTTTTGTCAAAGCATTCAAAGCACTTCTAACTGCGTCGGGACTAGAGTTATAAGTATCATCAATGAGTAAAGTTTGTTTGATTCCGGGGATAATGCGCATATGTCCGCTCAAAGGTTTTATTTTTCGTAAAGCCAAAGCCCCATCAACTAAATTTATTCCGAAAATATGTCCGACTACTAAACCAGCCAATGCCGCAGGAATAAATTGTTCAGCAATAAATCCTGGTAAAAATACCGGTACAATATTACCACGAAAAGAAACTTTAAAATTGAGACCTGTTGGCCAACCTGTTTGCTCATCATCAATAACATTAATGTCCGTGGCTTGAAAATCAGCTCCATCTTTAAAACCATAGGTAAAAATTTCAGCGTTAGTTTTGGCGCTTTGCATCACCATTTCATTATCAAAATTTAACACCGCAAAACCATCTTCTTTGAGATGAGAAACTATCAAACGTTTTTCTTGCGCGATTTTTTTCACGGTTTTAAAAAACTCAATATGCGCATTGCCAATAAAAGTTAATACTCCAACTTTGCACGGCGCTATATCAATAAGATATTCAATATCTCCGGGTTTATCTGCTCCCATTTCCAGCACCAAAATATCAGGGTAATTTTTATCACGATTAAAACGCAACGCAAAAGCTTTGGCAAAAACTTTAAACCAACCAAAAATATCTTTGCCAGGAGTTTTTTCCACCCCGATAATAGTAAGGGGCATCCCGATTTCATTATTATAATTTTTTTTGTTGGATCTGACATTGAATTTACTACCAAGCACG
>CAYUIA010000063.1:1418-2701 GCA_964444635.1 uncultured Gammaproteobacteria bacterium
CCGTCACTTCGCCTGATTTCCTGGACTACATGCGGTTGGATAGCTTTACCACCGTTAGCCATGATACTATAAGCAGCGGCAAGTTGAATCGGAGTAACGGTAATACCTTGACCAAAAGAAGCTTGAGCCGGACCAATTTGCGATTTTTTTTCTAAATTTTTTAAATCTCCGGACACTTCTCTGTCCAACTCCACGCCGGTTTGCTCACCAAATCCATAATGTTTGAGATACTCAGTCATTTTTTCCCAACCGATTTTTTCCGCCAACCACATCATCCCGGTATTGACCGAATTTTCCAAAACTCCGGTCATGGAAATAGTACCGTAACATTTTTTCAAAGCATTGCGAATAATATATGGTCCGTATTTCATCTCGCAAGGATCATTAAATAAAGTATCCGGAGTTACCGCTTGCAAATCCAAACCCATACTCATCACCACTGGCTTGAAAACCGATCCCGGTTCATACGGTGTAAAAATAGTTTGATTGTTAAATTGATTGACATCTTCAATTTTACCGTAATTATTCGGATCAAAATCAGGATACGAACACATTGCCAAAACCGCGCCGGTTTGCGGATCCATCATTACCAGGGCCGCTGATTTGGCTTTGTATGATTCAACGCCATTTTTGAGCAATTCACAAGCTTTATTTTGCAGTGCTCTATCTATAGTCAAAACCAAATTGTCTCCATCTTTGGCTTCTATGGTTGTCATATCGGCCAAAGTTATCCAACTACCACGAGCTCCTCGTGCGCCAAAAAAATAACCGCTTTTACCGGATAATACTTTATTCCAATACCCTTCAGCTCCGTAATTACCGCGCATATTATTATCCGAATCCAAATTGCAAAAACCCAAAACCGAACCGCCCAAATCATTTTCCGGATAATATCTATATTCTTCGGCGGAGTTATAAATACCCTTAAGATTGAAACTCATCAATTCATCTTTGACCTCTACCGAAATTTTACGCGCCAAGGATTCAAACGGATCATTTTCTTTGGACAGCTTGGCACGTACCAATTCTTTTTTTTCTTCATCCAGTTGTAAAATCTCGGCGATTTTTTCCGTTGTACTATTTATTTCAACCCTGTCTATCTCTTTGGGCACGGCATAAATCTGATAATAATAACGATTGATAGCTGCAGGAAAAGTTTCTCCTGTGCGTGTATCTTGAAAATATATTTGTCCGCGTTTGGGATGAATCTTCTGATAAATCTCATGTGTACTCATCGCCAAAGTCCGATAATAATCATGTTGAAATACTTGTAAATAAAAAAG
>CAYUIA010000064.1:0-2393 GCA_964444635.1 uncultured Gammaproteobacteria bacterium
GAGTGAATACCGGCCCGTTCTTTATAAGCGCACCTTCTTTCAATCCTCCTTCAGCTTCTATTGGATCCCAGATCCATGTATCGGTCTGGAGCGCTGTGACTGCGGAACCGAAAATCCTGAATCTGCAGACAGCTTCGACAGGAAGGACTCTCGCTTTCTTTCCAAGCATTATTCTGCCTTCAAGCCAACTCAATTCTTTGAGCCTCTTTTCGCCGGTGATATTCACTATCTCGTCAATGTTATCACTCACGAAATGAGTATCAAAACCCTCTTTTTCCAGATACTTGAACCAGAATGCCGACTGCTTGGTGAGATATACACCTTTTTTCGGCACGCCTGACTTCATGATGACATCAAAGGCGCTTATTCTGTCCGTGGCTACGATTAGGAGATATTCTCCGATCTCATAGACTTCTCTGACTTTCCCTTTCCGGAAAAGTTTAAGGAAAGGAATATCCGATTCCATCAACACATCCTGCCCTGCAACTTTTTCAATTAACATGAGAACCTCCCAAAAAAATGTTAAAGAACATTACCAACATGGTAATTAACGCATAATAATTTACAATTTTCTATTTGTCAAATATATTTTAAAAAACAACCCTATTCAGGTTGTTTTTTTGTTAATTTATTTTAAATACTCTTTGAGTGCTTCTTGCCAACTTCTCTGTAACGGCATTTTCGTATTTTTGAGTTCCGAGTAAACCGGTCTTTTTGCGGGTCTCTGGAATTTATCCCCGCTCACCGGTGAAATATCTATTTTGATATTTTTCAATTCAAACGTCGCTTTTCCCAATTCATACCAACTACAAACTCCGCTATTGGCGCCATGGTAAATTCCAAAGGGTTTATTTTCTTCCAACAAATTCCTGGTAAATCTTGCCAAATCCGGCGCATAAGTCGGAGAACTGATTTCCTCATTCACCAGATCAAGGTGTGTTTTACCGCCTTCATTTGCCAACCAGATCATGGTATCTACAAAACTTTTTTTCGCTCCTTCGCTTATTGCCGGTTTGCCAAACAGTTTGGATAAACGGATTAAATAATATTTATCCCCTTTTTCTTGCAATAATTTTTCTCCTCTATCTTTGGTTTGCCCGTATTTGTCTACGGGATTGGTTTCGCTGTTTTCATCGTAACCTTCCTTTTTATCACCATAAAAAACATAATCGGACGAATAATGAACCAACAAAATATTTTGTTCTTTACAAATTTTGGCCAATTCCCCTATTGCTTCTCCATTAATTTTCCAAGCCAATTCAAAAACATTTGGGTCTTCTTCTATCTTATCCACGGCATTCACGGCCGTAGCGTTTATCAAAATATCAGGTTGCGCTTCTTTTATTTTTTGATTTAACAATTCAAAATCGCCAACATCTATATCTTCTTTATCCCAAAGTACGACTTCATAGCCGTTGTTTTTAAATTCATCGGTCAAAGATTGTCCGAGCATTCCCTTATAACCCAAGATTAAAACTTTCATATTAAACTTTCAATTTTTCATCTCTAATTTTTAAATATTCTTCGTAATTTTCTATATAATCACTTCTGTCGGGATTATAATTGGTGGAAGACACGGCCAAAAGTATGGCGTCCGGAGAAAAATCTTTAAAATGATGCCAGACATAACCTGGAACATAGAGTGCATCAGTCGGTCCGGTCATCGAAATTTCTTCCAAGCCGTTTCCTTTGTCTATCACGGCCGTGCAAGTGCCGGAAAGCAAAATAAACAATTCTTCTTCCACTTTATGACAATGCGCGCCGGTCGGGGCCTCCACTTTGGTTATATAATAAATTCTTTTTACTTCAAAATCTATATACTCTTTGAGTATCACTGGGCTCATAATAAATTTACCGGGAACTTCTATTTTTTTCAGAGAAAATTGTTGAAATTTTTGCATATTAACACTTTAAGTTGATGATTTCATTTTTTCTTGCGATCTTTGCAAATCGTTTTGAAATTTATTCATTTCGTCTTTCTTTTTTTGCCAAAGATTTTCCACCCAAGGTTGATTATTGAGATACCAATCAATAGTTTCTTTCAAACCTTGTTCAAATTTTTCTTTGTTATATTCCGGAGACCAACCAAGCGCGGTTATTTTACTCGCATCAATAGCATAACGACGATCGTGGCCTGGTCTATCGGTAATATATTCTATTCTATCTTCGCCCAAATTCATCAATTTCAAAATCATTTTGGTAATTTCCAAATTATTTCTTTCATTATCTACGCCAATATTATAAACCTCACCAGGAATACCTTTGTGCAGTAACAAATCCAAAGCTCGCGCATGATCAACTACATGAATCCAATCGCGTACATTCAAACCGTCGCCGTAAACCGGAACTTTTTCGCCTTTGAGAAGTTTAAATATAAAGAAAGGAATCAATTT
>CAYUIA010000065.1:0-2331 GCA_964444635.1 uncultured Gammaproteobacteria bacterium
TTCAGCTTTCTCAAAAAGCCGAGGAACTTTTTTCTTTATTACCCGCGCCCTCACTGCGGGTGATCAGGAGGATGAGGGTTTTGCGGCGCCGGTTGATTTTGTACCGGGAAATGATTAATTGTGAAGTGGAAAATCATGGCTTTTTTAAAAGCATGGTAGCCGAATTTAGTTCTCTGGAAAAAGAGATTAAGGAACTTAATTTCACGAATTCTGCCAATCTCAAAGAACTCGGCAAGACCATGATCAAGCTCTTCGAGGAAATAGTTTTTCCCGAAGAGGTTATCAAAGCATATTTTTAATATTTTTTCTGCCCCTTTTTGGGGCTTTTTTTATTATTAAATTTAATGTATAATATAGCTATGCATAATAGAGAACAAATTATTAATGGTAGAAAAATTAATTTGATTTTACGCGATGATGTTGACGAGAGTATTGTCAATGAAGTTTTTAAATTTCGCGAATATCGTGCAACCGTAGAATTAATTAAAGAAGCCAAAGGGGTGGTTTTGGATGTAGGAGCGCATGCCGGATATTTTTCTCTTTGGGTGACGGCACAAAATCCAAAAGTCAAGATTTATGCCCTGGAACCGATAAAAGAGAATTTTGAATTTTTACAAAAAAATATTGCAAAAAATAAATTCAAAAATATCAAACCGGAAAATGTGGCTTTAACTAAAAAAAGCGGAGAAATAAATATTTTTTTAAGCGGAGATAGTCATAATCATTCACTCTTACCGATAAGCGACAAAACCCAGAGTGTAAAATCTGTAAATTTGGCAGACTATATAAAGAAAAATAAAATCAAAAACATCTCTCTTTTGAAGATAGATATCGAAGGAGGAGAATATGAAATTTTTGAAAACTTGGAAAAAGAAATCTTTTCCAAAATAGAAAATGTTTTTTTGGAGTATCATCAAAGTGAAAACAGAAATTTTAAAGTGATAGAAAATATTTTACGAGAAAACGGTTTTACTGTGGAAATATTTCCTTCACATTTTGATAAAACCATGGGATTTTTATTAGCCCGTAATAAAAGAAAATCACGTACGAACTTACAAAAATAATACGAAATTACGAAAAATAAAAAAATAAACAAAAATGTATGGAGGAAAATCAAAAAGCTTGGATAGTGTCGGTGGAT
Source organism: uncultured Gammaproteobacteria bacterium (assembly GCA_964444635.1). Lineage (GTDB taxonomy): Bacteria > Patescibacteriota > Patescibacteriia > Magasanikbacterales > GWA2-37-8 > JAKLGL01. The sequence goes on from CAYUIA010000065.1 coordinate 1,142, forward strand.
ATGGGTTACGGTCACCAACGAGCCGCTTATCCGCTACGTCACCTTTCACCAAATGGCAAGGTGATAAACGCCAATAATTACCCGGGTATTCCGGAAAAAGACAAAAAAGTCTGGATAAACACCAGGAAATTTTATGAAGCCATTTCTCGTTTTACTCATATCCCGTTAATTGGTAAACCCGTCTTTAATCTTTATGACAAACTTCAATCTATCCCGAAATTCTATCCGCGTCGTGATTTGAGTAAACCCATTCTTCAAGTTACTCAGATTTATAGACTTATCAGGCGTGGTTGGGGAAAAGATTTTATCAATTATCTTAATCAGGAAGACATCCCGCTTATTACCACTTTTTTTACCGTGGCTTTTTTTGCTGAGGAGCATGGTTTTAAAAACGAAATTTATTGCGTGTTGTGTGATGCGGATATTTCTCGAGCTTGGGTAGCGCTTGATCCTTCCAAAAGTCGGATAAAGTATTTGGCACCTTGCCGTCGAGTTGTAGAAAGATTGAAATTGTACGGGGTCAAAGAAGAAAATATATTTTTAACAGGATTCCCATTACCAGAGGAAAATCTTGGTGGTAAAGAACTAAAAATTTTGAAAAGTGATTTGGCCGAACGTCTTATCAATCTGGATCCGGAAAAAATGTATCGTCAAAAATATTCCGATACCGTTACCAGATTTATCAAAGATATCAAGATAGATGCGCGCCATAGACACCCTTTTACTTTGACGTTTGCCGTGGGTGGAGCCGGAGCACAGAGGGATTTAGCTCACAGTATTTTATTATCTTTGAGAAAAAAAATATTATCTGAAGAAATAAATTTTAACTTGGTAGCTGGTACACGCAACGATGTTTATCTTTATTTTAAAGAACAAATTTGCCGTCATGGGATGCAAAAAAGTCTTGGTAAAAATCTCAATATTATTTTTGAAGTTCACAAGGAAGATTATTTCCGATCTTTCAATCAAGTTTTACGAAAAACAGATATTCTTTGGACCAAACCTTCAGAACTTTCTTTTTATTGTGCTTTAGGGATTCCGATAGTGATGGCACCGCCACTTGGTTCTCAGGAATTTTTTAATAAAACTTGGCTTAAGATGGTCGGGGCTGGGATTTCGCAAAATATCCCGAGCGATACTCATGAGTGGCTTTTTGATTGGGTAAATTCCGGCTGGTTGGCAGAAGCGGC
>CAYUIA010000066.1:0-2264 GCA_964444635.1 uncultured Gammaproteobacteria bacterium
GTTCTTTTAGATTTTCCAATTCTTCTTCACTATAAGTTTCTTCATTTAAAACTTTTTCATCAACTGTTTTGGTGGAAACAAATTTTTGTAAAAAGTATTGTTTTGCGCCAGCGATATCTCTGCCTATTTGTTCTATATCTTCCGGAGATAAAAGTTTTTTCACCAAAGTCGTGCGAAATTCATAATCTATTCCTGAGCTTTTTATCATTTCCACGCTTTGTTTTATCTTTTCTATATTTACCGGCATTTTGGTTATCTCTTCATATTTAGAGAAAGGCGCTTTGATATCCATGGCCAGATAATTTACGAGCTTTTGATCAATGATTTCTTTGAGCATGTCCGGATTGGTGCCGTTGGTGTCCAGTTTGATGAGAAATCCCAAATCGCGGATTTTTTTGATAAACTCTATCAAATCATATTGTAAAGTCGGTTCCCCGCCAGTGATAGACACTGCATCTAACTTCCCTACTCTTTCTTTCAAGAAGTCAAAAAATTCTTCTTCGCTTAAACTTTCCCCAAACATCTCCGGTTTTACCAGTTCCGGGTTGTGACAGTACGGACAGCGAAAATTGCAACCTTGCGTGAAAACTATGCAAGCTATTTTATCCGGATAATCAATCATCGAAAATTTTTGCAATCCGCCTATTTTCATATTAACAGTTAGCGCAAGTAGTTTGCATCACAGGCTCTTCTTCGTTTACCGACACTTTGAAAGTTTTGCGCATACCAAATTCGGCTTTTTTACCATGATTCCATTGTTGGACCGGGCGGAGATACCCAACTACGCGAGAATAAACTTCGGTTTTGGCTTTACAAGTCGGACATTCAAAATGTTCTCCGACGATATAACCGTGACTCGGACAAACGGAGAACGTCGGCGAAAAAGTAAAATAAGGCAATTTATAAGTATTACAAATTTTCTTCACCATATTTTTTACCGACTCTACACTGTTTATTTTTTCTCCGACAAAAAGATGCATTACGGTTCCGCCGGTATATTTGGTTTGCAAATTGTCTTGCAATTCCATAGCTTCAAAAATATCATCTGTATGGTTTACAGGTAATTGTGTGGAATTGGTGTAAAAAGGATGAGCGCCTTTTTGATATTCTTCTTCGTTGGCAACGATAATTTCCGGATATTTGATTTTGTCTTTGCTAGCAAGACGGAAAGAAGTTCCTTCGGCCGGAGTAGCTTCCAAATTGTAGATACTACCGGTTTCTTCTTGATATTTTTGCAAACGATCACGCATAAAATTCATAATACGGATGGCAAAATCCATACCCTCTTTTTCCGTAATATTTTTACCCATCAAATTTTTAGCAGCTTCGTTCATACCAACCAAACCGATGGTGCCAAAATGATTTTTCCAGTATTGATCAAAACGGGCTTTGATATTGCGCAAATAATATTTGGCATAAGGATAAAGATTTTTTTCAGTCAATGTTTCCAAAATTTTACGCTTGATTTCCAAACTATCTTTGGCCAAATCCATCAAACGACCGAGTTTTTCTTTGAATTCTTCTTCGGTTTTACTGGTATACCCCAATCTTGGCATATTGATAGTGACCACCCCGATAGAGCCTGTAAGCGGATTGGCGCCAAAAAGTCCGCCTCCGCGAGATTGCAATTCGCGATTATCAATACGCAAACGACAACACATACTGCGAGCGTCTTCCGGATTCATATCGGAATTTACAAAGTTAGAGAAATACGGAATGCCATATTTAGCGGTCATTTCCCAGAGATTTTTGAGTTCCGGATTATCCCAATCAAAATCTTTGGTGATATTGTAGGTCGGAATCGGAAAAGTAAACACGCGCCCTTTGGCGTCCCCTTCCATCATCACTTCAAAAAATGCTTTATTAAAAAGATCCATTTCTGCTTGAAATTCGCCGTAAGTTTCTTTTTGCGGTTTACCGCCTATAATCACCGGTTGATCTTTGTAATAACTCGGAACTTTCAAATCCATAGTCACGTTGGTAAAAGGAGTTTGAAAACCCACACGAGTCGGCACATTGACATTAAAAATAAATTCTTGCAAACATTGCTTTACTTCTTTGTAAGTCAAATTATCATAACGGATAAAAGGTGCAAGCAAAGTGTCAAAATTGGAAAAAGCTTGAGCTCCGGCAGCCTCACCTTGCAAAGTATAAAAGAAATTTACTACTTGGCCCAAAGCCGGACGAAAGTGTTTAGCCGGTTTGGTTTCCACTTTTCCAAGCACACCGGTAAAGCCCTCAGTCAACAAATCCATCAAATCCCA
>CAYUIA010000067.1:0-2247 GCA_964444635.1 uncultured Gammaproteobacteria bacterium
TTTAAACCTGATGGTATAGATCTCAATATGGGTTGTCCGGTACCCAAAATTGCCCAAAAAACGGCTGCCGGAGCGGCTTTGATGAAGAATCCGACTCTTGCTGCGGAAATCGTAAAAAGCGTTAAAAAAGCGGTAAAATTGCCGGTTTCGGTTAAGACCAGACTGGGTTGGTCAAATCCTGAGGAAATAATAAAATTTGCCGTTATTTTGGAAAAAGCCGGTGCAGATTTGATAACTATACATGGGAGAACTAAAACCCAAGGATATTCTGGAACTGCCGACTGGGAAGCAATTGCTAAAGTAAAAAAAATATTAAAAATTCCTGTCATTGCCAATGGAGATGTTGTTGATTGTGTAAGTGCAAAAAAATGTCTGGAAATTACCGGAGCCGATGGATTGATGATAGGGCGAGGCGCGCTTGGAAAACCTTGGGTTTTCCAAGAAGTAAAAAGTAGAAAGTTGAAAGTTGAAAGTGGTGTCATTGCGAGACCCGAAGGGTCGTGGCAATCCCACTATTTACAGGAATCTATGGGATTGCTTCGCTCTGCTCGCAATGACAATGATAAAATTATCAAAATAATTCTAAAACATGCGAGATTGCATGAAAAATATTATAAACAGGGAAATTTGGTAACATTTCGCAAGCATTTAGCATTTTATTTCAAAGGCATACCGGGAATGAAAGAAGTCAGAGTAAAGTTGATGCAAATAAAAGAATATGAAGAATTGGAAAAAATCTTGAAAGAGTATTTAAAAAAATAAAAATAGACCCCGGCGTTCGGGGTCTATTATTTTTATGTTTTAGTCGTTATTTCAGAAGATAATCGCCCTCTTCCGCTCCGAGAGTGACCATTTTGATTGGAACACCCAATCTTTCTTCAATGAAATTAATAAATCTTTTTGCCTCTCTTGGAAGTTTGTCAAAAGACCTTATGTCTTTCAAGTCCACATCCCACCCTTCAAATTGAGTGTATAACGGCTTTATTTTAGTGATATCCAACTCAGAGAGAGGGTAATCGCTTTTTGCTGTAAATATAGAATTCTTATATTTATAGCCGTCGCAAACTTCAATTTTGGGAAACCCTGAGAGAACATCAAGTTTGGTCAAGACAAGTTCTTTTACCCCATTAATTCTGATAGCCTGTTTTAAAGCCATCAAATCCAACCATCCACATCTGCGATCTCTCCCGGTGGTTGCTCCTTTTTCACACCCTTTTTCACGGAGATTTTCCCCGTTTTTATCAAAGAGTTCTGTGATGAAAGGGCCTTCGCCAACTCTGGTAGTGTAGGCTTTGAAAACACCTATCACCAAATCAATATCAGTAGGTCCGATACCTGCCCCGACACAAGCGCCTCCGGCAGTGGTGATAGAAGAAGTGACAAAAGGAAAAGTTCCGTGGTCATTATCAAGAAGGAACCCTTGGGCCCCTTCAAATAAAACACTTTTACCTCCCCTGATTTCTTTGGAAATGTAATACGCCGTGTCGCAAACAAATGGTTTCAAAATTTTACCGTAATTAACAAGTTCGGCGATTTCAGATTCAACATATTCCGCATGAGGTGTATTTTTTGATAACCAATTTAACTTGCGGGTAAGCTCATCAACGCTTCCCAGGAGATCTCCCAAGCGGATTCCGTTCCGGCCGACTTTATCCTCATAAGTGGGGCCGATTCCGCGTTTGGTGGTTCCGATTTTTTTGCTTCCCAGATCAGCTTCTTTTTGCCCATCTTTGTATATATGGACAGGAACTGTTACATTAAGAAGATTGGAAATTTTCAATTTTTCAGGACCTATGCTTATTCCCGCTTGTTTAAGGCCCTCTATTTCTTCAACCAATTTTTTGGGGTTTGCTACAACCCCGTTGCCGATAATGCATGTCTTTTCAGGCAAGAGAATACCCGAAGGAATGAGATGAAGCACTGTTTTTTTGCCGTCAACTACTATGGTATGACCGGCATTAGCTCCGCCCTGGAACCTGACTACATTGTCAAAATTACGAAGTTTTGTCAGAGAATGAACTACTCGTCCCTTTCCCTCATCGCCAAACTGTAAACCCACAAGCACGGCTACGCTTTTTTCTTTCATGATACTCTCCGTTGAGATGTTTTTAAAGGTGAAATATTTAAATACTAAAACATAAATTGTTAAATAACTATTTTCCCCCCAAAGCAGGTTATACTATTTTTTAAGTTTCGTCAACCGGTAAAAAGGGGATAATAATTTAAAAAACCTCCGTTTAACGGAGG
>CAYUIA010000068.1:0-2236 GCA_964444635.1 uncultured Gammaproteobacteria bacterium
TATTTTTCCTTTTTTTGATTTAATCTTTTTTTGTAAAAATTCTTTCATCGGCACTTCTCCGATAAAACAAATACCCATACTTTCTTCTTTTTTGGCAGTTGGTAAACCGAATTTATTCGCCAATTTACGGACTTGATCTTTGGTGTATTCACCTATTGGAAACATCGTGTGTTTTAACTGATTTTGATTTAGTTGGTGCAAGAAATATGTCTGGTCTTTGTTATTATCTTTGGCAGCCAGTAATTTGATACTGGATCCCTGCCTTTCCCAAAGGGAGGCCTTTGGCCCGCGGAATGACAAACCGGAAAGTCGAGCATAATGACCCGTCGCTATATAGCCAAAACCAAGTTCTTTTGCTTTTTTCAACCAAAACCCAAATTTTACAAATTTATTACACAAAACATCCGGATTTGGTGTCCGGCCTTTTTTATATTCGCTGTACATATAATCCAAAACTGCCTTTTTGTACTCACGCACAAAATTCAAACGCAAAAGCGGAATATGGAGTTTGGCAGCAACTCGCAGAGCATCTTGATAATCCCCCCGCCAACAACTTGTCAAAGCTTCTTTATCGTCATAATTCACCATGAACGCTCCGGTAACATCGTATCCTGCTTGTAGCAAAAGAGCGGCGGCGACAGAAGAATCTACGCCACCGGACATGCAGACCAGAATTTTAGGTTTATTTTTGACTTTCATACCATTAAATTATAACAAAATAATCAGTTTTTTTCAATGGTCTCTAGATTACAAAATTCCCTCCTCTTCTTCAAGAGGAGGGTTAGGGAGGAGTCTCTCCCACTCCCTCCTAACCTCCCTCTCAGGCAGAGGGGGGGATACAAAAAAATCACTCCCGAAGGAGTGATTTTTTGTTTTTATGCTCTTTGTTTTTTCAAACAATCAATGCAATAAATCGGTCTGCCGCCATCTCTTGGCATGAACGGCAATTTGGTAATTTTCGTACCACAACCGGCGCAGTCTACATCAACATCATACATTTGACGTTGTTGGGCTGGTCCGCGAGATCCATAACGGCTGTTGTTATCACGACGACTGTTGCGAAATTCGCGATTGCAGTCTGCGCAATAAACTTTTCTGTCAGGATCGGTCGGTTGAAATGGCAATTGGCTGATGTGAGCCCCGCATTTACCGCAGGTTAAATCAACATCATACATTTGCCTGTCTTGTTGAAAAGCCATATTTTTGCTTAGTCCCAAAATGTTTTGAGATAAATTTTAATTAAACGACCTACTTTGGGAACGAAGCTTTTTTAGACTTTAACGTAGCCCAAGTTTATTTGACAGTATTATAGCACATTTTAGCCCTTTTGTCAATCCCGACGCTAAGCGTCGGTAAAGTCACGCTCAGCGTGACCCGTTTTAGCTAAGCGCGGGAATTGCCACACTCAGCGTGGCCCCGCTTAGCTGGGGCGTGGCCCCTCTTCTTTGAATTAATCAAAAGTCACTATATCATTTGGCTTTAATGGCTTTGGCCCTCCAGTGTTAGCAGGTTTGTTATTTTTTGGAGGATTTATTTTGTTTTCTTGCGGTTTATGAATAGGTTTGGCAGGCGGTTTAGGGGATCTTTTTAAGTCGCTAAAATTGATACTTTGTGAAGGTTCTTCAATAATTTCTTTTTCTATGGGTTGAGGCGGAATTTTTTGAACTAACTTTTCCGGTGGTTTTATCTCAGCTCTGTTTTGTAAGGAAGACAATGAAAGCGTGGTCGTTTTTTGTTCTATGATTTTTGGCTCGGTTTTTATTACTGGTTTTGACGGCACGATTTCTTTATGCGGAATTTTGACTGTCGGTGGCGGGACAAAAACCGGATCAGGTCGCAAAGAAGCAAAATCAAAACTTTTTTTATCTTTTTTATTAAAACTTGGCTTACCTTTTTTATCACCGCGAAAATCATTTTTCTTAAATTCTTTTTTTCCACCAATATCTGGAACTTTTACCAAAGGTGCGGCTTTGTTAAATTCTACTTCATCATCATCTAATTCCCTGTTTTCATCACCGGATTCTTCCATTCCGCTCCAACGCATAATCTTGTCTTCTATCTGATCGCGCGGTGTGGCGTAGCGTTCCCGAGAAACACGCACCACTTTTTCCAAGCTACCGGTTGGTCTACCAATAGGCGGTAAGGTAATAGCGCTAAAAGGACGTGAAGCCACGCCGTCTATCATTAATTTGAGATAAACATTATATTTGGGCAGATTGATCAAATCTTCTTCCGT
>CAYUIA010000069.1:0-2216 GCA_964444635.1 uncultured Gammaproteobacteria bacterium
AAATGGGGCACATTAGTTGAAAGTGAAAAGTTGAAAGTTGAAAGTACGGAAAAAGAAATAAATTATCCGACGATTAAAACAGTATCGTTAAACGAAATTCAGGGTTCGGAAACAAAAAGAATTACAACCGGTATTGGTGAAATGGATAGAGTTTTGGGAGGCGGATTGGTTCCGGGAAGTTTTGTACTTCTTGGCGGTGAGCCCGGGATAGGCAAAAGCACTATCGCCCTGCAATTGGCCAACGCCATAAAAAACACTATTTATATTTCCGGTGAAGAATCCATCGAACAGATAAAAATGCGCGCAGACAGATTGGAAATAAAAAATAACAGTTTGATGCTCGCCAATGAAACGCACGTAGAAAAAATTATCGCCACTATCAAAGAAAAAAAACCAACTCTTGCAATCATTGATTCTGCTCAAACAGTTTACTCAGCTGAGTCTGACGGTGAAGCTGGTGGTTTGTCTCAAATTCGTGTGTGTGCTACCAAAATAATGGAAGTAGCCAAAACTACTAATACAGCTATTGTTTTAGTTGGTCATGTGACCAAAGACGGCGAAGTGGCCGGGCCAAAAACCCTAGAACACTTAGTTGATACAGTGCTTTATCTTGAAGGCGATCGCCATCATTTTTATCGCATTTTACGCACAGTCAAAAATCGCTTCGGTAGTACGGATGAAGTTGGAGTTTTCAATATGGCACAAAACGGATTAGAGGAAGTTAAAAATCCTTCTGCCTCTTTCCTTTCCGAACGACAAGAAAATTTATCTGGCAATGTTATTACTTGTCTCATGGAAGGCACACGTCCCATGCTCCTGGAAATCCAAGCCCTTGTTAGTAAAACATCTTTTGGTTATCCGGTGCGCAAAGCCAGTGGTTTTGACCTCAATCGTTTACATGTTTTGATAGCAGTATTGCAAAAAAGAGTTGGCCTGAATTTGGAATCTTATGATATTCACCTAAATGTCGTTGGTGGATTGACAGCTGACGAACCGGCGGCAGATCTGGCTGCGGCGCTAGCTATCGCCTCTGCATTTAAAGATAAACCGCTGGATGCACGCCTGGCATCTTTTGGCGAAGTCGGTCTAAACGGCGAAATCCGTCCTGTCCCCTATACGGAAAAAAGAATAAAAGAATGCGAACAGCTCGGGATGAAAGCGGTGATTACAAATTTGGGAACAAAAAACAAGCTTAAGCCAATGGATAAAATCAAGATAGTGGAAATAAAAAATATTCAAGAAATAATTAAACACACATAAAAATCCGCCCTAGGCGGATTTTTAGTCTTCAGTCTACAGTCTTCGGACTTCTTCTTTCGCTTTACTGAAGTCTGTAGTCCGTAGACTGAAGTCCATTTTCATTCTAAGTGTACACTTTTCTCCCAAGAAAAAAATTTCTTTTTTATAATCGGATATTTTTCAAAATCAACCGCAATATCACGGGCAACTTCGCGCGCTTTTTTTACCAATTCTTGATCAGTAAGCTTAGCTAAACGCAAATTTTCTTCTCCGCTTTGCGCTGTACCGTAAACATCACCGGGCCCTCTAATTTCCAAATCCTTTTCCGCCAATTTGAAGCCGCTGTTTTCTTTTTCAAAATATTTTAAACGTTCTGAAACTTTTTGTCCGCTGTTTTGGGTAAATAGAAAACAATACGACTGGTAAGCACTCCTGCCGACGCGTCCGCGGAATTGATGCAACTGTGCCAATCCGAATCTTTCCGCATTTTCTATCATCATTACCGTAGCATTTGGAATATCCACTCCGACTTCCACCACGGAAGTAGACACCAAAATATCAGCTTCTTTGTTTTTAAACTTTTCCATAACTGCGTCCTTTTCATCAGCTTTCATTTTGCCGTGTAAATAAACAACTTTCAGATCGGGAAATACTGTCTTGCTTAATTTTTCAAATTCTTTTACCACACTTTTTTTCTCGAGCAACGCACTCCAAACCGGACGATAGTTGGTTATTTCTATTTCATCTTCTTTCTTTTTTTCTTCAATAAGCGGACAAATCACGAAAACCTGCCTTCCCTGCTTCACTTGGGTGCGAATAAATTCATAAGCCTTTTGGCGGTTATGCTCCTCCACCAACCTGGTCAATATTTTTTTTCGCCCCATTGGCATTTGTGAAATAATGGAAACATCCAAGTCGCCATAAACCATCAGAGCGAAAGATCGCGGTATCGGCGTAGCCGTCATGCTCAAAAAATG
>CAYUIA010000070.1:0-2129 GCA_964444635.1 uncultured Gammaproteobacteria bacterium
AAATAGATAAAATAACCAAATATTTAGACAAAATTGATGCTGTGCTTTTTATGACCGTTCACCCGGGTTTGCAAGGACAAAAATTATTAAAACCAATTTTGAAAAAAATAAAATATTTTACTACACAAAATAAAAAAATCTTGGTTGCAGCTGACGGAGGAATAAATTTGGAAAATATTGTTAATTTAAAAAAAGCTGGAGTAGTCGAATTTTGTATCGGAGGAAAACTGGTAATGGCGGAAGATATAAATAAAACATTAAAAATGTTTAGTAAACTAATTAAATCCTAATTCCTAAGTTCTAAATCCTAAACAATATCCAATATCTAATATCCAATATTTTGAAATTAACTATTTGAATTTAAATATTGTTTAGAGATTAGAAATTAGGGCTTAGAATATTATATAACTTTATGCTAGATTTACTTATCATCGGCGGTTCCGCTGCCGGTTGCAGTGCAGCAATTTATGCAGCTCGCAGAAAACTTAATTTCAAACTTATTACTCACGATGTTGGCGGTGAAGTGGCTTATGCCGGAGAAGTTAGCAATTGGCTGGGCATAAAAAACATTTATGGCTATGAGTTGGCTCAGAATTTTGCCACCCATGTTCGCGCCAATGAAGTGGAGATAGAAGAAGGATGGAAGGTTTTTACTATTCAAAAAGAAGAAGTCGGTTTTAGTGTAAAAGCTCGCAATGGTAATGACGAAGAAAGAACTGAAACAGCCAAAACTGTGCTTATTGCGACAGGTATTCACCCGCGTCACCTGGGAGCAAAAAATGAAGAGGTTCTTTTCCATAAAGGTATTACCTATTGCACTGTTTGTGATGGTCCGCTTTTTAAAAACAAAACCGTAGCTGTGCTTGGTGGCGGCAATGCCGCTCTGGAAGCTGCGGTAATGATGAGTGGTATTGCTCAAAAAGTTCATCTGATGACTATTGAACCAGATACTGCAGAGAAAAAATTTGGCTTTCCGACAGGCGATGATATTTTGATAGAAAAAGTAAAAAATCTATCTAACGTAGAAATCATCCACTATGCTGATACTTTTGAATTTATCGGCGAAAACAGATTAACCGGTTTGAAATATCGCGATTTACGAGATGGTAAAAATGAAGAAAAAGAATTGACAGTAGACGGCGCGATGATTCACGTCGGCATGGTTCCAAATTCCGAATTTATAGATATTGTAGAAAAAGATAGAGCAAAACAAATTATTGTAGACAGACATCAACAAACATCGGTCCCGGGAATTTTTGCCGCCGGTGATGTTACCGATCTGCCTTACAAACAAATTATCGTGGCTGCGGGACAAGGAACAGTAGCGGCCTTGGCGGTGATAGAATATCTTAATAAAACCAAATAAATATTAAATTTCCAATATCCAATGTCAAATCAATTTCAAAATCCAAATGTCAAAATTTGAAATTTGTTATTTGATATTTGTCATTGATTGGAAATTGGTAATTTGACATTTGAAATTAACTTTATATTTTATGTCTCTCCCCTTATTTGATATCATCATCAACGTGTTAGCCGGCCTTGGCGCTATCTTGGTAACTTACGCCGTATTTTTGGAACACGAAACTCGTCAGGATATAGTTCTGGCCATTGGTTCGTTTTGTTTACTCGTTTATGCTCTCTGGATTGGTAATGCTATTTTTTCCCTGGCTATGGGCGGATTATTTCTTGCTAGTATGGTTGAGTTTGTGGAAATACTCGTCGGAATTCATATACCGGTTGGAGTAAAAACTCAAAACTCAAATGTCAAATCTCAAAACTAAAGCTTAAAACCTTAAAACCTTGTCATTGCGAGGAGTGTAATGACGAAGCAATCCCACAAAATTCAGAAAACAGTGGGATTACTTCATCCGCTTTGCGGATTCGTAATGACACTTTGTGTTAGTTTTGACATTTAAGGTTTTGGTTTTGACTTTTGCGTTTTGACTTTTGAGATTTAAAAATTGTAAAATTAAAAATTAAAAATTTTTGTTTATGTTTAACCTAATCACCATCGGCGATGCGGTCGTTGATAATCATATAATCCTTGATGAAGCAGAAGTAGAATGCAGTGTTGATAAAAAAACCTGTCGTTTGTGTTTGGATTATGCGGCCAAAGTACCGGTTAG
>CAYUIA010000071.1:0-2117 GCA_964444635.1 uncultured Gammaproteobacteria bacterium
TTTTCTCCCACTCCCTCCCAACCTCCCTCTCTGGCAGAGGGAGGAGTTTTCCCCTCCTTTTATTTAAGAGGAGGGATAGGGTGGAGTCTTAATTTCTTCTAAAAAATTCGTATAGAAATATACTAGCGGCGCAAGCGGCATTGAGCGATTCTATTTTATCACTGGTTTTGATACAAACATTGGCATGAGATAATGCCAAAATTTCATCATCTATCCCACGGGCTTCACTGCCGATAACTATACAGTAATCCCCTGTTTTTTTGAAAACTTCGGACAACTCAGTATTATTTTGCGAAACAGTCGCGCAGACTATGGTGGTTTGTTTTTGTAACTGTTTTATAATTTCCCTATTTTTATCTTTAAAAATTTTGACTTTGAAAATGGCATCTTTGGTGGCGGAAATTGTTTTGGGACCAAACGGATCGGCGCATTTTTCATCTATCACGATATTTTCTATCCCGAAACTCACGGCCGAACGGATAATCGTGCCGACATTTCCCGGATCGTTCAAACCGTTGAGATAAATAACACTGCCTTTGATTTTCTCGCTCATTGTCGGCAGAGGGTAAACAGCGGCCAAACCGGACGGAGTTTCCAGAGAGCTGAAATGTTTATTCATAGGCGCGCTAATCTGAAAAACCGGAATATTTTGTTTGGTTTTTTGCAAAAACTTTTCCAGTTCACCTTGTTTATCAGACAGAAATTCCTCAGTCACATAAATTTCTTGCGGATAAAAACCGCTTTTGAGCGCATCAAAAAAAGTATTATGATTTTCAACCAAAAATAAACCTGATTGAACACGATATTTATTCAATTCTAGTTTTTTCAATTCTTTGATTTTCGGACTGTTTTTTCCTAAATTCACAATATTCATAATCCGTTTATTTTAATATTTCACCGACATAATAAGTGACGATAATTACAACAATGGCAATGGCCAAATGTTCAAAAACCATTCCCATAGGACTAACGTTCTTTTGTTTGGCAATATAATAGTTAAAAGTGACAAGTAAAAAAATACCCCAAAGTATACAAGCAACCACTGCAATGTTTAAAGGTAAAAACAAAATCGGTAAAACAAAAGATAATGCAATAAAAAACTTTGACAAGAAAGTAGCTATAGTTGATTCCCAAACTTCTTTTTCCGTGTTACTTTTTTCCGATTCCTGCGAAACATGTATTCCCAGAGCATCTGACATGGCATCTGCTATGGCAATTACCAAAATACCGCTGATAATAACCGCACTGGAGCGGGTGTTGGAAAAAAGACCGACGATTAAACCCAGGGTGGTGATAATCCCGGAAGTTAATCCGAAACTAACCCCTTTTTTGACGGACAATTTCATAATATTTTAGTAAAATACAAATTATTTTTTCTTGTTCGTGTTAATACCAAAAAGTACATAAACACCGCAAAATCCGGTAATCGCAGTAAAAAGCAAAATTATGCTTACCACATATAAAAACCAAGCCAAAGGGCCGACAAACGAAGTATAAGCCCAAACAAATAAGCCGACTGAAGCTAGAAAACGAATAACTCTATCTAGAGTTCCTTCGTTTTGTTGAAATTTAAACATATGCGTTAAATTATTCCCTCCTTTTATTTAAGAGGAGGGATAGGGTGGAGTCTCTCCCACTCCCTCCCAACCTCCCTCTTCCGCCATAGGCTGACAGGCTAGGCAGAGGGAGGGGTTATTAAATTTTTTTCAAAAGATCAACCAAAGACAATTTAACAAAATTACCATTATAAGTTTTCAATGTTTTTTCCCATTTTTTGGGAAGTAGTTTTTGCAATTCCGGACTAATAGTCCCCGGAGCAAATAGATAAGCGACTTTGGCACTATTGACATTTTTGAGATTGGATTTAAAAGCGGTAAAAGATTCTTTTTGTAAAAAGTTTTTCATTGCCGTAGCTTTATCGCCGGACTGAAAAAACACATTGCCGTATTTACCAGTCTGTTCTCTGTCGGAAAATTTGGACTTTTCCACTACAAAACCGGACACTTTGTTTATTTCTCCTTTATCAGCCAAATAAAAATCCGCATTTAAATTTCCCGCCACGATAATCGCCACGCTGTTTTTCTCAAATTGAGGTAAGTTTTTTGGTATTTTCATAA
>CAYUIA010000072.1:0-1955 GCA_964444635.1 uncultured Gammaproteobacteria bacterium
CAGACCGCAAGCGGTGAGGCTCGTTCTTCAGTGTGGTATAAACATCCCGCACTGTAGAGTTAGTTCTAACTTTTGATGTTTCACATAACGGACCGGGCACCTGACTTTACGTCAAGGCCCCGGTCCAATCTTTATATGAGATTGTCACATTCTCTCCTGATGACGATCTCAGATAATATCAAAAAACCTTTCACTTTTCGTGAGAGGTTTTTTGTTTTATGAGAGGGGAAAGTGTGATATAATAAAGACTGTAAAGTCTATAAAGTTTATAAAGTGACACAAAGTGTCATCCCAAACTTGTTTCGGGATCTCCCTTTATGCGACACAATGGGGAGGTGTTGAAATAAATTCAGCATGACAATTGAAAATTAATTAAAAATTTTAAATTAAAAATTAATAATTTAAACTTATGTTTATTCGAAAATTTTTGTTTTTAGCAGTAGTATTTTTATTTATGCCGTTGGTTGTTTCCGCTGAAACAACTTCTACCACTTCTACGGCGGAAAATCTTGTATTTAAGGTTTTTAACGCTGATTGTGAAAATATCTCCGAAGGTTTACTAGCCAATAGTTGTTATGTCAAAAAAGCCGCTGATAATCTGGATTGTTCGTATTGTGAAAAAATAAATTGGTTTGGCGGGCGTGTTTCTTGCTGTGTCGGTGTGATAAATAGTTTTGCTCGAGAGGGATTGTGTGATAATTTGACCGAAACAAAATTGAAAGAAAAATGTTTATTACATTTGGCAGTCAAAACCAAAAACGGAGCTTTGTGTAAACAAATAAAAGATAAAAATGAAAATTTTGCTTGTCGTGCTGAATTGGCTAAACAAGCTACTGATCTGAAACAATGTGACAAAATGAATAAAGCGGAAAAAGACTACTGTCTTTTGAAATTTGCGGAAACACAAAAAAACGAAAAACTTTGTGCCAAAATAGGCGAACGCGGAGTGAAAAGATTTTGTTACAATAAATTGGCGGTATTAAAAAACAACGAAAAGCTTTGTCCTTTAACCGCCAATGCGGATAAATGCTATTTGGCAGTAGCGGAAAGTAAAAAAGATGGAGCGCTTTGCGCTAAAATCAAAGACGGGTCTTTGGTTGGGTATTGTTTGGACAGAGTAGCAATAGTAAAAAAAGATTATAATGCTTGTAATTTGATAAAAGGAAATTATAAATTCGATTGTATTTTTGATGTTGGTAAAGCAAGAGGTAGCGCTTTGTCTTGTGAAAAAATAACGGATAAAGAAAAAAATTATACATGTGTTACGCATTTTGCAACAGAACGTGAAGATTTGAGTTATTGTAATTATCTCAAAGATAAAACCAAACTTACTGTATGTACCGATGAAGTGGCAAAAATGATAAACGCCAGAGTTCAAGATACGGATCGTTTGTCTGATTTAAAAGCTATGCAAACAGCTTTGGAACTTTATTTCACGGACAATAAAGATTATCCGGAAGGAAAAGAGATTATTCTCGGTAATTCAAATGCCGTTTGTTTGATAAATACCGGGATTGAAGGAGAAAATTGGGTTTGTCCGGAAAACCCAACCGTTGTTTATTTTAACAGCATTCCCTCGGATCCTATAAACACAGGTATTTATACTTATACCTATACCAAAACTTCCGGCATCTCACCTTGTTATCATATTATCGCCAGACTGGAAACAAATTACGGCGATTACAAGGCCGGGCCGATTTATGCGACTTGTGATGGAAAAATTTATCAGTAAAAATATTTTTTTTAAAAAAACGACCCTTGGGTCGTTTTTTGAATTAACAAACGAAGTCCGCTTGACAAAAGGTGCAAAATCAAGTAAAATTCCATGTTAAGTTCTTTTACATTTAAACTTTAGTAACCGATAGTTGGAGGGTATTATGAAAACTATTACGATCGTTTTTGCGATTTTTATCGCTGTTTTATTGAATGGATGCTTTATTATTCCTTCGGCGGAT
>CAYUIA010000073.1:0-1933 GCA_964444635.1 uncultured Gammaproteobacteria bacterium
AATACGCCGGCAGTAGCCAATTTGATAAAAGAAAATAATATCAACCAAATCAAATCCGCTATTCAAACCGGGGTTAAAGATGGGATGATTACGATGGAAAAAGTTTTGGAAAATTTTGTTGACCAAGGGATAATTGTCGAGGAAACAGCCAGGCAGTATATTGATCGCGGTAAAAAAATTTAAATAAATATCCAAACTTTGTTCCCCGATTCAATTTTTAGAAATTTTATGGATTGGAATAAAAAAGTGCTAAAAGAAATCGTTGCTGTGGCAAAAAAAGAAAAGATGCCGATTTTTTTGGTTGGTGGAGCGGTGCGAGACATGTTGCTTGATCGGGAACAAAAAAAAGATTGGGATTTCGTGGTAGTGGGTAGTGGTTTGTTTTTTGCCAAAGCATTGGATGAAAAAATGAAGCAAGCCGGGAGTCTGGTAGAGTTTCCTGATTTTGATACGGCTCGGTATATTTTGGGAGAAGGTGAAGAAAAGATAGAATTGGAATTTGCCGGAGCACGCAGTGAAGTGTATGAAGAAAAATCTCGTAAACCCAAAGTTTCTCCGACAACTTTGCAAACCGATTTGAGTCGCCGCGATTTTACGGTTAATGCCATGGCTATACCCACAGAAATAATGTTAAAAAAAATTACTCCGACTATTTTGAAAAAAAATATCATTGATCCGTTTGACGGGCAACTTGATTTGAAAGAAAAAGTTTTGAAAACACCGCTTGATCCGGACAATACGTTTAGTGAAGATCCGTTGCGGATGTTGCGAGCTGTTCGTTTTGCTTCGCAACTCAACTTTTCTATTGAAAAAAAAGTTTTGGAATCTATAAACAAAAATTGTCAGCGTTTGAAAATAATTTCCGCAGAAAGAATAAAAGAAGAATTGTTTAAACTACTTTCCACCAAAGAACCTTCAATCGGTTTGATTTTGATGTTTCATACCGGGTTGATGGATATGTTGTTACCCGAGGTTAGTAAACTAGACGGAGTGGAAGAAGTTTATGGTCATCAACACAAAAATAATTTAGTTCACACTTTTAAAGTGGTGGATAATGTAGCGTTATATTCGGATAATACTTTATTGAGATTTGCCGCCTTGCTTCATGATATCGGTAAACCCGGGACAAAGAAATTTATTCCCAAAACCGGTTGGACTTTTAATCAGCACGAACATTTGGGTCGGAAAATGGCTTATGATATTTGTCGACGTCTGAAAACGTCCAAAGAAGAAGCAAAATTTGTAACTAAGATTGTTCGTTGGCATCAACACCCAATAGCTCTAATGGATAGTGGTGTTACAGACTCGGCTGTACGACGTCTAATTGTGGGCTTAGGAGATGAATTGCCGGAATTATTGATTTTAGGGCGATGTGATATTACTACTGGAAATCCTAATAAAAAAGAACAGCGTTTGAAAAATTATGATAACTTGGAAAAAAGAATAGTCGAAGTTCTGGAGATAGATAAGATGCGAGCTTTTCAATCACCGGTAAGAGGAGACGAGATCATGGAAGCGTGTGGTCTCAAACCAGGTCCGACAGTTGGAAAAATAAAAAAAGATATTGAAGAAGCTATTCTAGACGGGAAGATAGGGAATAATTATGAAGAAGCGAAAGAGTATTTTGATAGTATAAAAGACGGATATTTGAAAAAGACAGAAGAGTGGGAACATATTTAATATTTGAAATAGAACGTTTAATTTCAAATTTCCAATTTCCAATGTCAAATAAAGCCCAAATGACCAATTTTAAAAGTATTTGAAATTTGATATTGATTGGAAATTAGATATTGGATATTTGATATTTTAATAAATAATTTTAAAATTTATAATTTATAATTTTCACAGTTATGTCTTTCTACAAACAAAAAAAGTTCTACGTGATAATTGTCGTCGGTTTGATTGTTGCTCTTGTCGCTTACGGTCGTTTCAA
>CAYUIA010000074.1:0-1924 GCA_964444635.1 uncultured Gammaproteobacteria bacterium
TATAGACATTGTCGCTACCGGCGATTTTACGCACCCGAAATGGTTTGAGCATATCAAAGAAAATTTGGAAGAAGTTGGTAAGACAGGGTTATTTAAATTAACTACCTCACCTCAGTCCTCTCCTTATAAAGGAGAGGAGGGTAACCCGACACGCTTCATACTTGGTACGGAAATTTCTTGCATTTATCGCGACAAAGAAAAATGTCGCCGTGTACATTTGCTCATTTTCGCGCCAAGTTTACAAGCAGTGGAAAAAATTAATGCGGATTTTGACAACCTCGGACTCAATCGTCGATCCGATGGTCGGCCGATTATCGGATTATCCGCAAAAAAACTTTTGGAATTGATTTTACGCGCGGATAAAAGATGTTTTATGGTTCCGGCGCATGCTTGGACTCCTTGGTTTGCGATTTTCGGTTCCAAGTCCGGTTATGACAGTTTGCAAGAATGTTTTGAAGAGCTCACCGACCAAATCGGTGCGATTGAAACGGGACTCAGCAGTGATCCGACCATGAATCATCGTTTGGAAAAACTGGATAAAATAACTTTGGTGTCAAATTCCGACGCGCACAGCTTGGAAAAACTCGGACGCGAGGCCAATGTGTTTTCTTTTGCCAAAGAAAGTGAAATTACCTATGACGAAATCAAGAAAATAATTTTTACCGGAGACAAAAAAAAGTTTTTATACACGATTGAGTTTTATCCGGAAGAAGGAATGTACCAATACGACGGCCATGCGGTTTGTAATGTTTGTTTATCTCCCAAACAAAGTAAGAAAGAAAAAAATATTTGTCCAAAATGCAAAAAACCGTTAACTATCGGGGTGGAACATCGGGTGGATGATTTGGCCAGTAGGGAAGTGGGCGAAATTCCGTGGGAAAAATTTATTCCACATAAATACATTGTTCCGTTGGCTGAAATTTTATCGCAAATTTTGGGAGTTGGCTCCAAATCCAAAAAAGTTGTAGCCGAGTATGAACATCTGATCAAAAATATCGGCAGTGAATTTTATATTTTGATAAAAGCGAGTGAAAAAGAAATAGAAAAGCACACCCATTATCCGGAACTTTGGTCGGCTATCAATAATATGCGCACCGGCCGGGTGGATCTTCAACCGGGATATGACGGGGTGTTTGGGAAAATAGGATTGGTAGGGGAGAAAGAAATAACCAAGCCAGTACAGAAGCAATTGATATAAAAACGCAACAAGTGTCATCCCCGCGGGCCAAAGGCCTCCCTTTGGGAAAGGCAGGGATCCAGGAAAGTTAAAAATTAAATATTGCCACCGGATTCCTGCTTTCGCAGGAATGACAGAAAAACTTTAAATGCTCGCTTTTGTGAACCAAAGACGGATTATTGAATAAAAAAAGACGGTCAGGATGGGGTGGGGATAGGAGTATTGACAAAACCGTCAAAATAGGGTAATGTAACTTGTTCTTTTTGTTTTTTATTTTTTTATTTTTTGGAGGTTTTCATGCACGGTGGAGACAAAGATGATGCTGTAAAAGTATCAAAAGACGGAGAAACCCAGGAAGAGTCTTCTGAAGTTGGTAGAATGTATGAAATAGCCCCTGTTTTCTTCACAAACGAAGATCCTGGAGTTGATAGATTTATTAACTATCAGAAAAAGTTTTTCGAAAGAAATTTCGACAAACTCTAAGCGTTGCTTTATTCAGGTGGCGCTTTTTTTATTCACCCCGTGAAATTTCGTCCCGATTTTATATCGGGACGAACCTGCCGAAGGCAGGATTTCACTGGGGTGAACCCTGCTAAACAGCGCAAAGCGCCAATTTTTACCTGAGGGTAAAAATTATTTCACAGGGTAAACCCCGTGGATCTAAACACCTTGACAAGGTCGTCTGATTTTGATATTATTTTATTCGAACGTAAACGTCTAAAAAGCGTTAAGAAATCGTGGCTGATT
>CAYUIA010000075.1:0-1916 GCA_964444635.1 uncultured Gammaproteobacteria bacterium
AAAAAAAATTACGTGAAACTGAAATCAAAGTTCGCGATTTTATCAAAAGCCATGTTGAGGATTGGATTTTTGATGTGCCTAAAAAAGGACGTACGGAGCGCGTGGCTATGGTTGATAAAATTAGTGAAGCGATAAAAGAAATGTTGCAAACCGAAGGGGCGGAAGAACAAATTCAGACAGTTATTTTATCCAGAGTAAAAATTTATATTGAAGAATTTATCACCGCTAGAATTTTGGAAAAAGGACAGCGTTTGGACGGTCGAGGGATAGAAGATGTTCGACCGTTGCATTGTGAAGTCGGTTTATTGCCGCGCACTCACGGCACTGGCTTATTTATGCGCGGAGATACTCAAGTGCTTTCCGTAATTACTTTGGGCGCGCCAGGAGACAAACAAACTTTGGACACTATGGAGGAAGACGGCACCAAGAGATATATGCATCATTATAATGATACTCCGGCCACTTATGGTGAAGCCGGCCCGCTTCGCGGTCCGGGTAATCGCGCTATCGGACACGGAGCTTTAGCAGAAAAAGCGCTTCTCCCTGTTTTACCGGAAGAAAAAGATTTTCCTTATACTATACGCGTAGTTTCTGAAGTTATGGGTAGCAACGGAAGTTCTTCTATGGCTTCTACTTGCGGATCAACATTGGCTCTTATGGACGCTGGTGTGCCTATCAAAAAACCGGTAGCCGGTATTGCAATGGGTTTGGCCAGTATCGGGGATAGCTGGAAAGTTATTACTGATTTACAAGATATAGAAGACGGTCCGGGCGGTATGGATTTCAAAATTACCGGAACTCGTGACGGTATAACCGCTATTCAAATGGACACCAAAACAGAAGGTTTAAATTGGGAGTTGATAAAACAAACTTTTAAACAATCCAGAGAAGCTAGAGAAAAGATTTTGGATTTCATGATTCAAACTATCAGCGAACCAAGAAAAGAAATGTCCCCTTTTGCTCCGAGGATTGTCACTATTGAAATCAATCCAGATAAAATTCGTGACGTTATCGGTCCGGGTGGCAAAGTTATTAACAAAATTATTGATGAAACCGGTGTACAAATGGATATTGAGCAAGACGGCCGAGTGATAATCACATCCTCGGATGCTGTCGGAATGCAAAAAGCGATTGAGTGGGTAAAAGCTTTGACTCACGAAATAACTGCCGGAGAAACTTACGAAGGCGAAGTTGTGCGCTTAGAAGATTTCGGAGCGTTTGTGAATGTATTACCAGGACAAGACGGGTTGGTACATGTGAGTGAAATTGCTTGGAGCCGCACCAACAAACCAAGCGATGTTTTGAAAATCGGCGATAAAGTAAAAGTGCTTGTAAAAGAAATTGATAATCTCGGACGCGTGAATCTGAGTATTCGCGCATTACTGCCAAAACCGGAAGGATATGTGGAGTATGAAAGACCGCAAAGAAATGATAGAAACGACAGAGGTGGTAGAAGTGGTGGAAGGTCGTCTCACGGAGGAGGACATAGAGGAAGATAAGTAAAAATAATTTAAAGAGAATTCTGGGAACAGAGTTCTCTTTTGTTTTTAGTTTAAATTTATTAAAAGAGTTTTTTAATTTCAAATTTCCAATTTCCAATATCAAATTTACTAAGGATGTTCAAGTGTCATCCCTGCGAAAGCAGGGATCCAGGAAAAGTAAGATGGCCACTGGATTCCTGCTTTCGCAGGAATGACAAATTGGACATTTGGATTTTGATATTGATTGGATATTGGAAATTGGATATTTGACATTTTTATTGTTTTAACCTTTACTTTTTACATTTTATATGTTTTAATAGTCACACAATATAAATGCGGGCGTGGTGAAATTGGTATATTCACCCTGTCAAATTTTATAACTTAAGGGGATATGGTGAAATTGGTATACACGCGTGCCTTAGGAGCACGTGGAGC
>CAYUIA010000076.1:0-1899 GCA_964444635.1 uncultured Gammaproteobacteria bacterium
ACATGGCTTTTGATAAAATCGCGAACTTTGATTTCAGTTTCACGTAATTTTTTTTCTATCTCGGATAAATTATTTTCAAAATCCATTTTTTCTTTACCAACTTCACTCTGAATTTTAGCAATAAAATCCAAAACCGGTTTCAAATTTTGCGCGCCGAATTGCATCGCAGAAATCATTTCATCTTCCGGTGTTTCTTTGGCCTCCGCTTCTACCATAACTATTTTTTCCGGAACTCCGGCAACAAATAAATCAAAGTCTCCCTGTTCTCTTTGAGCAAAACTCGGGTTCAAAATAAATTTCCCGTCAATTTTTCCAATACGCGCACCGGCTATCGGACCTTTCCAAGGAATATCTGAAATAGACAGTACTGTTGCCGCGGCTACCATAGCCGGAACCTGAGAATCGTTTTCTCCGTCAAAAGAAAGTGCTGTTAAGATAACCTGAACATCATTTCTTATGTCTTGATTAAAAAGAGGGCGGATAGCTCTATCTACCAATCTGCCGGAAAGCACAGCCTCTTCACTAGCTTTACCTTCACGCTTAATAAAACGACTGCCTTTGATTTTTCCGGCTGCATACATTTTTTCCTCAAAATTTACCATCAACGGGAAAAAATCAATACCGTCGCGAGTATTTTTACTCATAACCGCCGTAGCCAAAATCACCGTATCGCCATAGCGCACAGTGCAAGAGGCATTGGTCAAAAGAGCGTATCTGCCGGTTTCCACCGTCAAAGTGCGACCGCCCCAGTCCAATGACCATTGTTTTACGTCTAACATAACATATAAATGTTATGGGATGATTTGGAAGCTGTGAAGACCTCAGAAAATGAAGTCTCTCTTGTCTCCAAACCAACCCGTGAATAAATATTGTCATCGCGAGGCCCGCCTTAAGCGGACCGTGGCGATCTCGCCGTGAGATTGCTTCATCCTTCGGATTCGCAATGACACCTTTTTAATTTCTTTTATAATTTCTGATCAAAAACTTTCCTTTATCTTCTCCCAGATCGATAAAATCATCGGCTTCTTCCTTAAGTCTTGCGGAAGCCGTATTGCCAAAAGCTACCACTTCTACTTGCTTACCTTGATTTTGTAAATATTCTACCAACGGTAAATAATCTCCGTCGCCAGATACTATAATAATAGTATCTAGGCTTGGTGATAAACGAATGGCGTCTACCGTAATTCCGACATCCCAATCACCCTTTTTTTCTCCACCATAAAATGTCTGTAGTGGTTTTTCGCGAGTTTCAATCCCTAAATTATAAAGCGCTTCAAAAAAGGGTTGCTCTTCTTTTGTTTCGGTAGAAATCACATAAGCGATAGCGCGAATCAATTTTCTACCCGACACTGCTTCTCTGACAATTTCTCCAAAATTAACTTTGGCGCCAAAAAGATTTTTGGCGCTGTAATACATGTTTTGCACATCAATAAACACCCCAACGCGTTGTTCGGGGTGTTTAAGAGGATTTGATTTTTTATTCACTATCTTTTTCATTTTCCAATTCTTTATCAATTTCTTCGTCAGAAACATCATCGTCCAAATTTTCAATTTCTTTTACATTCGGATTTTTGATAGCTCTGGCTTGTTTAAGTTTCAACTTTTTAGCCAATTCTTCAAAACTTTCCGGATTATCTTTTTTCAGATAAGCGATAAGACGGCGACGAGCGCTAACCTTGCGCAATAACCCGCGACGAGAAGAATGGTCTTTTGGGTGAGTTTTCAAATGCTCTGCCAATTCCTCGATTTCATGAGTTAAAATGGCGATTTGCACTTCGGAGCTTCCCGTATCTCCGGCGTGAGTAGCAAACTTTTTGATGATTTGCTGTTTCTTTTTATTGTCCAACATACAAAATATTATTTAAAACCACGATCTGGGGTATGGGACCCGAACGGGTT
>CAYUIA010000077.1:0-1841 GCA_964444635.1 uncultured Gammaproteobacteria bacterium
TCAAATTACCCAAACCGTTAGCCAGGTCGGCATTAAATCTTTCTTTAAATTTAGCATCACTATAATCTCCGTCATTATCAAAAGGAATTTCGCGCATCAAAAAATAACGCACAGATTCCAACGGATATTTTGCTACAATTTCCATCGGATCAATGACATTGCCTATTGTTTTGCTCATTTTTTGACCATCAACAGTCATCCAGCCGTGTACGGCAATATTTTTGGGTAATTCCAAACCAGCGGACATTAACATTGCCGGCCAAAGCAAAGAATGGAAGCGGTTGATTTCCTTGCCGATAACATGCGCATCCGCAGGCCAATATTTTTTCAATAATTTTTCATCCTCGCTGTATCCCAAAGCGGTCACATAGTTGGTCAAAGCGTCAAACCAAACATACATTACCTGGGTTTTATCCCCCGGTACTGGTATACCCCAAGGTAATTTATCTTTTGATCTGGAAATAGAAATATCTTCCAATCCGTTTTTTAGCACATTATACATTTCATTGTAACGGCTTTCCGGATAAACAAAGTCCTTATTTTTTTCAAATAAAAATTCAAGCGGCTCCTGATATTTTGATAATTTGAAAAAATAATTTTCTTCTTCCAATAATTCCGGTTCTTTGTGATGATCAGGACACTTGCCGTCGACCAAATCTTTTTCAGTTTTAAAAGCCTCACAACCCACACAATACAAACCACTATATTTCTTTTTATAAATATCCCCACTTTTTTCCGCAGCTTTCCAAAATTCTTGTGCGCGGTCTTCGTGGCGCTTTTCAGAAGTACGAATGAAGTCGTTGTTGGTAATATTCCATCGATCGTCAAGATTTTCAAATTCAGCTGAATTTTTTGCAGCCAATTCTTCAACCGGGATATTGCTTTCTTTGGCGGTCTTAAACATTTTTTGACCATGAACATCGGCGCCGGTTAAAAAATATACGTCTTTACCAAGCATTCTTTGATAACGAGCCATGACGTCAGTATAAAGCAATTCCAATGCGAAACCGATATGCGGACTGGCGTTGGCGTAAGGAATAGCGGTGGTTAAGTAGAATTTTTCTTTCTTTGACATAAATATTTTTTTAATTTCAAATATCAAATTTCCAATTTCCAATCAATTTCAAAATCCAAATTTCAAATTTTGATATTGGATATTGGATATTTGACATTTAGTAATTATTTCCTCGAAATAATTACAACAAACTCCCCTCTTTCATCTTTCATATTCTCCATAACTTCCCCAATAGTTCCTCGATAAATCGTTTCAAATTTTTTGGTCAATTCACGACACACGACAATTTGTCTTTTGGGATCAAGCAACTCTTTCAATTCTTTCAAACATTTCAAAATACGATGACCGGATTCGTAAAAAACAACTGTATCTTCTTTTTCCGCCACTTCTTTGAAATATTTTTGTCTTTTATTTTTGTGCGGAGGAAAACCCATAAATGTAAATCTGTCGGTAGGAAATCCGGAAATAGAGAGTGCCATTACCACGGCGGAAACTCCCGGAATCGCCACAATATTGTTTCCTAAACCTTTTTTCAAAAGATATTCGATGAGCAATCCGCCAGGATCGGAAATTCCCGGGGTGCCGGCATCAGTCACCAACCCTACATTTTTACCGGACAAAAGTATACTTTCAATTTCCTTGAATTTCGCCATATCGCTATGTTGATGGAAACTGATCAGATGTTTGTTGACTTCATAATGATCTAGCAAATTTTTGGTAACCCTGGTATCTTCGCACAATACCAAATCAACGCTTTTGAAAGTTTCCAAAGCGCGTAGAGTAATATCACCTAGATTTCCTATAGGCGTAGCGATAATATAGAGTT
>CAYUIA010000078.1:0-1550 GCA_964444635.1 uncultured Gammaproteobacteria bacterium
TTGTTTTTGATAGTTAAATTAACGATAAGGCGGTATGTTTGAGCGTTTCGTTAAAAGCCTTGTCTTAAAAAAACAGGCTGTTTTTTGGTCATTTTTCTTTATCGCGACATTCTTGGTCGGTTACTTTTTTCGTTCTTACTACTCAATTTTTAAATATCTTCCTCATTCACCTTATGATTTGTTTTTTGAGACCAACTTGTTTGGCAAAAACTTGGGTTTGGATATTTTTTCAATTAAAGTTTTGAATTATCCTCTTGGTTATTACTTGAGCTTAGTTTCTCAAACCCACTTTAGAAACGTTTATCTGACTTATTTTTTCGGTTCCCTAATTTTCTTTTTTTTCGGCCGAGAATTGAGTGGTAGAAAAATGGGTGGCGTTTTGGCCGTCATCGGGTTTGCGGTTGGTTATGAAAATCTGATTCAATACACCGGCATTACCTATCCTAGTGGCCTAAGTTATGTTTTAATAATAACCTCTCTTTATTTTCTTTATAAATATTTTATCACTTCTCGTTCTTTTTGGCTTTGTTTGTTTTGGCTGTCAGGCGTTGCTGTTTTGCTTACTTATCATACCGGCGCCGGCGCTTTTTGCCTTATTTTATTAGGTATTTTTATCTCCTTCCTAATCTCACCCAATCCGTTGAGCAAAAAGTTGGTGGGGTCTTTTTTAGCCTTGTGGATTGTTTATCTACTAATCCTAATTTTAATGGACCCCTTGCAACTACAACTAGTCGGTGATTCTTTTGCCGCTTTGAAGCCCTTGCCTATTTTGACTTCTCTTCTTTTAATAAGCGCGGGGATTATTGCCCTAGCGACGATAATAAAACTAAATTTGGATAAAAAATTTCTGTTACCCCTATCAATCATCGGTTCGTTCATCTTAGTTTTTCTGCCTGTTAATATTTTCCAACCACTCCTGAAGCTGGGAACTGTTAACTACTTTTCTTCAGTGACCACCTTGAATAATTATCTGGCACAAGCAATTCTTTTTCATGTTTATCTTTTGCTCTTTTTGAAAGATCTACTTTTGGCCAACACCGATAGAAAAAGGATTTTCTTGCGTGGCTGGCTGGTCGGCTTGCTTTTAATTTTTGTGGTATTTTCTCTGGTTGAATACCATGTTCGTGCTTTGGACTATTCTTTTCCCCTAATGTTTCTATTCTTCGGCTGGTATTGGAGCGGCCGGTCAAAACGCAGAACCATCGTGGTGTTCGCCACCGTCTCTATTTTGATTATTTCACAATTTAAAATTTTTTCCGACCCTTTTAGCGCCAGACGATATTATGCCCCGGAAGAAGTTCACTCTGCCGAAACCATCATTGGGCTCAACCTAGACGGCGTTTTGCTTAGCGACTTAAGGACCGCGGCTTTGTTTGAATACTTAGGCGAAAATGGCGTTTTGTTTTTTAATTCAGATTCCAAAGAACACAATTGGCTTTTTTACGAACCGGAGAAAATAAAAGAATACCAATTTCCCGGGCAATTAAAAAAGACGAGGAGCGGTCTTTATGCTTACGAGATTCCCAATTACTATTTCATCCTGTCGCAAA